>NZ_JBHYPE010000063.1:0-35117 GCF_042746015.1 Streptomyces sp. NPDC058773
GCCCCCCCCCTCCCCTCGCCCGGGCGGCGGGGGGGCCCGCCCCCCCGCCCCCGCGCCCCCGGCCGCGTGGGGCGCCGCCCCCCCCCCCCCCGGGGCCCCCCCCCCCCGACCGTACTGCTGCCGGTCAGAGGATGCCCAGCAGGCCGAACGGGAAGCCACCGAAGCCGAAGAAGCCACGGCCGAAGCCACGGCCGCCACGGCCGAAGCCGTCGTTGCCGAAGCCACGGTGGTGGTCGCAGTGGTGACGGTGGTGGTGGCGACCGTGGCGGTCCTGGGACTGTGACGCCGACTCCTGGGACGCGGCCGAAGCCACGCCGGCGAGCGGGACGACGGCGGCGGCGGCGATCGCCGCGGCAGCCACGGAGCGGCCTATGAACTTGCGCATTGCATTTCTCCTGTGTGGCAGGAAATGTGACAATCGATGAGTACCGCGCCGCGCCGGAATCCCCGCAGACACGGCGGAGAGCCACTCCAACGGCCCCAAGAATTGCTCCAGTAGTGGCAATGAATCGGCAAAGTGATGTGGTGAACGGGCTGGTCAGAGCCGGACGATGACCAGGGCCGCATCGTCGGTGGCACCGCCGGGCGGCAGCAGCTCCGCCAGCAGCGCATCGGCGAGCGACTCGGCATCGGCGGCCCGGTGCCGGGTGAGCGCGGCGGTCAGCCGCCCCAGACCGACGTCGATGTCCTCGCGGCGGCGCTCGATCAACCCGTCGGTGTACAGGACCAGTACGGCGCCCTCGTCGAAGGCCACCCGCGCCTCGGGCCGGTCCACATGCTCGGGCCGGGCGCCCAGTGGCGGGTCGGTCGCCCGGTCCAGCAGCTCGACCGTGCCGTCCGTGTGCAGCAGGGCCGGCGGGGGATGGCCCGCGCTGCTGTAGGTGATGGTGTGCGTGGTCCAGTCGACGACGGTCTGCACCGCGGTGGTCGATTCCGCGCCGTCCACCGAGCGCGCGTAGATGCCCAGCACCTCCAGGGCCCGCGCCGGGCCGACCACGACCCGGGCGGCGGCGCTCAGCGCACTGCGGAGCTGGCCCATGACGCAGGCGGCGGACAGGCCGTGGCCCACCACGTCGCCGACCGCCACCGCCATCCGGTCGCCGGACAGTTCGGCCAGGTCGTACCAGTCGCCGCAGACATGGAGCGCACCGGTCGCGGGCCGGTAGCGCACGGCGGCCCGGTGGTGCCCGACGGGCGGCGGCGCGGGCAGCATCGCCTCCTGGAGGGCCAGCGCCACCTCCTGCTCCCGGGCGTGGGCCCGCCGCAGCCGCTCGTTGGCCCCCTGCAGTTCCTGGGCGCGGGTGTAGAGCTCGGCCGCCATCCGCTGCCGGTCGCCGTCCCGGTCGCCGGCGGCGGCCCGGACGATCCCGGTGACCTCCTCGACCCGGTGCACGATCAGCCGCACCCGCCCGTCCGCGTCCAGCACCGGTGCGTTGACCGGACTCCAGTAGCGCTCCTCGAACACGCCCGGCCGGCCGGGCGCCTCGACGTCGTAGCGCTGGAGCGCCATGGTGTCGGGTGCGCCGGTGGCCAGCACCCGTTCCAGGGACGCCCGGAGATTGCGGGTGCCGGTGGCGTCGGGGTCCCCGGGGTTGTCGGGGAAGACATCGAAGAGGACGCGGCCGATCAGCTGGTGGCGTTCCCGGCCGGCCCGCCGCAGCAGGGCCTCGTTGGCGTCGGCGATCTCGAACTCCGGGGTGAGCAGCAGCACTGCGCCCGGCAGCGCCTGGAAGACCGCCGCGTAGTCGATCCCGGACGCGTTCACGGGCGGCTCGCCTCCGGTGCGTTCCTGTCGTGCGCCACCTGCGAATGGTCCCGCCACGGCGGGCCGGTCGCACGCCGGGGCGGGCAGGCGGACGCCCTGCCGCCGGGCGAACGGCGAGGCCGGTCCGGTCGGGTGGCGGCCGCCGCGGGTACGACCGTTCGGGTCGGCGCACCGGGACGCCTGCCGGAGCCCGTCGCCGCGGTGGCGTCGCGGCGCTCGACCGCCAGGGGCACCGACCGGCGGCGCGCGCCGGACCGCCCCGCCCTCAGCGCTTGCGCGCCCGGCTCGGCTGGACCCGGGACGGCTCCCCCGGCATCTTCGGGTGGTCGGGCGGATAGGGCAGATCGCCGAGCCCCTCGTCCACGGCCTGCCGGTCCGCGAGTTCCAGGACGGAGTCCAGGCCGAAGGCGTGGTCCGCCATGTCCGCGTGTACGTCGCCGAGTTCGGCGAACCGCGGCGGGACCGTGCGCAGATCGAAGTCCTCGGGGGTGGCGTCGGACAGTTCGTCCCAGCGCAGTGGGGTGGAGACGGTCGCCCGGGGCCGGGCGCGCAGCGAGTAGGCGGAGGCGATGGTCCGGTCGCGGGCCATCTGGTTGTAGTCGACGAAGACCTTCTCGCCGCGCTCCTCCTTCCACCACGCCGAGGTCACCAGATCCGGCATCCGCCGCTCCAGCGCCCGCGCCAGGGTGATCGCGGCCCGTCTGACCTCGGTGAACGTCCAGCTGGGCCGGATCGGCACATAGACGTGCACTCCACGGCCGCCGGACGTCTTGGGCCAGCCGCGCAGCCCGTGCTCCGCCAGCAGCTCGCGCAGGTCGAAGGCGACCTTGACGGCGTCCGCGAAGTCGGTGCCGGGCTGTGGGTCGAGGTCGATCCGCAGCTCGTCGGGGTGCTCGGTGTCCCCGCGGCGTACCGGCCAGGGGTGGAACGTCAGACACCCCAGGTTGGCCGCCCAGAGCACGGCCGCCGGTTCACCGGGGCACATCTCGTCGGCGAACCGCCCGCTCGGGAAGGTGATCCGGGCCGTGGGCAGCCAGTCCGGCATCCCCTTGGGCGCCCGCTTCTGGTAGAAGAACTCGCCCTCGATACCGTCGGGGAAGCGCTGCATGGTGGTGGGCCGGTCGCGCAGGCCCCGCAGCACCCCCTCGGCGACGGCGAGGTAGTACTGTGCGACGTCCATCTTGGTGAAGCCGCGTTCCGGGTAATACGTCTTGTCGGGGTGCGACAGACGCACCGTGCGCCCCGCGACATCCAGTTCGACAGCTCCGGCTCCGGCCATGGCTCCACGGTAAGTACGGTGCGGCGCCGCCGCGCGCCGGAAGGGCGGCGGGCCCGGCCGTCCCGGCGCGCGGGAACCGTCCGCAGCCCGCAGGATCGGGACATGGACCTGCCCGTCATGCCCCCGGTCTCCCCCATGCTCGCGAAGCTGGTGACGGACATCCCCGCCGGCATGCAGTACGAGGCCAAGTGGGACGGCTTCCGCGTCATCGTCTTCCGGGACGGCGAGGACATCGAGATCGCCAGCCGTACCACGAAGCCGCTCACCCGCTACTTCCCCGAGGTGGTCCGGGCGGCCCGGGCCGAGCTGCCCCGGCGCTGTGTCGTCGACGGCGAGATCGTGATCGCCCATGACGGCCGGCTGCACTTCGAGGAGCTGCTGGAGCGCATCCACCCGGCCGACTCCCGGGTCCGTACCCTCGCCGAGCGCACGCCCGCCTCGCTCGTCGCCTTCGACCTGCTGGCCCTCGACTCCGCCGCACTGCTGGACGAGCCGCAGTCGGCGCGCCGGGAGGCCCTGGTCGAGGCGCTGCGGCCGGCCCGGCCGCCGGTGTACACCGCGCCCGCGACGCGGGACGAGGAGCTGGCGCGCCGGTGGTTCACCCAGTTCGAGGGGGCGGGGCTGGACGGGGTGGTCGCCAAGCCGCTCGATCTGCCCTACCGGCCGGGTGACCGGGCGATGTTCAAGATCAAGCATGCCCGCACCGCGGACTGCGTCGTCGCGGGCTACCGGCTGCACAAGAGCGGTCCGGTGGTCGGCTCCCTGCTGCTCGGGCTGCACGACGACGCCGGGCAGCTCCAGCACGTCGGGGTGTGTGCCTCGTTCCCGATGGCCAGGCGGCGCGCGCTGGTCGAGGAGCTGGCGCCGCTGCGGATGGACGAGGTCTCGGGCCATCCATGGGGCGCGTGGACCGATGAGGCGGCGCATGCGTCGCGGCGGATGCCGGGCGGGCCCAGCCGCTGGAGCGGCGGAAAGGACCTGTCGTGGGTGCCGCTGCGCCCGGAGCGGGTGTGCGAGGTCGCCTACGACCACATGGAGGGCAGCCGCTTCCGGCACACCGCCCAGTTCCGCCACTGGCGTCCCGACCGTACGCCGGAGAGCTGCACCTACGCCCAGCTGGAGGAGCCGGTGGGCTACGACCTGGCGGAGCTGCTGCGGGACTGACCGTACGGACGCGGTGGCGGGCGGCGGGTGGCGGTCAGCTCTCCTCGCCCTCCGGCGGCCACCGGCGCCGGCTCTCCCCCGGGGCGAGCCGGTCCACCACTTCGGCCAGTTCGCGGCAGGCCTGCTCGACCTTGCGGCGGATGCTGTTCTGCTCGGTGACGATGGCCGCCAGCAGCAGCGCGGTGAGCGCCGCGGACGCGTTGAGGGCCTGCAGATTGACCATCGCCTCCAGCTGGCTCTGGCCCTCGAACGGTCCGGTGCGGCTCGTCGCCGCCGTGATGGCCAGGACGGACACCAGCAGCACGCAGGGCGCCGCCCCGACGAGCTGGAAGCGCAGCGCCGCCCAGACGATCAGCGGAAAGACCAGGAACAGCAGCGACAGCTCACTGCTGACCGCCACCAGCGAGACCACGACCGAGGCGGCGAGCAGGACCACGGCCTCGGCCCACCGGTAGAGGGGGACGCCCCGCGGAAGGCGGACCGTACGGCAGGCGAGGACGAGCGGGGTGACGACGAGGATGCCCATGGCGTCGCCCACCCACCAGGCCGCCCAGGTCCGCCAGAAACCGCCGGGCGGCAGCGCACCGCTGAGGAGGAGCGTCCCGCTGCCCAGCGTCGCGCTGATCACCATCCCGGCGAAGGCGCCCAGGGCGACCAGGGCCACCCCGTCGCGCAGCCGGTCGAGCCCGGTGTGGAAGCCCACCCGACGGAGCATCAGGCACGCGCAGACCGGGGCCAGGGTGTTGCCGGTCATGATGCCGAGGACCGAGACGTCGAGCGGGCTGAGGGACGCGACGACCAGCAGGGTGCCGAGCGCAATGCCCGGCCAGGTCCACAGGCCCAGCAGCAGGAGGCAGCTCAGGGAGATGCCCGTGGGCGGCCATAACGGGGTGACCCGGGCGCCCGCGAACACCACCTGCTCCAGCAGCCCGATCCGTGCGGTCCCGTAGTAGACGCCGGCGAGCACGAGGATCGTCAGGGCTGCCGGTACCGGCCGGCGGAGTCCCTCGGTGCGCACCACGCAGCCATCAGACAACGCCGGCGGCCGCCCGCCGTCCGCGACACGCGCGCCCGGCCCGCGCTTCACCCGGCTCCGGGCGACGCCGCGTCGAAGCGCAGGACGAGCACCGCCGAGTCATCGGTGTGCCCGGTGAACTCGGCGACGCTGATCGCCACGTCCGCCACGGTGGCCGGATCGCGGTCGGCGTTGGCGCTGACCAGCCGGGTCACCTGGGTCAGCCCCGCCTCGATCGGGAACGACGGCCCTTCGACGACCCCGTCGGTGAGCAGCACGAACGCCCCCGCGGTGGCGAACCGGCGGCGGGTGACCGGGTACCGCTCCCCCGGTGCGATGCCGAGCGGCAGGCCACCGGGGTCCTCGGCGAGGCCCGACCGGCCGTCGGTGGTGGCCCAGATGCCGGGGACATGACCGGCGCGGGCGCTGGTCAGCTCCCGGGCGACCGGGTCGAAGCGGACGAAGGTGCAGGTCGCGAAGAGGCCGCAGTCGACCGAGAGCAGCAGGTCGTTGGCCCGGCTCAGCACCTCCCCGGGATCGGCGGCATGGCCGGCGACGGCGCGCAGCCCGAACCGGATCTGCCCCATGAAGGCCGCCGCCTCGACGTCATGGCCCTGCACATCGCCGACGCAGAAGGCGAGCGAGCCGTCGGGCAGGGGGAAGCCGTCGTACCAGTCGCCGCCGATGTCCAGGCCGTGCCGGGCCGGGGCATAGGTGGCGGCGGCCCGCAGCCCCGGTATCGACGGCAGTACGGCCGGCAGCATCTCCCGCTGGAGCGCCTCGGCCAGCTCGACCCGGGCCCGCTGCTTCTCGGCGCCTTCCCGCGCCTGGGCGGTCAGGCGCCCGAGCGTGGTCAGCAGATCGTCCGCGCTCGCCGACCGCGGGGGACGACGCCGAAGCATGGACCGCTCCCGGGTGCGTCGGTGCATGGGCCACTGCGGGGCGTGCTCCGTGCGTCTCCGCAGTGGCCGCCTGACCTGGCCTCATGGGGGCTCATGGGGAGCCCGCTTCTCCCGATTCATCATATTTCTGCGGTCCGACTTCCGCTTGACGGCCTCGCCGTCCCCTCCTGTCACCCTCCGTAGCCACTGTCGTGGCCCCGTTCAGGCGGCCGCGGGACGGGCCACCTCCAGATGCCGGACGCCGGAGCGCACCGCCCAGAAGAAGATGCCCAGCGCGAGGGCGCCCACGGTGATCGAGTCGTACGGGGCCGGCAGCCGGCCGGAGCCCTCGAAGGTGCCCAGCCAGGAGAGCACCGTCAGGGCGATCAGATAGGCCACCAGCCAGGCGCCGGTGCGGAGTTCGGCGCCGAGCGGGCGGCTCGGGCCGGCGCCGTCGCTCTCCACGGCGTCCCGGTCGCGTGCCCCGGGGCGGCGCATGACCAGGAAGATCAGCAGGCCGCCGAGCACGAGGGGCAGCGCGAGGCGCAGATCGTGCCAGCCCGACCAGTAGACGAATTCGCTGGCCACCACGAAGCTGAGCGGCGCGATCCAGCGCAGCCCCGGGACCCAGCCGGCGGTGCGGCCGCCCGGCTCGGCGCGGAACACCGCGACCGCGACCGCGGAGGCCGCGTAGATCAGCAGATACATGTCGCCCATGACGCTGACGATGTCCTGCCAGCCGCCGAACGGCAGCAGAAAGACCATGATCACGACGAGGTTGATCGCCAGCGCCCGGCGCGGGATGCCGAACCGCTCGTTGACCTTCATGAAGTACCGGGGGATGGTGCCGTTCTTGGCGAGCGCGTAGGTGTGCCGCCCGTTGAGCGCCACGCCCACGTACGCCGAGCCGCCGGGCGAGATCACCGCGTCCGCGTACAGCAGGCTGGCCAGCCAGTGCAGATTGAGGATCAGGGCGAGCTGACCGAACGGCGACTCGAAGGAGACCCCCTGCCAGCCGTGGCCGAGCAGGTTCTCGGGGACGGTGAAGAGGAACGCCAGTTGCAGCGCCAGGTACATGAGGACGGCGAGGCCGATGCCGGTGAGCACCGCGGCGGGCAGGGTGCGGCGGGGGTTGCGGGTCTCGCCGGAGAAGTCCAGCGGGGCCTGGAAGCCGTTGACGGAGTAGACGATGCCGCCGCCGGCCAGCGCGGTCAGGCAGGCGACATAGCCGTACGGGGCGAAGCCGCCGTGGTCCGTCAGACGGCCGGAGTGCCAGCCGGAGGCGATCAGCGCGATCACGGTGACGACCGGGACCACGATCTTGAACACCGAGATCAGGTTGTTGAGCCGGGCGAACATCCGCACCGCGAACCAGTTCAGCGCCGTCAGCAGGACACTGAGCCCGGCGGCCAGGGCCAGCCCGGAGAGCGTGAGGGTGTGGCCGTTGTAGAGGCCCGGGAGGTAGTGCGCGGTGTACTGCATGATCGCGCTGATCTCGGCGGCGGTGCCGCCCACCGACAGCAGCGTCGACCAGCCGATGAGGGTGCCGACGAGCCGGCCGCTGGCGAACAGCGGCCAGCGGACCGTGCCGCCGCCCTCCGGCCGGGTCGCGCCCAGCTCGATCATGACCAGGGCGACCAGTCCGCACAGCAGACCGGCCCCGATCCAGGAGAGCAGCGCCGCGGGGCCGGCCGTCTGAGCGGCGTAGAGGGCGGCGAACAGCCAGCCGGAGCCGACGATATTGGAGAAGCCGATCCCCGTCAGTCCCCAGAAGCCCAGGTCACGGTGCAATCGGCGCTCCTGCGCCTGCACTTCCGGGGCCGCGGCCCCGTCCCCCTCACCCGATACCTGACGCTCCGCCACGAGAAACGGCCTCCTTGATTCACTGTTACGGCTCGCCGGACCCTACTCGACGATCAGCGAAGAGGAATTACGCGTTCCACCAGCGGACACTTCCTGCACGCAGCGCAGCGCAGGGGTACTGGAGAGTGCCGATCCGTGCGCGGCCGCTCACTCCCGGTCAGGAGAGCAAGTGGCGCCACCGCCAAGGCTCTTGTCACGCCTTGACCCGGCATTTGTCTCGTCGATACGGCTTTGCGCGGGGGCGGCCCCGTACGGCAGCAAGGGACGGGGTGCGGCGCCCGGCGGCGCTCAGGAGCCCGGCCGACCGGGACGCCGCCGGCGGGCGGACTCAGCCGCAGGTCCAGCAGCCCGACCAGCACGCCGAGCGGCGCGGAGGGTGCGGGCGGCCGGGGATCGGGTCCTCGGGCGGCGGCCCCTCCTCGGCGAGGGCGCTCAGGGCGGCGAGCTGGGCGCACAGGACGACGCTGATCGCCGCGATCTCCTCCGGTTCGGCGTGGCCCCGCTCGATGCGCAGCCAGGATTCGGGCGCATCGGCGCAGGGCGCGTTCGCGGCGGGGGGCGTGGCGTGGTCGACGGCCGGGCCGCCTCTGGAGGGTGCGCCCTCGGCCACGGGCAGGCGCTCGGCCGGGGCCGCGTCCGCGGCCCCGGCCCGCCCGGCGGGTGGCGCCCCATTGGCGGGTGCGTCCCCGCTGACGGGTGCGGCGGCGCCGTCGGCCGTGCGCTCCTCGATGGTGGTGCCCGTACCGAGGCGGGCGGCCTCGGCAAGGATGGTGCCGGCGTCGGTGGATGTGCTCATGTGTGGGGGTCCATGGGCTCGGGGGTGGTGCGCGGTGCGGGGCCTGCCGCCCGCCGTGCACGGTGGGTGTTCAGGCAGGTCACAGGGCCGACGCTAGAAGCGCTCCGGGGCGCTGTCGCGCGGTGGGCCCGCCGGCTGCGCCATTCGGAGGACCCGCCGGGGTCCCAGGCGTGATATCCGGGGCCGGGGCCGTGTTGTTCCCGGCCCGTACGTCGTGGGCGGCGAGCATCGCGCACAGGTATGTGCAGGCACTCGGCTGCCGGATGACGCAGTCAGGATGGCGGGACGATGAGATGTGAGCAGGACGGCGACGCAGGTGCCCTTCCGCGGCACGACGGGCGTCGGGGATTCTTGAAATGTGCGGCCGGGATCGCCGGAGTGGCCGCCGCGGGACTCGGCGGGCAGGCGGCCGCCGCAGCGGCGGACCGGCCCGTGGGCGGACTGCGCAACAACGGGCCGCTGCCCGACCAGGTGCCCTTTCACGGGCGCCATCAGGCCGGCATCGTGACGCCGCAGCAGCTCTTCGCCGGTTTCGTCGGCTTCGACGTACTGGCCCAGGACCGCGACGGGCTGACCACCCTGTTCCAGAAGCTCACCACGCGGTCGCGGGTGCTGGCGGCCGGTGTGAAGCCGCAGGACGAGCGGGTCGCCTCGGAGGAGCCCACCCCCGACTCGCTCACCATCACGCTCGGCGTGGGCGCCTCGCTGTTCGACGACCGCTTCGGCCTCTCCGGGCACAAGCCCCGGCACCTCAAGGCGATGCCCGCGTTCCCCGACGACCGGCTGGAGCCGGCCCGCTGCCACGGTGACCTGTCGTTGCAGGTCTGCGGGCAGCACCCGGACGCGGTGGTCCATGTGCTGCGCGATCTGGCGCGGGAGACGCACGGTCTGCTGCGGCCCCGCTGGCGGGCGGACGCCTTTCTCAACCCGTCGCGGCCCTCGGGGTCACCGCGCACCTTCGTCGGCTTCAAGGACGGGATCGTCAATCCGGACACCGGCTCGGCCCGGGAGATGGACCGGCTGCTGTGGGTGACCCCGCCCTGCGGGGAGCCGGACTGGGCGCTGGGCGGCAGCTATCAGGTGCTGCGTCTGATCCGCTTCCACGTCGAGGAGTGGGACAAGGTGCCGGTCTCGCGCCAGGAGGAGATCTTCGGCCGGCGCAAGGCGAGCGGTGCGCCCCTGGACGGCACCCACGAGTCGGACACACCGCGGTACCGCGACGACCCGCAGGGCACGAAGATCCCGCTCAACTCGCACATCCGGCTGGCGAACCCCCGCACCGAGAAAACCGACAACTCCCGCTTCCTGCGCCGGAGTTACAACTACGACGCCGGTTACGACAGCAAGGGCCGGATGGACCTCGGGCTGGTCTTCTGCGGCTACCAGCAGGACCCGGAACGGCAGTTCGCGACCGTGCAGCGGCGCCTCAAGCACGAGCCGCTGTCCGAGTTCGTCACTCCGATCGGCGGCGGCTACTTCTTCGTGCTGCCCGGGGTGCGGGACGCCGACGACTGGTTCGGGGCCCGGCTGCTGCAGAAGACCTGAGCGGGTCCGGTCGTACGGCGGAAGGGCGGTGCCCGTTGCGGCGCCGCCCTTCCGCGTCGCTCAGCAGATCCGCGGCAGCTGCTCGCCCAGCGGCAGGTCGACGACCCGGGTGCCGCCCAGCGGGGTGCGGGCCACGACCATGCCGGGGTGGGTCTCGACGGTCTCCCCGATGACCGCGGCACCGGCGCCCAGGGGGTGCGCCCGCATCGCGTCCAGCACGGCGTCGGCGTGCCGGCGGGGGACGAACGCCACCAGTTTTCCCTCGTTGGCGACGTACATCGGATCCAGGCCGAGGACGGCGCAGGCGTTCGCGACGGCGGACGGCACGGGGATGGCGCGCTCCTGGATGACGATGCCGGTGCAGGAGGCGGAGGCGATCTCGCACAGCGCGGCGGCCAGCCCGCCGCGGGTGGGGTCGCGCAGCACGTGCAGGTCCGGGGTGACGGCGAGCATGCTCTCGACGAGGCCGCCGAGGGCCGCGCAGTCGCTCTCGATCTCGACGCCGAACTCCAGGCCCTCACGGACGCTCATGATGGCCACGCCGTGCAGACCGATGTCCCCGCTGACGATCACCACATCGCCGGGCACGACGCGCTGCGGGCGCAGATCGACACCCGCCGGGATCAGACCGATGCCGGCGGTGTTGAGGTAGACGCCGTCGCCGTGGCCCGCCTCGACGACTTTGGTGTCGCCGGTCGCCACCTCGACCCCGGCGGCCCGCGCCGCCGCGCCCATCGCGTCGGCGACCCCCGCGACCACCGGCATCTCGACGCCCTCCTCCAGGATGAAGCCGCAGGAGAGATAGGCGGCGCGGGCGCCGCTCATGGCGAGGTCGTTGACGGTGCCGTTGACGGCGAGGTCGCCGATGCAGCCGCCGGGGAAGAAGAGCGGCCGGACCACATACGAGTCGGTGGAGAAGGCCAGGCGTACGCCGCCGAGGGACACCGCAGCGGAGTCGCCGAGCTGGGCCAGGATCTCGCCGCCGAAGGCGGGGGCGAAGATCTGCTGGACGAGTTCGGCGGACAGCGCGCCGCCGCCGCCGTGCCCCATGACGACGCGGGGCTGGTCACGGAGCGGGGTGGGGCAGGTCCAGCCGGAGATGTCGACGGTGGGCAGACCGCGGTCGGCCGGGGTGGGGCCGCCGGGCTGGGGGCGCTTGGTGTCAGGCAACGGGGCTCGCCTCCTGCGGGGTGGGCGTGGTGCCGAGTCGGCGGTAGAGGTAGTAGGCGGCGCAGGCGCCCTCGCTGGAGACCATGGTGGCGCCGAGCGGGGAGCGCGGAGTGCAGGTGGTGCCGAAGGCCTCGCACTCGTGCGGCTTGAGGAGCCCCTGGAGGACTTCCCCGCTGCGGCAGGCGGCGGGTTCGCGGGTGGTGATGCCGTCGACGGAGAAGCGGTACTCGGCGTCGTAGTCGCGGTAGCGCTCGGACAGCCGCCAGCCGCTGGCGGGGATGGTGCCGATACCGCGCCAGGAGCGGTCGGTGACCTCGAAGACGTCGGCGAGCATGGCCTGGGCGGCCGGGTTGCCCTCGCTGCGGACGGCGCGCGGGTAGGCGTTGTCCACGGTGTGTTCGCCGCGCTCCAGCTGTCGGACGGTGCGGCGGATGCCCTCCAGGATGTCGAGTGGTTCGAAGCCGGTGACCACGATCGGCACCTTGAAGCGGTCGGCCAGTTCGGGGTACTCCCCCATGCCCATGACGCTGCAGACGTGGCCCGCGGCCAGGAACGCCTGGACCCGGCAGCTGGGCGAAGTCATGATCGCCTCGATCGCGGGCGGCACCCGGACGTGCGAGACCAGCATGCTGAAGTTGGGGACGCCCAGCTTGCGGGCCTGATACACCGTCATGGCGTTGGGCGGTGCGGTGGTTTCGAAGCCGATACCGAAGAACACCACCTCGCGGTGCGGGTTCTGCTGGGCGGTCTTCAGGGCGTCGAGCGGGGAGTAGACGACCCGGACGTCGCCGCCCTGGCTGCGCACCTGGAACAGATCGCGGTCGCTGCCGGGGACGCGGAGCATGTCGCCGAAGGAACAGAAAATCACGTCCGGGCGGGCGGCGATCTCCAGCGCCTTGTCGATGACCTCCAGCGGCGTCACACAGACCGGACAGCCCGGCCCGTGGATCAACTCGACGCTGTCGGGCAGCAGTTGGTCGATGCCGTGCCGGATGATGGTGTGGGTCTGCCCGCCGCAGACCTCCATCAGGGCCCAGGGCCGGGTGGCGGTGGCCCGGATCTCGTCGAGCAGCCGGCGGGCCAGCTCGGGGTTCTGGAATTCTTCGAGGTACTTCACCGGCTCGTCTCCCGCGCTCCGTCGTTGCGGGCGGCCGGGGGTGTGCCGCCCGCCCCGTCCCGTCCCTGAGCGGCAGCGGCCTCCCAGGGGTCGCCGAACTCCTCCTGCAGCAGGCCCAGTTCCTCGAACAGGGCCAGGGTGTGCCGGGCGGATTCCTCGTCCAGGCGCTGCAGCGCGAAGCCGACATGGACGATGGCGTACTCACCGACCTTCAGATCGGGGACGTACTCCAGGCACACCTCCTTGACCACACCGCCGAAGTCGACGGTCGCCATGCGGGTGCCGTCCCGTTCCTCGATGTCCAATACCTTGCCGGGTACCGCCAGGCACATGGGCCTCTCCTCGTCGTGGGTACGTTGCGTCCGCCGCGCCGCGGTACCGCTCAGCGCACGGCGGCTCCTGCCGTGCGCGCCGCCACGACGATCTGGCCGAGCGCCAGTCCCCCGTCGTTGGGCGGGACGCGGCGGTGGCGCAGGACGGTGAAGCCGTCCTGCCGCAGGAGGCGGGCGGTGGCCTCGGCCAGCAGGGTGTTGGCGAAGACCCCGCCGGTCAGGGCCACGGTCGTCAGGCCGGCCCGCTCGCGGGCGGCGCCGCAGCCGCGCCGGACGAGGTCGGCGACCGCGTTGTGGAAGCGGGCCGCGATCAGCGGTACGGCGGTGCCCGCGCGGAGGTCCCCGACGACGGCGGTGAGCACCGGCGCCGGATCGGCGACGAGGTCGGCGGCGGCCGCGCCCGCCGGACCGGGGCGCAGCGCGAACGCATAGCCCGGACCGTCGTCGTCGCCCGCGGTCAGGGCGGCGGCTTCGAGGGCGACCGCGGCCTGGGCCTCGTATCCGGCGTGGTGGCAGACCCCGGCCAGCGAGGACACCGCGTCGAAGAGCCGGCCCATGCTGGAGGTCGGCACACAGTTGAAGTGGCGTTCGAGCTGCCGGGCCAGCAGCCGCCGCTCGTCCGGCGGGCAGGCCGTCACCGGCGGCAGGTCCTCGGTCCAGTCGACGCCGGCGGCACGCAGATGGGCGAGGGCCATCCGGTAGGGGCGCCGTACGGTGGCGTCGCCGCCGGGCAGCGGGACGTAGGCGAGCTGTCCGAAGCGGCGGTAGCCGTCGTAGTCGGCGAGCAGGATCTCGCCGCCCCAGACGGCGTGGTCGTCGCCGTAGCCGGTGCCATCGAACGCGACGCCGATGACGGGACGGCCGTCGCGGAAGCCGTGTTCGGCCATCGCCGCGGCGATATGGGCGTGATGGTGCTGGACGCGTACCAGGGGGCGGCCGTCGGTGTGGCACTGCGCCCACCGGCCGGAGCGGTAGCCGGGATGCCGGTCCGCGGCGAGGAGTTGGGGCCGCACCCCGGTGACGGTCTCCAGGTGTTCCTCGGCCCGCTCGAAGGCGAACTGGGTCTCCAGGTCGTCCATGTCGCCGATGTGCGCGGACAGCCAGGCGCGGTGTCCTTCGGCGAGGCAGAGCACGTTCTTGAGGTCGCCGCCGGCCGCGAGCGAGGGCCGGACCGGCACCGGGAGGGGCACGGGGAACGGTGCGTAGCCGCGGGAGCGGCGGACGAACAGCGGCTCCCCTTCGCTGATCCGGACCACCGAGTCGTCGCACGGAATCCGGATCGGCCGGTCGTGGGTGAGCCAGGCGTCCGCCAGCTGCGCCAGGCGCCGTACGGCCTCGTCGTCGTCGGTGACGATCGGTTCGCCCGCGACATTGCCGCTGGTCATGACGAGCAGCCGGGGTCCGGGAGGGTCTCCGGGCAGGCCGAGCAGCAGGTGGTGCAGCGGGGTGTACGGCAGCATCACGCCCAGGTCGGGGCTGCCGGGGGCGACGGCGTCGGAGACCGTGGGGGCGTCCCGGGCCGCGGCCCGGTGCGGGTTGCGGCGCAGCAGGACGATCGGCCGGGCGGACCCGGTGAGCAGCGCGCGCTCCTCCGCCCCGACGCTCACCAGGTGTTCCACATCCGCGATATGACGGGCCATCAGCGCGAACGCCTTGTCGCCGCGGGCCTTGCGCCGGCGCAGCAGGCCGACTGCGGCGTCCTGGGCGGCGTCGCAGACGAGGTGGTAGCCGCCGAGGCCCTTGACGGCCACGATCGCGCCCTCGGCGAGCAGCCGCCGGGTGTCGGCGACCGGGTCGGCGCCGGGTGCCGGGCGCGGCGGGCGGGTGCGGTCGGCGGGGTCCGCGGTCAGCAGCCGCAGCCGGGGGCCGCAGTCATGGCAGGCGATGGGCTGGGCGTGGAAGCGCCGGTCGCCCGGGTCCGCGTACTCCCGTGCGCAGAGGGGGCACATCGGGAAGCGGTCCATGGTCGTCAGCGCGCGGTCGTAGGGGACCCCGGTGACGATCGTGAAGCGCGGCCCGCAGTGGGTGCAGCTGAGGAAGGGGTGCCGGTGGCGGCGGTCGGCCGGGTCGGTCAGCTCGGCGAGGCAGGCCTCGCAGGTGGCGGCGTCCGGGGCGACCAGGGTGCGGGAGGGGCCGTGGGCGCGGGAGGGGAGGATGCGGAAGCCGGCGTCACCGGCCACGGCGATGTCCTGGCCGTCGACGGTCTCCACCACAGCCAGCGGCGGCGCCTCGCCGCTGAGGCGTTCACCGAAGCGGGCGAGCGCCGCGGGGGCGCCCTCCACCTCGGCGACGACGCCCTCGCCGGTGTTGGTCACATGGCCCGTCAGGCCCAGTTCGGTGGCGAGGGTGTGGACGAACGGGCGGAAGCCGACGCCCTGGACGACGCCGCGCACGGTGATCCGGCGGCGTGCGGCGGCTGCGGGAGGGGCCGTCGCGGTGGTGCCCTCGGCCTGCCCGGTGGTCATGAGCGGCTCGACGCCACGGTGTCGGAATCGGTGGTGTGCGCCTGGCCGGCCGGGGCCCGGCGGGCGTGGGTGTGGGTGTGGGTGTGGCCGGCTGCGCGGGTGCGGCCCGCGTCGTGGGTGTGCCCCTCGTCGCGCGGCTGTCCGTCCGCCGCGTCGTGGACGTGATGGGACTTACGGGTCATCACCGGGATGTGCACCGGCGCGCCGTCCCGTGCCGCCAGCGCCCGGTCCAGCAGCAGGCCCTCCCCCGCACCGCCGCGCACCGACGTGAGGACGACCTCCACGCCCGGGTTGATGCGTTCGACGTTGGCGCGGAACTCCTTCTCGTCGAAGGAGACCGCGGCGGCGATATCGGTCTTGGTGACCACGACCAGATGGGCCAGTCCGAAGGCGGTGGGGTACTTCAGCGGCTTGTCCTCACCCTCGGTCACCGACGCCAGCACCACGCGCAGGGTCTCCCCGAGGTCGTAGGAGGCGGGGCAGACCAGGTTGCCGACGTTCTCGATGAACAGCAGCCGGGTGTCGGCGGGCAGCCAGCCGTGCAGGTGCCCGCCCAGCATCTCGGCCTCCAGATGGCACAGCCCGTCGGTGAGCACCTGTTTGACGGGCACTCCGGAGCGGGCCAGCCGGACGGCGTCGTTCTCGGTGGCGAGGTCGGCGGTGAGCGCCGCGACCGGGATGTCCCGGCTGCGGGCGAGGGTGAGTTCACGTTCCAGGAGCGCGGTCTTGCCGCTGCCGGGGCTGGAGAGCAGATTGACCAGCGCGGTGCCCCGGGCCGCGAGGTCCTCGCGCAGGGTGTGGGCACAGGCGTCGTTCTTGGCAAGGACCGCCTGTTGCAGGTCGACGACACGGCACATGGTTCAGCGCTCCTCGTGGGTCGGTACGTGTACCGGGGCGTCGTTCCAGCACACGCTGACGATCTGCAGTTCCCGCCCGGACAGCAGCTCGGCGGTGGCACCGCCGCAGCCCGGACAGCTGAGCCGCGGCGGCATGCCCACGGCCCAGGTGTCCGCGCAGGGGCCGCAGCGGGCGCGGGCCGCGACGGGTTCGGTCACCAGCTCCGCCCCCTCCAGCACCGTTCCGGCACAGGCGAGTTCGAAGGAGAAGGCCAGCGCGTCGGGGACCACTCCGGCCAGTTCGCCGACCTGTAGCCGGATGCTGTGGACGGTTCCGGCCCCGGCGGGCCGGGCCGCGCTCTCGACCTGGTCCACGACCGCAAGCGCGATCGACATCTCGTGCATCGGTCCCTCTCTGGTGCGGGGACGACCGGGGCCGCCCGGCTTCATTAGACGGCGCGGCCGGAGGGCGGCCGGGGTGCCTCGCCGGGGCGGCGCGGCGGCGTACACCGTTCGGTGCAGCGCCGCCGCGTCACATGGCCCGCATGCGCATATAACGCTTGAGGTCCGGCAGCAGGGACCTGGCGACAAGGGCGAGCGCGGCGGCGAGCACACCGCTCAGGGCGAACTTCAGCATGGTGTCGTGTTCCTCTCGGTGGGGTGCGGTCCGGCGGCGGACGGGGTGGGTTCCTCCGCGCCGACCAGCCGCAGGACGATCTGTACGGCCTCGTCGACCGCGGCGTCGACGGGTGCGCTGAGCCCGATGCCTTCGGCGACATCGGCGGGTTCGCAGCCGACGACCAGGACGCGTTCCGGGCGCCGGCCGCCGGTACCCGCGCTGAGGGTGTCGAGCAGCGCGAGCACGGCGTCGGGGGTCATGTGGTGGCCGTCCAGCGCGATGTCCGGCGGGCGGTCGGCGGGTGTGGTGGCGTCGAGCAGGTAGACGGTGCCGGGTTCACCGCCGCGCGCGGAGGCGTCGACGAGGAGCACCGTGTGGTAGCCGTCCAGCATCTGGTAGGCGAGGTGGACGCCGCGTACGCCGACGTCGACGACCTCGACGCCGTCGGGGAGTTGGTGCTCCCCGAGCCGGCGGACGGCCTCGACGCCGAAGCCGTCGTCGCCGAGGAAGATGTTGCCGACGCCGGCGATCAGCGTCTTCGCGGGGCGTTTGGCGCCGGATGCCTCGGGACTCACGCGTCCTCCAGGGGAGCGACTTCGTCGGGTTGGAAGTACAGGAACCGACCCTGCTCGCGCCGGATGTCGACGCCCGGGTCGCCCTCCACGGTCACCGCGAGATGCACTCCGCCGTCGACGTCGTGCAGCACCGCCTCGACGTGTGCGGTGCGGCCCTGGAGGAAGAGGTCCTGGGCGTCGGTGCGCCGCAGGCCGGGGCGGAGCAGCACCCGGCTGCCGGCGCCGACCGACCGCCCGTCGACGGTGATCCGGTCGCGTACGGGATCGACGCTGCGGTCGCTCTCCGGGTCCCACCAGGGGGTGTTCGGGCGGGTGCCCGGTACGTCCGGGGCGAACGGGTCCGGGGCGGCCGGGCCGGGTCCGGTGACCTCGCGCAGCGCCCGTACGGCGCCGTGCAGTCGCTCCAGCACCTCGGGCGGCATGGTGTCGGCGAGTTCGATGACCCCGGCGGCGCGGGGGTCGGTGCCGCGGGCCTCCCGCTTCTCCTCGTCGGTGAGGGCCGCGGTGCGCAGGGTCAGGATCTCGTCGATCTCCAGCGCGTCGTAGAGCGCGCCGGGGCTTTCCGGGGCGATGGCCGGGTGGTCCTCCAGGATGATCGGCGCGGAGAGCACCACATCGGCGCGGCCGGACTCGCCGGCCAGCACCGGCCAGGCGTGCTCGTTGCGGCAGGCCGCGACGGCGCCCTTCGCCCACTCCGGCGGGTCGGTCATGGAGAGGAACGCTCCCGCGCTCAGGCCCAGGAGCAGATGGGCGCCGACCAGCGAACGGGGAAGTGCCGCGGCCCGGTCCGCGCCGGTGTCGTCCGGCTGCCAGTCGCTGGTGTTCTCCACGGTCGCGGTCAGCCGGAACGCCGCGTACGGGCCGCCGAGTTCGCTCGCGGTGAGCCGGACCCGGCCGTCGGTCCGCGCACAGTGGCGCACCAGCCGGCCGAGAAGCCGCCCGTCGGCGTCGTGGACCTGCTCGGTCTCCTCCCGCGCGGGCCGGGTGAACGGGACGGTGACGCCCTCGCCGGTCAGCTTGGAGACATCGGTCACGAGCGTGACGCGCTCCTCGACTCCCTCGTCCCAGGGGACCAGCACCCGGTCGGGCAGTTCGAGTTCCGTCGTGTCCTGGAACCCGCCGTCCGGGCAACGCCGTTGGACGGTACGCCGCTGTGCGCGCAGAAACCGCAGCTCGACCGAGAGCCGGGCGCCTGAGCGGGGCTCCATGAGGCATTCGGTGCGCTGGAAGGAGTGCTCCGCGCTGTCGGCGCCCCAGTGGGGCGGGACCAGCACCCCGAACTGCCAGCGCAGCTGGTTCTTGGCGGCGGAGGCGCGGTACGGGTAGAGCACATAGCCCTCGAACAGCACGGCGTCCGCCACCTGGCGGGCGGCGGCGAAGCGGTCCGCCCCCTCCTCGGGCAGCGCGCTGGTCGTCACGGCGCGGTCCTCTCGCTGAGGGGGCGGGCGGCGGCGCCCTGGAGGAGCCGGGCGTGCGGTGCGGGCGGTGCGGTGCCGTCGTCGCCGGCCTCGGCCAGCAGTGATTCGACGGTGGCCTGCCAGGAGGGCAGGGCGTGCCGGGAGCGGTAGGCGAGCAGCGCGTCGAGGGTTTCGCGGGGCAGCCGCAGCCAGCCGCACCCGGGGAAGTGCGCCTCGGTCATCTCCTGCCAGACGGCCACCGGCATCCGTACGGACGCTTCCTTGTGCCAGGGCACCGGATGGACCCGGAAGCCGCCGGCGCCGGCGAACACCGTGCCGGAGAAGAGCAGCAGCAGCGGCACCTCGCCCTCGCGCAGTGCGTGGAAGTAGCGGCCGGCCGCGACATCGAGGTCGTAGGAGCAGGGGACGGGGAGATCCACCTCGGTCTCGCCGGTGAAGCCGGGGACGACCAGGGAGACCTGGGCGAACTGGAGCGGGTGCAGGGTGCTGCCCCAGCGGGACCGCTCGCCGAAGAGGTCGGACAGCGCCTCGGCCTCGTCGGGGCGGTAGCCGCGCCGGGCCGGTTCGATGCGGAGCTGGCAGCGCAGCGCGAGGGCGTGCACCCGGGCCGCTTCGGCGGCGGTGATGCACAGCCGGAAGAGGAGGGTGGGGACGGCGGCGTAGCGGTCGGCGCGGACGCCGGTGCAGACGAAGGACAGCTCGGTCACGGCCGGTCCTCCGCCTTCGGCTCGCGGGCCCGGCGGGCGACCTTGGTGAAGAAGTCGGCGAGCGCGGCGCGTGCCTCGGCGCCGCCGTCGAAGCCCTGCCACAACAGGCGCATCCGGCCCACGAGTTCGTAGCAGATGTCGACGGGCACCAGATAGCAGTCGATCCGGCCCTCGGTGCGGCGCAGCAGCAGCGCCTCCACATCGGGCCGCAGGAGGGCGGCCAGCCGACTGGCGGAGAGCACGGTCTGCCAGGTCGACGGGTCGAGTTCGCCTTCGGTGGCGCCGGCCGGGCTGGGGTAGAGGGCGGCCGGCCGGTCCTGGTCGGCGTTGCGCAGGAAGAAGGCGACGCCGACCGGGATGCGGAGTCGTTCCCAGGCCGCGTCGTCGAGGCTGTGGCCGGGGTCGACGAGATAGCGGTCCGGGACCGTACGGAACTGCCCCGTGCCGGCGCCGGGCCGGTCGAAGAGCAGCGCGCACGGCGTGCAGGCGCAGGCCAGCGCCCGGCGCCGGGTGTCGACCAGGTGGCGGTGGTTGTGCTCGGCGAGCACCACGGCGCACAGTTCGCAGCGTTCGGGGCTGGCCGGCACCGGGGCGCGGAAGCGGCGCAGGCCGCGGTGGGCGGGTGGCGGCCCCAGGCGCGAGGGCGCCGATTGCCGGCCGCTCACGAGGCGGTGGCGGCGGTCGGCGGGCGACGGGAGATCTGCAGCAGCGCCGGCTCGGAGCGGTTGTCCGCCGCCTCCCACTGCGTCGAGGTCACCTCGGGCGCGAAGCAGGACACGGCGGCCTCGACGGCCTGCTGTGCCTGCCGGCTGGTGCTGGGGCAGCCGCAGCCGCCGGAGTCGCCGGCGGCGCGCAGCCGCAGCGCTCCGGAGTCCGCGTCGAACTCCGCGACCTCGGCCGGGTGTTGCCGACGGACGCTGTCGAGGGCGCGGCCGATGCGGGCCACGGTGTCCTCGGGGTGCAGATCGTGCAGCACCAGCAGGCTGGTCACCAGCTCGTCGCGGAGCAGCGCCGCCCGGGGACCGTCGCCGCCGGTGCCGGTGCCCAGGACGTGCAGGATCCGGGCGAGTCCCGCGCCGTAGAAGTCCATCAGGACACGGACGAGTTCCTCGGCGGCGGCGCTCACCTCGCGGTCGTCGCGCCGCGCGAGGCGGTCCAGCACCTCTTCGACGTGCCGGCCGGTCGCCTCGGCGTTCGGCACGGCGGGCGGCGCGGCTGATGACGGCGCAGCGGCCTCGGTGGCCTCTGCCTGCGGCGCGGTGGCCTCTGCCGTGGTGCCCCGGGCGCTCATCCGGAGAGCCCGCTCAGACCGGTGGGCACATGCATCTTCTGCACGGACTTGCCGTTGCCGACGTACATGTGGACACCGCAGGGCAGACACGGGTCGAAGCTGCGCACCGTGCGCATGATGTCGATGCCCTTGAAGTTCTCCGGGGAGTTCTCCTCGAAGATCGGAGTGTTCTGGACGGCGTCCTCGTAGGGGCCGGGGGTGCCGTAGGTGTCGCGGGTGCTGGCGTTCCACGGGGTCGGCGGGTAGGGGTGGTAGTTGGCGATCTTCCCGTCCCGGATGACCATGTGGTGCGAGAGGACACCGCGCACCGCCTCGGTGAAGCCGCAGCCGATGGACTCGTCCGGCACCTCGAACTTCTCCCAGGTCTGGGTGCGTCCGGCGCGGACCTCCTCCAGGCCCTGCTCCGCGAAGTGCAGCGCCATGGCCGCCGAGTACGCCTGGAAGTAGGTGCGGGCGCGATTGCGCTCCAGGGCGTTGCTCCACTTCGGGATCTTCCATTCGAAGCGGGTCTCGGGCTTGGTCATGCTGCGCGGCAGGTCGATGACCACGCTCTGGCCGGTGGCCTTGACGTACGGGGTGTCGACGAGTCCGGACAGCGCGGTGGACCACAGCCGCGCGATCGGGCCGCCGCCGGTGTCCAGCGCCAGGTGCTCCTTGCCGTCGAACCAGCGCGGGGACATCACCCAGCTGTACTTGTCGGCGAAGTCGCGCTTCTGCGGGGCGGGGATGGTGTGCTGGTTCCAGGGGTGGCGGGCGTCCACGGGGTTGCCCAGGGGGTCGTGGGTGACGAACTTCTCCTGGCCCTCCCAGTCCTGGTAGTAGGAGCTGCCCAGCAGGATCCGGATACCCAGGTTGATCTCGGTGAGGTCGTTGGTGACCAGCTTGCCGTCGACGATGATGCCCGGGGTGACGAACATCTTCCGTCCCCAGTCCGTCATGTTGCGATAGGTGAAGTCGCAGTGCTCCGGGTCGTTGAGCGCGCCCCAGCAGCCGAGCAGGACGCGTCGCCGGCCGACCTCCTCGTACCCGGGCAGCGCCTCGTAGAAGAAGTCGAACAGGTCGTCATGGAGCGGCACGACGCGCTTCATGAACTCGACGTAGCGCATCAGCCGGCTCATGTAGTCGGTGAACAGCTGGACGCTGGCGATGGTGCCGACGCCGCCCGGGTAGAGCGTGGAGGGGTGCACATGGCGGCCCTCCATCAGGCAGAACATCTCCCGGGTGTAGCGGCTGACCTGGAGGGCCTCACGGTAGAACTCGCCCTCGAGGGGGTTGAGGGAGGTCATGATGTCGGCGATGGTGCGGTAGCCGTGGTCGCCCGCGTGGGGGGCTTCGGTCCGCTGGGCGAGTTCCCAGACGCCGGGGTTGGTCTCGCGGACCATCTTCTCGCAGTAGTCGACCCCGACCAGGTTCTCCTGGAAGATGTTGTGGTCGAACATGTACTCGGCGGACTCGCCGAGGTTGATGATCCACTCACCCAGGTGCGGGGGCTTCACCCCGTAAGCCATGTTCTGCGTGTAGACGGAGCAGGTGGCGTGGTTGTCACCGCAGATGCCGCAGATCCGGCTGGTGATGAAGTGGGCGTCGCGCGGGTCCTTGCCCCGCATGAAGACGCTGTAGCCGCGGAAGACGGATGAGGTGCTGTAGCACTCCGCCACCCGCTTCTGCTTGAAGTCGATCTTGGTGTGGATGCCGAGGCTGCCCACGATCCGGGTGATCGGATCCCAGGACATCTCCGTCAGACCGCTGCTGTCAGCCGTCTTCGTTCTCGGTGCCATCGTGAGTGCCGTGCCCTTCTGTTACGCGGAGGTGGGTCGGACGGAGTTCCGGGATGCCGGAGGCTACGGGCGGGGTGTGCTCACCACGGTTTCCGGTAGCCGGTGGTCAGTTGGTCGCCGCGGTGGCGCCACTTGGGCTCGTGGTCGACGGTCCTGGCCGTGATGCCGCGCAGTCGGCGGACGACGCTGCCGTACGCGGCGCTGGCGCTGCTGGAGATCTTGCCGCCGGGCGGCTCGTCCATGAACGGCATGAACTTGTCGGGGAAGCCGGGCATGGTGCAGGCGATACAGACACCGCCGACGTTCGGACAGCCGCCGATGCCGTCCATCCAGCCCCGCTTGGGCACGTTGCATTTGACCACGGGACCCCAGCATCCGAGCTTCACCAGACACTTGGGCGAGTCGTACGAGGTGGCGAACTGGCCCTGCTCGTAGTAGCCGGCCCGGTCGCAGCCCTCGTGCACGGTCTCCCCGAAGAGCCAGGTGGGCCGCAGCTGGTCGTCCAGCGGAATCATCGGAGCCGCGCCCGTCGCCTGGTAGAGCAGATAGGTCAGCGTCTCCGCGAAGTTGTCCGGCTGGATCGGGCAGCCCGGCACACAGACGATCGGGATCCCGGCCTTGGACGTCCAGTCCCAGCCCAGGTAGTCGGGCACGCCCATGGCGCCGGTCGGGTTGCCCGACATCGCATGGATACCGCCGTACGTGGCACAGGTACCGATCGCCACCACGGCGAGCGCCTTGGGTGCGAGCCGGTCGATCCACTCACTGGTGGTAATCGGCTGGCCGGTCTCCGGGTTGTCACCGAAGCCGCACCAGTAGCCCTCCGGCTTGATGGACTCGTTGGGGATGGACCCCTCGATGACCAGCACGAACGGGTCGATTTCGCCACGTTCGCCCTTGAAGAACCACTCGATGAAGGTGTCCGCGCCCTGCACCGGTCCGCATTCGAAATCGATCAGCGGCCAGTGCACGGCGATCTTGGGCAGCCCCGGCAGCACACTGAGCGCGATCTCCTCAATGCTCGGCTGCGTCGCGGCGGTGAGCGACACCGAGTCGCCATCACAGCTCAGGCCGGCGTTGATCCAGAGAATGTGGATCGGGGACTCGTCCTCGGCGGACGGCTTTCCGTTCGCAGCGGCCTTGTCGGCCACGCTCGATGCTGCAGACATGGGGATGTCTCCTAGGCAGATATGCAACGAAAGCGCTCATTCAAGGCTTCCATCCACCTTGGTAACACCGATCCGGAGACATGGGGCGGTCACCGGGGGCCGTTGCGGTGACAACCACCCGAGCGTCCGATCCGTGGCCGCCGGCACCCCACGGAGGGTCACCACCGCCCGCCCGTCCCGGCATGCCGCACGCCCCCGGCACACGGTGCGCCGGGGGCGTGCTGCTGTGGCGGTGGCGTCCCGCCGCTGCCCTTTGTCCTTCTCGCGGGTCCGCGGACCCGGCCGTCAGCCCAGGGCACCGGCCTCCACCGCGGACACGTCGAACCGTCCGCCGCACACCCGCAATCCGCGGCTGCCGGTGGTCATCGCTTCCTTGGAGCCGGGCGGGTAGACGAAGACGATCTGCGACTTGGCCCAGCACGGGGTGTCCGAGACACCCTCGTTGACGGTGTGCAGCAGGGCGTGGGCGCTCTGTCCCGGCTGGAGCCGGACGACGGCGCCGGCGCCGCCCTGGCGGGTGGCGGGCTTGCCGACCGGCGAGCCGTCCCGGTTGATCAGCGAGACCCCCGGGAAGCCGCGCAGCGAACAGGCCTTCTTGCCCTTGTTCGTGAAGACGAGGGGGTAGTGGATGTTGCCCGCGCCGGCATCGGGGGTGCCCAGGCGCAGCGACATATGGGCAGCGGTGCAGCGGTCCGAGGTCGCCTCGCCGGAGGTGTGGGCCTCGGCGGCGCTCGGCGCCTTGCCGGTCGGCTTACCGCCGGGAGAGGCGGCCGCCTTCCCCGACGGCCGCTGACCGCCCGCGGACTGTTCCTTCGCGCCGGACGGCTCCGCACTGCCGTGGGACGAGGAGCCGCCGCTCTGCTGGTTGTGGGACGTGGCGGATGCGGCGGCCGACGAGGGGCCGGAAGCGGCGTCCGGGCCGCCCTCGCAGGCGGTGAGCGCAAGCGCCGCGACAGCGATCAGCGATCCGGCGGCGACCCGACGACCGCGGCCGAGCGTCTTGAAGGTGAGCGACATAAGTGTCCCCCTCGTCTGGTAGGTGCGAGCTCTGGTAGTAGGGGTGCGGTCCGTCCGTTGCTCGTTCCAGCGTGGCTCTGTGTACTGCCGGTCCGCTAACGAGGCACTAACACACCACTAACGAGCTGGTGGGCTCGCCACGCCGAAAACCCCGGCAACCGGTGTGACCAGCCGGAATCTGGGCGCGCCGCTCAGACTCGCAGAAAATTCCCGATTTGCGGATCCGGCACCGCCGGGTTCAGCCGTTCCGCTGACCGAGATCACCGGTCCCACGGGTCCCCACGGGCCCACCGGCCCCGGTGCTCCGTGGAAGAGCGGAGCCGCTACTTCCCGTGTCCCCGGCCGCCACCGGCGTTCGGCGGGCCGGACAACGGATCGCCGTAGACGGCGCGATCGCCCCGGCCCGGGACGGGTACGCCGATGCACGGAACCGGGGTGGGTCACGGGAGGTGACGCCGCCTGCGCCACTGCTGCTGACCCGCTGGGAGTGGGAACGGTGGCGACATGCAGCTGCTGTCGAAGGCTCGGGGGCGCAGTCGGCCGGGCTGACACCGAGGGCGCTTCGGCAGCGGTGGCAGCCCGGCCGCCCTCTCGTCCGTGCCGGCCATTGCTCCGGCCGGAGTGCGTCAGCCGGTGGCCGTCGAGTGCTGGGCCAGGGCCAGATCCAGGGTTTCGTCGGCGCCGGCGGTGAGGGATATCGGGGTGGCCTGCGGCGGGTAGCCGGCCGCGGTGAGGGTGTAGTGGGGGCCGCCGCTCAGATCGGCGAAGGCGTAGGCACCATCCGGTCCGGTGACGGTGTGTCCGGCGACCACGCCGTCCTCGACGAGGGTCACCGCGGCGTCGGCGACTGGCAGTCCGTTCGGGCCCCGTACCGTGCCGCGGACGGTGGCCGCCGGCCGCAGGCGGGCGGCCTGGCGTTCCGGTGCGCCGCCGGACAGCTCCACGGCGCGGGCCTGCGGCTGGTGGCCGGCGGCGCTGAGGACCAGGGTGTATTGGCCGGGCGGCAGTTGGGGGACGTCCCAGCTTCCGTCGGCGCCGGATGTCGTACGGGCCACCACCGCGCCCTCGGCGTCGGTGACGACGATGCTCCCGGCGGCCAGCGGGGCGCCTTCGGTGCCGCCGAGCAGGGTGCCACCCAGCCGGCCGGGGCCGGTGAGGACCAGGTCGACCCGGGTCGCGGTGCCGGTGCCGCGGATCGTGGCGGAGGCCGCGTGCGGGGTGTGGCCGGGCGCGCCAGCCGTGAGGACGTAGGTGCCGGGGGCAGGGGCGTTGACCGCGTAGTGGCCGTCGGCGTCAGCCGTGGTGACGCCCGCTTGGCCGCCTTGCCGGTCGATCAGGGTGATGCTCGCGCCGGGGACCGGATTGCCGGAGGGGCCCACCACCCGGCCCCGGAAACCGGCGGCGACGGACGTGGGGGGCTTGGTAGCCGTATTGGGCTTGGTCGTCGCGCCGGGCGTGGTCGTCATAGCGGGCGTGGTCGTCATAGCGGGTGTGGTCCGCGTGTCGGAGGTGGCCGTCGCGAGGGCCTCGGGGCGTTCGGTGACCGGCTGCTGCGCCCAGGACGGTGCCGGCTTCACGAGGCGGGCCATCTTCCCTGTCGGTGCGGCCGGTTCGACTGCGTTCGCCACTTCGGCCGTCGCGGCTGTCACGGTCGCTGCGGCCGGGGTAGCGGGTACGGGCAGAGCCGCAGCGGCCGGAGCCGTCGGCGTGGCCACCGGGCGCGCCGCACCCCGCGCACCGTCGGCACCGTCGGTGTCGGCGGCGTCCGCCGCGCGGTCGGTGCCCTCCGCGACCAAGGCCGGGCGGGAGGCCTTCCGCTGGGACGGCAGGAAGGAGGCCAGGGCGGCGCCGATGAGGACCGCGGCCGTGGCGATGAGGAAGGAGACCCGGAAGCCGGTCATCGTGGGCACCGTGACCGGTCCCACCCGCTCGGACATACGGGCCAGCACCATGCCGATCACGGCACTGGAGGCCGAGGTGCCGATGGAGCGCATCAGGGTGTTCAGGCCGTTGGCCGCGCCGGTCTCCGAGGCGTCGACGGCGCCGATGATCAGTGCGGGCAGTGAGGAGTACGCCAGGCCGATGCCGGCGCCGATGACCACCGCGATGATGACGGTCTGCCAGGGGGCGGTCATCAGGCCGAGGCCCGCGCCGTAGCCGATCGCGATGACCAGCATGCCGAGCAGCAGCGAGACCTTGGGCCCGCGCCGGGCCGCGATCCGCGCGTACAGCGGGGCGACGAGCATCATCGTCAGGCCCAGCGGCGCCATGCACAGCCCGGCCACCACCATCGACTGGCCCAGGCCGTAGCCGGTCGAGGTGGGCAGCTGCAGCAGCTGTGGCAGCACCAGGGAGATCGCGTAGAACGCCACCCCGACCGTGATCGAGGCGAGGTTGGTCAGCAGCACCTCACGGCGTGCGGTGGTCCGCAGGTCGACCAGCGGATCGGCGATCCGCAGCTCCAGCACGCCCCACAGCACCAGGATCAGGACCGCAACACCGAAGAGCGTGAGGGTGGTCGGAGAACCCCAGCCCCAGTCGCTGCCCTTGGTGAGGGGCAGCAGCAGCGCCACCAGACCGGCCGACAGTCCGAGGGCGCCCGCCAGGTCGAAGCGGCCCCGGGCCCGTACGGCGGTCTCGGGGACGACGAGGAGGGTGAGCGCCATCGACAGCACCCCGAGCCCGGCGGCGCCGAAGAACAGGGCGTGCCAGTCGGCGTGTTGGGCGACCAGGGCCGCAGCGGGCAGGGCGAGCCCACCGCCGACACCGATCGATGAGCTCATCAGGCCCATGGCCGAGCCGAGCCGGTCACGCGGCAGCTCGTCGCGCATGATGCCGATGCCGAGGGGTATCGCGCCCATGGCAAAGCCCTGTAGCGCCCGGCCCACGATCATGACGATGAGGTCACTGGTGAAGCCACAGACCAACGAGCCGACCACCATGACCGCGAGGCTCGTCAGCAGCATCCGCCGCTTGCCGTACAGATCGCCGAGGCGCCCCATGATGGGGGTCGACACCGCACCGGCCAAGAGGGTGGCGGTCATGACCCAAGTGGCGTTGCTGGGCGCCGTGCTGAGCAGCAGCGGCAGGTCCTTGATGACCGGCACCAGCAGGGTCTGCATCACCGCGACGACGATGCCGGAGAAGGCGAGGACCGGGACGATGCCGCCGGGGGCTCTGCGCCGCCGCCCGCCCACGGCCGGGTCGGCGAGCGGGGGCACCGCCGCGGCGCCCGCCGTCCTTCCGGGGAGCTGGTCCGTCGTCGTCCGGTTCATGCGTGTGGCCTCCAGGGCGGCAGAGGTGGGTGGCTGTCGTCAGCAGGTTTCGGCGCGGGGCCGAGAGAGCGACAGAGGACGGCGAAGGGCACTCAGCGGCAGTGAGCGGCACCGCGCCGCAGCAGGTGTCGAGGGGTGTCAGAGCCCAGGGGGCAGCTGAAGGGAGTCGAGTCGTCGAGGAGAGCGGTCAGAGGGTGGCGTCGTCTACGGGCACTGGCACGATCAGGCCGCTGACGACTGGAGCGACTGGAGCGTTCTCCGCGCACGGCTGATACGTGCATGACGAACGCTTCTCCCCCGCGCCCTATTCCGTCGGATGGCCCGGCATCTCGCCCCGGCGCCCGTGATCTGCCTCACGCCGCAGCGCACTTGACCCTCCCCCGTCCCGTACACCGGACCTCCCCCACGCGTCCTGAACGCGGGCCCTCCGAGCCCGCCGAGACCAGTGAACACCACACCACCGACAATCCCCCGCGAGTCCGGTCGGTGTGCATCCGTCCGCCACTGTTCACAGCCCCCGCACACCGCCGCCACTTCAACGGCGAGAGGCGCCGCGGTACTTCCGCGACGCCTCTCACCTGCACGACTCGCACACAAGGTGCACACACTTCACCATTCAACACCGCGCGCGCGGTATGTTTTCAGCGGTCGTTATGCACCGGAATATCCTCCGGCCGACCGGACCCGGCCGGCTGCCGTCACCCGGGACGGATTCACCTCACGGCGACTTCGGCGTCGGCTTCGGCCACGTCCTCCGCCAACACCCTTCCCTGCAGGGCGGCGTCGAGTTGCGCGCCCCGTTCCGAGCCGAGGTCGAGCTTGGCGAGGATGGCGGGCACCGCGATGCTGGGGAGGGTGTGCTCGAAGAAGACGGTCAGCCTGCGGCTGAGGTCGGCCCGGTTGGTCAGGGCCTGCGACATCATCTGCAGCCCGGCGAAGGCACCGACGAACAGCTCGGCGGTCTCCCGTACGTCGATGCTCTCCAGGATTTCGCCGCGGGTCCGGGCGTCGTTCAGCAAGCCCTCGACGAACCGGGTCCACGACAGCATCGACTGCTTGCGGTCGAGGTGATTGGAGCCCTGCTCGACCGCCAGTCGCGCGGCGCCCCGCTGGATCGGGTCGCTGCGCAGCCGGAAGGCCAGCACCTGGCCCGAGTCGACGAATTCCTGCAGCTTGATCGTCTGCGGCTGCACGGCGATGTCGACCACCTGCTCCTCGATCACCGCGAGCGCCAACTGTTCCTTGGAGGCGAAGTGGAAGTACAAGGCGCCCTTCGTCACGCCGGCACGCTCGAGGACTTCGGCGATCGTCGCGCGGTCGTAGCCCTGCTCGTCGAAAACCGACGCGGCCGCCTCCAAGATCACTCGCCGGGTCCGAATCGCGCGGTCCTGTTGTGCCACAGGACGCCTCCTGTCTCTCAGTGTCTCAACGTTCCGCAACAGTTAGCTACAGCTCAAGTCGCCGCTGGATCAGCTACTTTCCCCTTTTCGTCGACCCGGCATTGAAAATAAAACCGGATGGTACGTATCTTATCAGCGATGTACCTCAACCCGTAGCGACGCCTGGGGGCAGTCCATGAGCGACACGATGCACGTCAGCACTGTTCAGCCCAGGTCTCCACACCAGCCGCTGCACCCCGGCGGCGGCCGGGCCGCCGCCCCGCGGAGCCGCCATGGCGACCGGGTCACCCGGGAGTTCGTACACCGCCCTCTCGCCGACGACATTCTGGTCACCTCATGGCGCCGAATCGATGACACGCATTTCTCGCTGACCGCCCAGTGGCCGCACGATCACGGGTATTTCACCCCCAATCGCGGGCGACACCATCTCATTCTCACGGGTGAGACCATCCGCCAGGCCGGGTTGCTGCTCTGCCACGCCGAACTCGGCGTCCCGCTCGGCCACCACTTCATCCTGGGCGACCTCGTGTACACCACCCACCCCGAGCATCTCGCGGTGGGCAGCGGGCCCACGGCGCTGACCATCGACGTGGTGTGCAGCCGGACGCGTATGCGGGCCGGCACGCTGGCCAGTGGCCGCTTCGACATGACCATCCGCAAGGCGGGCCGGATCGTCGCGACCGGCCACTCCGACGTCACGGTCACCTCGCCCGCCGTCTACCGCCGGCTCCGCGGCTCACGGCTGACCGCGCGGCACGCCCCCGGCGCTCTGCCCGCCCCCGTTCCGGCCCGGCTGACCGGCAGCGCCGAGGACGGCGATGTCCTGCTCTCCCCCACCGCCCGGCCCGACCGCTGGCTGTTGCGCATCCCGCCCGGCCACCCCGCGGTCGTGAACCCGGCGAACGACCACATCCCCGGCATGGTGCTGCTCGACGCGGCGCAGCAGGCCGCCCGCACCCTCACCTCGCCCGATGCCTTCGTCCCGTACGCCTTCGGGACCGTTTTCCGCCGGTACGCCGAGCACGGCACCTCCTGTGTCATCGAGGCCCGCCGGGTCCCGTCGGCGCTGCCCTGTACCACCACGGTGCAGGTGACCGGCCTGCAGGACGGCAATCCGGTGTTCGTCTCCACCCTGACGGCACTGGACCCACGGGACTGACGACCCCGTTCTCAGATCGCACCGTTCACCGTCGGCCGAGGCGCTCCGCGGAGCCGCCGCCGTACCGAGCGGCCACCCGCCCGTGCGGGAGCGGCTCTTGGGGCACGGCCGGCCGGTCCGGTGCGACCGCACCACCACAGCAATCGCCAGTCCTCGGGGGCGCCATGCCCGCCGCAGGCACGTGAAAGGCCGGACCACCATGGGTGACCTCAAGGGAAAGACCGCGCTGGTGACGGGATCCAGCCGGGGCATCGGCCGGGGCATCGCACAGCGCCTCGCCGCCGACGGCGCGCTGGTCGCCGTCCACTACGGCAGCAATGACACCGCGGCCAAGGAGACGGCCGAGGGCATCATCGACGCGGGCGGCCGGGCCTTCATAGTCGGTGCGGAGCTGGGTGTTCCCGGTGATGCCGAGGCCCTCTACGCGGCGTTCGACGAGGGACTGTCCGCGTACGGCGCCGAGCCCGGTCTCGACATCCTGGTCAACAACGCGGCGATCAGCATTCCGGGGCACCTCGACGAGGTGACGCCCGAGGACTTCGACCGCACCCTCGCGGTCAACACCAAGGCCGTGTTCTTCGTCGCCCAGCATGGGCTGCGCCGGATGCGGGACGGCGGACGCATCATCAACGTCTCGTCGGCGGTGACGAGTACGGCGTTCCCCTCGACCATCGCCTACGGCGTCTCCAAGGGCGCGGTGGACACCTTCACCCTCACCTTGGCGAAGGAGGTCGGTGCGCGGGGCATCACGGTGAACACCCTCGCACCGGGCTTCATCGAGACCGACATGAACGCGGCGATGCGGGCGACGCCGGAGGCGCACGCCGCACTGGCCGCCCTCTCCGTCTTCAACCGCCTGGGGACGCCGGCCGATGTCGCCGATGTCGCCGCCTTCCTCGCGTCGGACGACTCCCGCTGGATCACCGGCCAGCGCATCGACGTCACCGGCGGCTCCATGCTCTGACGCCGCCGTGCATCCGCCCTGGGCCCGCACCGGCCACGACACCGTCAGGCGTCGTGGAAGACCAGGCCCAGGGAGTGCCGCGGCCGGAGCGGACGATGCTCACCCCGTGGCATACCGGGCCGGCCGACCAGCCGCCGGCGGAGCGCACGGGGCGGTCGCGGGTGTCGAGTTCACCGGCCGGCGCCGTCCAGTCGGCGGCCGCGACGCGCCGGGCCGGCGTGCCGGGACGGGCCTGGCGCCGGGTGGTCGTGGTGGTGGTCATGGAGCGCTCCGGAGGGTGGGGTGGGGACGGCGCCCGGCGCACGCGGGCGGCTCAGCGAGCGTCCGGCAGGGCGCCTTCGAGGCCGAGGAGCTGCCGTTTGCGTACGGGCCCGCCCGCGTACCCCGAGAGGGAACCGTCCGCGGCGATCACCCGGTGGCAGGGCCGGACGATGAGCAGCGGGTTCGCGCCGATCGCCGTCCCGATGGCGCGCACCGCGCCCCGGGCCGCACCGATGTCGGCGGCGATCCGCCCGTACGTGGTCGTGGTGCCGTACGGAATGGCCTCCAGCGCCTGCCACACACGCCGCTGGAATTCCGTGCCCCGGGTGGGGGCGCAGGCGATACCGAAATGGGTCAGCTTGCCGTCGAAGTAGGCGCGGAGCTGATCGGCGATGGCGGTGAAGGCTGCGGAGTCGTACGTCCAGTCGTCCCGGACGGTCGCCCCGCCCTTCTGCCCGGGTACGGACAGCGAAGCGAGCGAGGTGCCGCCCGGCGCGGTGGCCGATTCCTCGCCCACCAGCAGGAGTTCACCCAGCGGGCTGTCAACGGTGGTGTAGAGCGTCATGGTCGGGTGCTTTCCGTGGTGGTGGGGCGGGGGTTCGCCGGCTCGGTGGCCGGCGCGTTCCAGAGGTGGTGCATGGCGTACGAGCGCCAGGGGCGCCAGGCGTCGGCCCGCTCCGGCAGACCGGCCGTCGGGGCTCCGGCCCGGCGCAGCCCGGCCAGTACGGCCACATCGTCGGCCAGCAGGACATCGGGGTCGCCGAGGGCGCGCATCCGGATGTAGCCGGCGGTCCACGGGCCGATGCCGCGCAGCCCGAGGAGCGCGCGTTCCGCCGCGTCGCGGTCGGCTCCGGCGTCCAGGACGACCGTGCCGTCTGCGAGTGCGGCGCTCAGGGTGCGCAGCGCCGCCCGCCGTGACGCGGGTATCCCGAGTTCGGTGAGGGGAGCCTCCGCCAGGTCGTCGATGCGGGGGAAGAGGTGGGTGAGCGCACCGGAGGGCGTCGGCAGCGGTTCGCCATGGGCGGCGACCAGGGCCCCGCCGAGCTCCCGGCCGGCCGCGAGTGAGACCTGCCGGCCGAGCACGGCACGGACGGCGAGCTCGTCCGTGGCGGCGGCACCCGGGGAACGCAGCCCGGGATGCCGGTCCACCAGCCGCGCCAGGACGGCATCCGCACCGAGCCGCTCGGCGACCGCGTACGGGTCGGCGTCCAGATCGAAGAGGCGGCGCACCCGCTGGCTCGCGGTGGTGAGATCCCGCAGCTCGGTCAGGTGCAGCCGGCAGTCCAGCCAGCCGTCGCCGGCCGCCTCGTCGACCTCGGCGATCCCGGTGCCGTGCGGCAGCCGCAGAGTGCGCCGGTAGATCCGGGCACCGGGCGGGCCGCTGACCTCCTCGACACCGGTGATCGCGCGCTGCTGGAGGTGGTCGAAGAGCTGCCGCGCCGCATACGGGCTGCGGAAGGCCAGCCGCAGCGGCAGCACCCCGGCCGTACCGGGCGGCGCCACCGGGCCGAAGCGGGTCCCCTTGCCGGGGCGGGCGGCGCGCAGCCCGCTCGGGGTGAGGGCGTAGATCTCCTTGATGGTGTCGTTGAACTGCCGCACGCTGGCGAAGCCCGCCGCGAAGGCGATCTCGGCCGCCTGCAGCCCGGTGGTCTGCAGCAGGACCCGGGCGGTGTGGGCCCGCTGCGCCCGCGCCAGGGCCACGGGGCCGGCGCCCAGCTCGGCGGTCAGCTGGCGCTGGACCTGCCGGGTGCTGTAGCCGAGCCGGGCCGCCAGCCCGGAGACGCCCTCGCGGTCGACCACGCCCTCGCCGATCAGCCGCATCGCCCGCCCGACGACGTCCGCACGGGCATTCCACTCCGCCGAACCCGGTACGGCATCGGGGCGGCAGCGCCGGCAGGCACGGAAACCGGAGCCCTGGGCGGCCGCGGAGGTCGGGAAGAAGGCGACGTTCCGGCGTCGGGGCGTGGTGGCGGGGCAACTCGGCCGACAGTAGATCCCGGTGGTGGACACCGCGAAGAAGAAGGCGCCGTCGAATCTGGCGTCCCGGCTGCGCACCGCCTCGTACCTGCTGTCCTCGTTCATCACAGAGTCCACTGTGCAGCAGTCCGGACGGCGGCGCTGGCGGAAATCGGACGGGGCGTTCCGGGGGCTTCGGGGGCCTTCGGAGGGTGGTGTGGGCTGCGCAGCACCGTTGTACGGATCAGCTCGCCGCACAAGGTGTGGGCGCGCCCCTCCCGCGCCGCGGCCCTGAACTCCCAGGGGAATTACCTGAGTTCAGGGCATTGGGCCGTTCACCGAACCCGCCGGACAACTCCTGCGGCCCCTACGACTCCCCCGGGCTTACGACGCCACCGCCGCGAGGATCACCAGGAGCGCGAGCAGCGCGAACGTCTCCCAGCGCATCGCCCGCCGCAGGACACCCAGGTCCAGAGAACTCCCCGACCTGCCGTGGCCGAGCACCGAGGGCCCGCTGTCGGAGCTGTCGTCGCTGTGGCCGCTGTCCCCGCCGTCGCTCACGCCGTACTCCCGCTCCCCTGCAACCACTTCATCACCGGCGGCCTTCGTGGCACCGGTCTTCAGCGTATCCCCCCGGCCGTGCGGCACCGAGAGACGGCCACGGGCCCCGGCACCCTCAGGCCGGCGGCATCGGCCAGTCGTCGAGCGAACCACCGCGCCATTCGACGAGGCGGGGGTCGTCCAGCGCGATGTTCCCGGCGGCGCCGGCCACGCCCGCGCGGCGAAGGAATTCGGCCACATCGCCACGGCCATGGGCCAGCCCGACGATCTGCCCACGCACGGTCACCCGTCGGCCACCGGAGGGCGTCGGCGGGTGCACGATGACAGGCGGATGCTCGGACATGCCTCCAGCGTGCGCCGGGCTCCGCACTCGCGCATTTCGGCAGCCGCCGTGAGCGTCACTCCCGCACACGACGGCCACACCGTGCGCCGCGACGGGGCGGGCGGACATGAGGAAGCCCCGGCCGGACGGGGGGACGCCGGCCGGGGCGGCTCGGGTGGGGTGCCGTAACACCCACACCCATTTGAACGGTGAACAATGGCGGTGCGTTCCCCGCGCAGACGTGAGGGCCGTCACGCCTCCCGTGCCCCGCACGCCCACCCCAGCCCCCGGCCCCGGCCCTCGGCCCTCGGCCCTCGGCCCTCGGCTCAGCTTTGGGTGGTGTGGCCGGAGAGGCGTTCGACGCCGCGGAGGAGGGCGGAGTGGTCGAGGTGTCCGTCGCCTTGTGCGCGGAGGGCG
>NZ_JBHYPE010000064.1:0-33503 GCF_042746015.1 Streptomyces sp. NPDC058773
ATGCCGTCCGGGCCGTAGGCGATGGCCTCGACCTGGGGGGAGGCGGGGACCATGGTGATGATGACGTCGGCGTCGGCGACCGCCTCGGCCACCGACCCGGCCGTACGCCCGCCGTTGCCGGCCAGGCGCTTCAGCTTGTCGGCCTCCAGGGTGTAGCCGGTGACTGGGTAGCCGGCCTTGATCAGGTTCTCGGCCATGGGCGAGCCCATGATGCCCAGACCGATCCACGCGACCTTGGGGAGAGTGCTCATGAGTGTCTCTTTCGAAGCGCTTGCGGCGGGTCAGGAGCGGGCGGCGCGCCGGTCGGCCGGGAGCCAGCCGAAGGCCTCGGCGCTCGGGCCGTCGCCGGGCTTGTACTCCAGGCCGGTCCAGCCGTCGTAACCGGCCTTGGAGAGGCGGTCGAGCAGGGCGGCCAGGTCGAGAGCGCCGGTACCGGGGGCGCCGCGGCCGGGGTTGTCGGCGATCTGCACATGCGCGGTCTTCGCGGTGTAGCGGTCGATGACCTCGTTCAGGTCCTCGCCGTTCATCGACAGGTGGTAGAGGTCCATCAGGAAGCGGGCGTTGTCCAGGCCGGTCGCCGCGTTCACCGCGTCCACGACCTCGATCGCCTTGGGGGCGCTGACGATCGGGCAGTTCGGTGACTCGGGTGCGTTGAGCGCCTCGATCAGCAGGGTGCCGGTCACCTCCGCCACCGCCCGTGCGGCGAACGCGAGGTTCTCCAGCGCCAGCCGGTCCTGCTCGGCCGCTGTCACGCCCTCGACGCGGTTGCCGTACAGGGCGTTGAAGGAGGCGCACCCCAGCGAGCGCGCGAACTCCACCGCCACCGGTACGTTCGCCCGGAACTTCGCCGACTCCTCACCGGGGACGGAGAGCGCGCCCCGGTCCGGGCCCGGCAGCTGCCCGGCGTAGAAGTTCAGCCCCACCAGCTGGGTCCCGGCGTCGTCGAGCGCCGCGCGCAGGGCGTCCAGCTCCGTCTGCTCCGGGACCGGGGCGTCCACCCACGGCCACCACAGCTCCACCGCCGTGAAGCCCGCCGCCCGTGCGGCCGCGGGCCGCTCCAGCAGCGGGAGCTCGGTGAACAGAATCGACAGATTGACGTTGAAGCGCGTGTCCGGGAAATCCATGACGGCGGCGCCCTTCCGGATAGTGGAACTGTTTTTCTGCTTAATGGAACCCTGCCCGGTGGGTTCGGAGGCTGTCAAGGGGCCCCGGGGCGATTTCTGGTGGCCGGGCCGAACCGCGCGTAGGTTGAGCGACGTGCGATTGAGAGTGGAATTCACGACGGAGCCGTTCGATCTGGACGAGGCGCCGCCGCATGCGGTGGTGGCGCGGGACGTCGTCACGGGTGCCGGGCTGGATGCCGTGGACGTCGGCCCGTTCGGCAATACGGCCGAGGGTGACGCCGACCGGGTGCTCGACGCGGTGGGGGCCCTGCTGCGGCAGTCCCTTCAGGCGGGTGCCACCCGGGTCTCCCTGCAGGTCAATGTCATCGGTGAGGCCGCCCGGGGCGAGGGGGACGCGGCATGACGTATCCCGCCGACCACCCCTTCGTCCAGGCGGTCAAGCCGCTGGTCGACGCGATGGGCGGCCAGCTGGTCGCCCCGGACCTCGCCGAGGGCGACGATGTCGTGCTGGCCTGGGAGGGGCAGGACCGGGTGGCCGTACGGCTCCCGCATCTGTCGGACTCGCTCGACCACATCCTCGCCGAGCTCCAGCGCCGGCACGGCGTCCCGCTGGCGGAACTGGACCGCAAGACCAAGCAGTCGGTCGTGCGGATCCTGGAGTCCCGTGGCGCCTTCTCGGTCCGGCACGGCGTGGAGACCGTAGCCAGTGCCCTCGGGGTCAGCCGCTTCACCGTCTACAACTACCTGAACAGGGAGAACGCCGCGAAGGACGCCAACTGAGGCAGCCGCGCGCCGCCCCGTCCCAGCCGCCTCGGCCGCCGTCCGGCAGTACTGGACGGCGGCTTTTGCGTCACCGAGTTTTCAACAAAGTGTTGACGTTGTGTTGCCGGGGGTCTTAGCTGTTTCCAGCCAAGCAGAGCTGTCCAGCACGACCAGGCCACGGAGGCTTCCCGTGTCTTCGAGTTCACCACGCTCGACGGGGGACACCCCCGTGCCCCCGGCGGGGCTCACCCGGTTCAACACCGCCGACGACGGTGCGGCCCGCGCCGCGCTGCACGAGGTGTGCGCCAGCCGGGCATGGGGCGAGCGCGTACTCGCCCGGCGCCCGTACGCCACCACCGACGCCCTGTTCGCCGCGAGCGACGCCGCCATGGCCGAACTGACCGCGGACGATCTGGCCGAGGCGATGGCCGGGCACCCGCCCATAGGCCGGCCCAAGCCGGGCGACCCCACCTCACACCGCGAACAGCGCGGTATGGCGGGCGCCTCCGAGGCGCTCAAGGCGGAGATGCTCGAACTCAACCTGGCCTACCAGGAGAAGTTCGGGCACGTCTTCCTGATCTGCGCCTCCGGCCGCACCGGAGAGCAGATGCGCGACGCCGTCCGGCAGCGGACCGGCAACACGCCGGAACAGGAACGAGAGATCGTGCGGGCGGAACTCGGCAAGATCAACCGCATTCGCCTGACCCGTATCGCGGACGCAGAAGGAGACGCAGCATGAGCAGCGAGACGGCCGCACCGACGTCGGTGTCCACCCACATCCTGGACACCAGCGTGGGCCGCCCCGCGGAGGGCGTCGCCCTCACGCTCTCGGTGCGCTCCGGCGGCGACGGTGCCTGGACCGCCCACGGCGCGTCCACCACCGACGCGGACGGACGCTGCAAGGATCTGCCGGTGCTGCCGGCCGGCACCACCCATGTGCGCCTCGACTTCGCCGTCGAGGAGTACTTCGCTTCACCCCGCAAGGCACACCAGCAAGCCGAGGAACAGCAGGACGCCCCCCGCGTAAGGGACAGCGGAGCGTTCTTCCCGGAGGTGGCAATCACCTTTGCCGTCCAGCCGGGCGAGCACTATCACGTACCGCTGCTGCTCAACCCGTTCGGCTACTCCGTATACCGAGGGAGCTAGCACCGACATGACTGCCCAATCCCGCCCGGCCCGCGCTGCCCAATCCCGCCCTGTGATGCTCGGACAGAACCAGTACGGCAAAGCCGAGAACCGCGTCGTCAAGATCACCCGGGACGGCGACACCCACCACATCAAGGACCTGAACGTCTCGGTGTCGCTCTCCGGTGACCTCGAAGACGTCCATCTCTCCGGCTCCAACGCGCACTGCCTGCCGACGGACACGACCAAGAACACCGTGTACGCCTTCGCCAAGGAGCACGGCATCGAGTCGGCCGAGCAGTTCGGCATCCACCTGGCCCGGCACTTCGTCAGCAGCCAGGAGCCGATCCACCGGGCCCGCATCCGGATCGAGGAGTACGCCTGGGAGCGGATCGCCACCTCCGACGCCAACTCCCGCTTCATCGGCGCCGACGACGTCCAGCACTCCTTCGTCCGCAAGGGCCAGGAGACCCGGCTGACCGAGATCACCTACGACGGTGAGCACTGGCAGGTCATCTCCGGGCTGAAGGACCTGGTGGTGATGAACTCCACCAACTCGGAGTTCTGGGGCTACATCAAGGACAAGTACACGACCCTCAAGGAGGCCTACGACCGCATCCTCGCCACCGAGGTGTCCGGCCGCTGGCGCTTCAACTGGACCGACGACGACCAGCGGATGCCCCAGTGGGACCGTTCGTACGAGCAGGTCAAGAAGCACATGCTGCAGGCCTTCGCGGAGACCTACAGCCTCTCGCTCCAGCAGACGCTGTACCAAATGGGGGCGCGGGTCATCAACCACCGCTCCGAGGTCGACGAGATCCGCTTCTCGCTCCCGAACAAGCACCACTTCCTGGTGGACCTTGAGCCGTTCGGGCTGAAGAACGACAACGAGGTGTATTACGCGGCCGACCGCCCGTACGGCCTGATCGAAGCCACTGTTCTGCGCGACGGTGTCGAGCCCAAGATCCCGGTGGATCTGACGAACCTCTGAGCGGCTCCGACGCAACGCCGTGCCGTGCGTTCCCCTCCCCACCCCGCAGCGGGGAGGGGAACGCACATCCTGAGGGGAACGACCCATGGCACAGCACTCGCACGACCCGCACCACCCCGCGTCCCCGGTCCACCCGGTGGACGAGAAGCCGGCGGCCCGACGGCTCGTCCCGGCCGCGCTCCAGCACATCGCGGCCATGTACGCCGGTGTCGTCACCCCTCCGCTCATCGTCGGCCAGGCCGTCGGCCTGGACACCGCCGGCCGCACCCGGCTGATCGCCGCGAGCCTGCTCATCGCCGGGCTCGCCACCCTGCTGCAGACCCTCGGCCTCCGCCGGTTCGTGGGCAACCGCCTGCCGTTCGTCAACGCGGCCAGCTCCGCCGGCATCACCCCGATGCTCGCCATCGCCGAGACCACCGCCCGGGGCCACCAACTCCCGGCGATCTACGGGGCGGTGATGGTTGCCGGCGTTTTCTGCCTCGCCGTCGGCCCGTTCTTCGGCAGACTGCTCCGCTTCTTCCCGCCGCTGGTCACCGGTGTCGTCATCACCCTCATCGGGGTCACCCTGATGCCCGTGCCGGTCGGCTGGGCGCAGGGCGGCGACAAGCAGGCCGCCGACTTCGGAGCCATGAGGCATCTGGCGCTCGCCGCCTTCACGCTGGTGGTGATCCTGCTCGTCCAGCGCTTCACCCGGGGCTTCGTCAAGCAGATCGCGCTGCTCATCGGCCTGGTCGCCGGCACCCTCGCCGCGGTCCCCTTCGGGATGGCGCACTTCGACGCACTGCGCTCCGCCCCGGTCGTCGCGCTGCCCACCCCGTTCGCCTTCGGCGCCCCCGAGTTCCAGCCCGCCGCGATCCTCTCGCTGTGCATCGTGATGCTGGTGCTGATGACGGAGTCGTCGGCCGGCATGCTCGCCCTCGGCGAGATCTGCGACCGCCCGGCCACCGGTGCCACCCTCACCCGCGGACTGCGCACCGACGGCCTCGCCACCCTGCTCGGCCCCGTCTTCGGCGGCTTCCCCACCAGCGCCTTCGCCCAGAACGTCGGCGTGGTCTCGCTGACCCGGGTCCGCAGCCGGTATGTCGTCGCGCTGGCCGGCGCCACCCTGCTGGTCCTGGGGGCGTTCCCGGTCCTGGGCGCGGTGGTCTCGCTGGTGCCGATGCCGGTGCTCGGCGGTGCGGGGATCGTCCTGTTCGGTTCGATCGCGGTGAGCGGTATCCGTACGCTCTCCGCGGCCGGTCTCGACGACAGCTCCAACATCATCCTGGTGGCCGTCTCGCTCGGTGCGGGCATCATCCCGCTCGCCGCCCCGGCCTTCTACGCCGGCTTCCCCGCCTGGGCCCAGACCGTGCTCGGCTCCGGGATCAGCGCCGGCGCCCTGACCGCGGTCGCCCTCAACCTGTTCTTCCACCATCTCGGCACCCGGAGCACCCCACGGGCAGCGGTACTGTCAGCCGCCTCGTCCGGCTCCGGCACTCAAATTCCCTAGGGTCATGCCGTGCCCAACGCCAGTGACGAAAGAAGGAACCGCACCATGGCCGCACCGGCATCCCCTGACAGCACGGTGAAGCAGCGCCTCGTCATCGAGAACTGCGCCATCGCGACCGTCGACGCGCACGACACCGAGTACGCCACCGGCCATGTGGTCGTCGCGGACCGGGTCATCGAGTCGGTGGGCGCGGGCAAGGCACCCGAGGGACTGGAGAACGTCGTCCGGCGGATCGACGGCACCGGACACCTCGTCACCCCCGGCCTGGTCAACACCCATCACCACTTCTACCAGTGGATCACCCGGGGGCTGGCCACCGACCACAACCTGTTCAACTGGCTGGTCGCGCTCTACCCGACCTGGGCCCGTATCGACGCCCCGATGCTGGCCGCGGCGACCCAGGGCTCGCTCGGCATGATGGTCAGGGGCGGGGTCACCACCGCCGCCGACCACCACTACGTCTTCCCCCGGGGCACCGGCGACCTCGTTTCCGCGGAGCTCGCCGCCGCCGCGGAGATCGGCGCCCGGATCACCCTGGCCCGCGGCTCCATGGACCGCAGCGTGAAGGACGGCGGGCTGCCGCCGGACTTCGCCGTCGAGACCACCGAGGGCGCCCTGCTGGCGACCGAGGAAGCCATCGACACCTACCACGACGCCTCCTTCGGCTCGATGGTGCAGATCGCCGCCGCGCCCTGTTCGCCGTTCTCCGTGTCCACCGAACTCATGCGGCAGGGCGCCGAGTTGGCCCGCCGCAAGGGCGTACGGATGCACACCCACGGCTCGGAGACCGTGGAGGAGGAGAAGTTCTGTCACGAGCTGTTCGGCATGGGCCCCACCGACTACTTCGAGTCGACCGGCTGGCTCGGTGACGACGTGTGGATGGCGCACTGCGTCCACATGAACGACTCCGATATCGCCGCCTTCGCCCGCACCGGCACCGGAGTCGCCCACTGCCCGTCCTCCAACGCCCGGCTCGCGGCCGGGATCGCCCGGGTCCCCGACATGCTCGCGGCCGGCGTCCCGGTCGGCCTCGGCGTCGACGGCACCGCCTCCAACGAGTCCGGCGAACTCCACACCGAACTGCGCAACGCGCTGCTGATCAACCGCCTCGGCGCCCACAAGGAAGCCGCCCTCAACGCCCGCAAGGCGCTGCGGCTGGGCACCTACGGCGGCGCGCAGGTCCTCGGCCGGACCTCCGAGATCGGCTCGCTGGAGGCCGGCAAGCTCGCCGACCTGGTGCTGTGGAAGCTGGACGGCCTCGGCCACTCCTCCATCGCCGACCCGGTCACCGCGCTGGTCTTCGGCGCCGCCGCGCCGGTCACCCTCTCCCTCGTCGGCGGCCGGCCGGTCGTCGAGGACAACCACCTCAGCAACGTCGACGAGGACACCATCGCCCGCACCGCGCGGGCGGAGGCGCAGCGTCTGGCCCGGATCGCCGCCGAGGGCTGACCCCCGCGGCGCGGTCGTCCGACCGACGCACACCCCTGACTCGGCCGGGAGGGACGGCTCCCGGCCGGGCTTGTGGATCCGAGCGGGGTCCACAAGCGCCGGACCCCGGGGGTGCGGGAACTCCCGTACCCCCGGGGCCGGTTGGCCCGGCCGCCACCCGTCACGCGCCACAAGCGCGCCCGGCCGCACCCCTGCCCACCAGGCGACTTCCCGCAGTACGCACCACATCGCACGCCCTCCGTGACAGCCTCGCCTCGCCGGCCCCGGCGACGCAGAAATCGAAGGAGGCCCGCAGTGGCCGCAATGACCGGGCAGCAGTCGGAGGGGGACCGGAAGCATCCGGTCGATGAGACCCTCCCGCCCTTCAAGATGTTCACCAGTGGCCTGCAGCACGTGGCCGCCATGTACGCGGGTGTGGTGGCCCCGCCGATGATCGTGGGCCCGGCCTGCGGGCTGAGCGCCACCGAGACCGCCTTCCTGATGGGCGCCAGCCTCTTCACCGCGGGCATCGCCACGCTCCTCCAGACCCTCGGCTTCTGGAAGGTCGGCGCCCGGCTCCCGTTCGTCAACGGCGTCTCGTTCGCCGGTGTCACACCGATGGTCGCCATCGGCAAGGCCCACGGCCCCGACGACGCCCTCCCGGTCATCTTCGGCGCGGTGATCGTCGCCGGTGTGCTGGGGTTCTTCGTCGCCCCCTACTTCTCCAAGCTCGTACGGTTCTTCCCACCGGTGGTCACCGGCACCGTCATCACCCTGATCGGCGTCTCGCTGCTGCCGGTGGCCTTCAACTGGGCGCAGGGCGGCAACGACCGGGCGCCGGACTACGGTTCGCTGACGAACATCGGGATGGCCGCGCTGACGTTCCTGATCGTGCTGGTGCTGCGCCGGGTGCTGCGCGGCTTCCTCCAGCAGATCGCGATCCTGCTCGGTCTGATCGCCGGCACGCTGATCGCGATACCCGTCGGCATCACCCACTTCTCGGCGATCTCAAAGGCGTCGCTGGTCGGCTTCCCGACACCGTTCCACTTCGGCGCCCCGCAGTTCGACATCGCCGCGATCGTCAGTATGTGCATCGTGATGCTGGTCTGTATGACCGAGTCGACGGCCGACATGCTCGCCCTCGGCCGGATCGTCGGACGCCCGGCGGACGAGCGCACCATCGAGGGCGGACTGCGCGCCGACACCCTGGGCACCGCGCTCAGCCCGCTGTTCAACGGCTTCGCCAACAGCGCCTTCGCCCAGAACATCGGCCTGGTCGCGATGACCAAGGTGCGCAGCCGCTTCGTGGTGGCGACCGGCGGTCTGATCCTGATCGTGCTGGGCCTGTGCCCGGTGGCCGCCTCGGTGATCTCGCTGGTCCCGCTGCCGGTCCTCGGCGGCGCCGGCATCGTGCTCTTCGGCTCGGTGGCCGCCAGCGGCATCCAGACGCTGGCCTCCGCGGCGATGGAGAAGGGGGACAACGCGCTGATCGTCGCGGCGGCCGTCGGCATCGGCCTGATCCCGATCGCCGCCCCGGACTTCTACCACCACCTCCCCAAGGACCTGCTGGTCGTCCTGGACTCCGGCATCAGCACCGGCTGCCTGGTCGCCATCGTCCTCAACCTCGCCTTCAACCACTTCGGGCGGGGGGCGGCGGACGGGGATGCCGCGGACGGGACCACGACGGGCGATCCGGCCGCGGCGGGGCACGGCGACCCGGAGCCCGCATCGCCGCCCGCAGCCGTCCCCACGGACGGAGCCGGGGAGCCCGCGGCGGCGCCCGCCCACTGACGCCGGGCGGCCCGACGGCCCGTAGAGGAGCGCGGTATCCGGCGCTTCCCTACGGGCCGTCGGGCGCCGTGCGGGGGCGGTCCCGGTGGCGGTGCGGGTGCGGCCGAGAGGTCAGCCGAGGTGGTAACGCTCCCCGTAGACCTTCCAGTTCAGCGGGGTGTGCAGATCGAGGTTGCCGTCCTTGAGGAACACCCGCTGCTCGGTGTCGATCCGGCTGGTGTCACTGTGGGCCTCCTCCTGCCGCATCGCCCACACCCGGGCGTCGAGGAAGGCGTTGAGGTAGGTCTTCTCGTCGCCGCCCCGGGACGGCGGTTCGGCCTTCGCCAGCGCCCGTTTGCGGATGGCGGGGAAGCCGGTCCGGTCGTCGCCGTCGCCGTGCACCACGAGCGCGTCGTAGTACGCGAACTGGCCCAGTGCCCCGATGCCGTCGGCCTTGCCCCGCTCGACCGCGGGGCGGAAGTACAGCCGGTCCCGCTCATCGTCCTGGGCCTTCCGGAACGCGGGGTCCCGGGCGGCCTTCTTCCATGCCTCCGGGAAGCCGGGGTCCAGGCCGTCGTGCGAGTCGCCGCCGTCCACCGCGCGCAGTGCGGGGAGGTACTTGGCGAGGACGTTGTCCGGCTTGCGGCGGGTGTAGCGCTCGACGAGTTCGAGCATGTCGTGCGTCCCGGACGTGAAGCCGATGATGCCGCCGGTGTACCCCCGGCCGTCACCGATGTCCTCGATGTACCCGTACTGGGCCCGCCAGTCCAGCGAGGAGTTCTCCGCACTGGAGACCAGCTGCATGGCGATCTCCTTCTTCGCCGGGTCGCCCAGGTCCGCCGCCGCGCGCGCCGGGTGCCGGGCGTGGTGGCCCGGGGCCGTACGGTGCGGGGCCTCCGGCGTGGCCGTGCAGGCGCCGGCGGTGGCCACGGTGAGCAGCACGAGGCCCAGGGTGAGGCCGGCGGTGGGGGTTCCGGGCACGGCCCGGCCGTTCGCTCGGGTGCGCATGGAGTTCTCCTGTCGGAGCGGTCGTGGTGCGTCAGCCCAGCAGGCCGCGCAGCAGTTCGCGGATGCCCGGCCCCGGGGCGAAGTCATCTGCGGGGAAGGCGAGTTGGTGGAAGGCGACGCCGTCCATGTAGTCGAAGAGGATCTCGCAGTGCCGACGGGGGTCCGGCGAGCCGAAGCGCTGTAGCCACTCCGCTCCCCAGTCGACGACGGTCTCGCGGCCGCGGGTGAGCGTCGGGCGGAGTTCGGGCCGGGTGGTGGCCTCCAGGTAGAGCGCGAAGCGGGCGGCGGTCCTGGCCCGTTCGGGTCCGGTCGCGTACACCAGGAACCGGGTGACGGTGTCGGCGAGTTCCCCGGCGTCGGCCGGGCTGGCGGCCGTGGCGAAGCTCTCCCAGTCGCGGCGCTCCAGGACCTGGAGGTGGTCGACTATGCCGTCGATCAGCGCCGTCCGGTTGCGGAAGTAGTTGGAGGTGGTACCGGACGGGACGCCCGCCGCGGCATCGACGGCCTGGTACGTCAGCCGTCGCGCTCCCTCGCTCCCCAGTACCTGGATCCCCGCGTCCAGCACCTGATCCCGCCGTCGTGCCACCCGAGCGTCCTTCCGTGCATTTTACTATGTTTGTAGTGCCGATCTACTACGGACATAGTACCGTGCTGATATGACTCGGACACCGCGTACGGCTGCCGTCGTCGGCGGCGGCATCGGCGGTCTCGCCACCGCCCTCTTCCTCCGCACGAGCGGCTGGTCGGTCGAGGTCTTCGAACGCGCCGGCCGCCTCCCCGCGGCCGGTACCGCCCTCGGACTGTGGCCCACGGCGCTGGGCGCCCTGGACACCCTCGGCATCGGCGCACAGGTGCGCTCGCTGAGCCGGCCGCAGACCTCGGGCGCCTTCCTGCGGCCCGACGGCGGCCGGATCGCCACCCTCGACCTCACGGCCATGAAGCGGCGCACCGGCGAGGTGGGCCGCCTCATCTCCCGGCCCGATCTGCTCTCCCTGCTCCAGGAAGCGGCGGGGGAGGTCACGTTCGGCGAGCGCATCGCGGACATCCGCGCCCTGGAGGGCTCGTACGACGTGGTGATCGCGGCCGACGGCCTCAACAGCGCGGCCCGTACCGCCCTGTTCGGCCCGCGCCACCGCGCCCGGTACGTCGGTGCGTCCTCCTGGCGCGGCACGGTCGACGGGGAGACCGGGGGCACCACCGAGACCTGGGGCGAGGGCCTCCGCTTCGGTATCACCCCCAGCTCGGGCGGCCGGACCAACTGGTTCGCCTGCGCCGTCGTGCCCGAGGGGCAGCGCGACCCGGGCCGGGAAGCCGACACCCTGCGCGGCTGGTTCGGTCACTGGCACGCCGGAGTGCGCGACATCCTGGACCGGCTGACGGAGCCCGAGGTGCTGCGCCTGGACCTCTACTACCTCGATCCGCCGCTGCCGTCCTACGTCAGGGGCCGTACCGCCCTCATCGGCGACGCCGCCCACGCCATGACCCCGGACCTCGGCCGGGGCGCCTGCGAAGCGCTCGTCGACGCCGTGGAGTTGGCCCGGTCCCTGACGGCCACCCCGGACGTGCCGGCCGCACTGCGCGCGTACGACCGGGCCCGCCGCCCGGCGACCCAGCGGCTGGTCCGCATCGCGCGCCTGATGAACCGGATGGCCCACGCCCGGCGGCTGCCCGCCCTGCGGAACGCCGCGCTGCGGACCGCGGTGACGGTGGGCGGTGGGCCGGACTGAGGGCCGCCGGGCGGACTGGCTCAGGCGCGCGGTGCGGCGAGCACCTCGGCGAGCTGTCCGGCCATCCAGTCGAGTTCGTCGGCCGTGATGACCAGCGGCGGGGCGAGGCGGACCGTCGATCCATGGGTGTCCTTGGCGAGGATGCCCCTGGCCAGCAGGCGTTCGCAGGCCTCGCGCCCCGACATGAGCTGCGGGTCGATGTCGATACCGCTCCAGAGGCCGCGGCTGCGGACGGCGTGGACGCCATGGCCTATGAGCGCTTCGAGCTGCTCGCGGTGCCGCTCGCCGAGCCGGGCGGCCCGCTCCTGGTACTCGCCGGTCCGCAGCAGCCCGACGACGGCGTGGCCGACGGCGGCGGCCAGCGGGTTGCCGCCGAAGGTCGAGCCGTGGTTGCCGGGCCGGATGACACCGAGGATCTCGCGGGGGGCGACCACGGCCGAGAGCGGCACGATGCCGCCGCCGAGGGCCTTGCCCAGCACGTACATGTCCGGGGTGACGCCCTCGGCGGCGCAGGCGAAGGTGGTGCCGGTACGGCCCAGCCCGGACTGGATCTCGTCGGCCACGAACAGGACGTTCTCCCGGCTGCACAGCGCGCGCACGGCCGGCAGATACCCCTGCGGCGGGATCACCACGCCCGCCTCGCCCTGGATCGGTTCGAGCAGCACCGCCACGGTGTGCTCGTCGACCGCGGCCGCCAGCGCGCCGGCGTCTCCGTAGGGGACGGTGCGGAAGCCGGGCGTGAACGGGCCGAAGCCGTCCCGCGCGCCCGGGTCCGACGAGAAGCTCACGATCGTCGTGGTGCGCCCGTGGAAGTTGCCGTCGGCGACGATGATGTTCGCGCGGTCCGCGGGCACGCCCTTGACCTCGTAGCCCCACTTCCGGGCCACCTTCAGCGCGGTCTCCACGGCCTCGGCGCCGGTGTTCATCGGCAGGACCAGGTCCATCCCGGCGAGTTCGGCGAGGTCCCGGCAGAACGGGCCGAGCCGGTCGTTGTGGAAGGCGCGGCTGGTCAGGGTGAGACGTTCGAGCTGTTCCCGGGCCGCGGCCAGCAACCGGGGGTGGCCGTGGCCGAAGTTGAGCGCCGAATAGCCGGCCAGACAGTCCAGGTAGCGGCGTCCGCCGACATCGGTCACCCACGCGCCCTCACCGGACGCGAGGACCACCGGCAGCGGGTGGTAGTTGCGGGCGGTGGCGGTCTCGGCGAGTTGGAGGTGCTCCCGGGTCGCGGCGGCGGGCGGAAGGCCGTCGGTGGTGTCAGTGGTGGTCATGCGCGGTTCCTCGTTCCTGAGCGGATGGGGCGGGAGGTACGGGTGGTGCCGGGGGAAACGGCCGGGGTCAGGGCCGTGGGACGAACTGCTCCGCGGCCGCCAGATAGCCGGCGAGCAGGGCGTGGGCGACGTCCCGCACCCGTTCGTCGGGCGGCAGGAAGGTGGGGGAGTGCAGCTGCTCGGCGCCGCCGTGCGTCCCCACGAACAGCATCAGCGCGGGCACCCGCGCGCAGAAGTACGCGAAGTCGTCCGCGCCCGCGGACCGCAGATCGGCGGCGACCTTCAGACCGAGCGCGGCGAGCAGCGGCCGGGTCGCCGCGGTCAGCGTCGCGTCGTTGTCGAGCACCGGCTCACCGCGGGTGACCTCGACCTCCGCGCTGCAGCCGTACGCCTGGGCCACCAACTCCGCGGTCTCCACCAGCCGTTCATGGAGGAACTGGCGGTCGGCGGTACGCATCGCGCGCAGGGTGCCGCGGGCCTCCGCGGAGCCGGGGACGACGTTCGCCGCGGTCCCGGCGGCGAGCGTGGTGACGCTCAGCACGACGGAGGACATCGGGTCGGTCCCGCGGCTGACCAGGCTCTGCAGGGCGACCACGACATGGGCGAGGGTGACGACGGGGTCGCGGGTGAGGTGCGGGTAGGCCGCATGGCCGCCGTTGCCCCGTACGGTGACGGTGAATTCGTCCGCCGAGGCATTGACGCCCCCGGGGGTGCAGGCGACGGTGCCCGCCGCGAGCAGCGGCTGGACATGCGCCCCGATGGCCGCCCGGCACTGCTCCCGTTCGAGGATGCCGTCCTCGGTGACGTCCTGCGCGCCGGAGGGATAGGTCTCCTCGCGGGGCTGCAATACGGCGAGCAGCGGGGCCGGACCGCCCACCCGGTCCACCGCCCGCGCGAGGGCGACCAGCGCCGCCAGGTGCACATCGTGACCGCAGGCATGCATCACGCCCGGGTTCCGGGACGCCCAGGGCACCCCGGTCTCCTCGTGCACCGCCAGGGCGTCGAGTTCCCCGCGGACGGCGATGGCCGGACCGCTGCCGCCCACCCGGACCACGGCTCCGGTGGCGGCGACCTCGGCAGCGGCGTGCCCGCCGGGCAGCGCGGCGAGCACCAGGTCGCGGGTCGCCGCCTCGTCGCCCGACAGCTCGGGCCGGGCATGGAGTTGCCGGCGCAGCTCGACGGCGTCGTCCAGCTCCCGTTCGAGCTGCGCCGCGAGGGCGGTGAGGGTGTCGTCGGTGCTCATGCGCCGCCCTCCAGGCCGTAGACCCGGCGGGCGTTGTCGTGTCCGATCATGCGGGCCACCCGGACCGCCTCATCGAGGTCCCATTCGCCGCTGCCGACCCAGGGCGCCATCGCCCGCAGCATGCCGCGCCGCCACAACAGCGCGCCCAGATGGTGAAGTTCGGGCGGCCCCCAGGCATCGCTGGAGAAGAGGATCTTGGCGAACGGGGCCAGCTCCAGCGATTCGGCGACCACCGCGTCGGAGCGCACCCCGGTGTAGTTCACCCCGAGCCCGACGTCGAAGAAGACATGCGGGAAGACCTGCGCCAGATAGCCGGCGTTGCGGTGGAAGGGGTAGCAGTGCAGCAGCAGCAGGTCGACGCCGTGCGGCTGCACGTTCCGGATGAACCGGGTGAGCAGCAGCGGGTCGCAGCGGTGCAGTTCCACGTCCGGATCGCCGTATCCGGCGTGCAGTTGGAGCGGCAGTCCCCGGTCGATGCCGGACCACAGCGCGAAGCGGAGCAGCACCGGGTCGGTGACCCGTACGGTGCCGGTGCGCGCGCACTCGGCCAGCCAGGTCCCGGCCGCGGCGGCGACCTCGCCGTCGGACGGCCGCGCGGGGTCGAAGTCGAAGCCGAAGCGGTAGGCGACGATGCTCTTGAGACCGACCGCACCGGCGGTCCGTGCGGCGAGGGTCTCGCGGAACCGCTCGGGCAGGCCCGCCGCGGCCACCCCGCTGCGGGCCACGTCCTCCAGTACGGACTCCAGCCGTACGACCTCGTCGACGGGGCACCCGGAGGCCTCGGCCATACCGTCGGTGCCGAGGATCTCCGCGCCGCCGTAACCGGTCTCCAGCAGGTAGTGGGCGATGCCCGAGGCGGCGAGCAGTCTGCGGTTGACCTCGGCCGCGCCCAGTTCGCGGCGCCGGGCGAGATAGGCGTCCGGAGCGGCGTGCGCCGGGAGCCCGAGGACCGGGGCGCACCAGCGGCGCACCGCGAAGCCCAGCTGCGAGTCGAACTGGGTCATCCACGGCGGGACCGGACGGTCGGACTCGGTGAGCATCAGCTCCAGTCCGGCGCGGTCGACGTCATCGCGGAGCGCGCCGTGCACATGGTGGTCCACGAGGGGCAGTTCCGCGAGCGCCGCCGCCAGGGCGTCAGTGGACATCGGCAACCTTCCGGATACGTGCGGCGTCGTCCAGCCCGGCCAGCTGCGCGAGCTCGGACCGCTTGACCGACAGATGGGTGGCGAGCAGCCGCGGGTCGAACCACGACCGCACGACCTCGTCCGCTTCGAGTGCGTGCAGGGCCTCTTCGAGGGAGGACGGGAGGGCGGGGACACCGGCGAGCACCGAGTCGTCGGTGTCCTCCGGCCACACCGTGGGCACGTCGTAGTCGCGTACCAGCCCTTCCAGCCCGGCGCGGAGCAGCACCCCCAGCGCGAGCCAGGGATTGGCGGTGGCGTCCGCCGCGCGGTACTCCAGGTTGAACTGGGCGGCGGGATCGGCCCCCGCGAGCTGCGTCGTGGGACAGATCCGCAGCAGCGACTCGCGGTTGTGCTCGGCCAGGAAGATCCCTCCGGCGCTCCAGCGGTGCGGGGTGAGCCGGAGGAAGGAGACCGGGCTCGGCGCCGTCCAGGCCGTCAGCGCCGGGGTGTGGCGCAGGATGCCGGCGGCGAACCGGGCACCGAGCGCCGAGAGGCGGCCCGGCCGCGCCGGGTCGAAGAGCAGCGGACGGCCCTCGGCGTCCCGCAGGCTCAGATGGAGGTGGACGCCGTTGCCCGCCCCGTCGGGGTCGAGGAGCGGCGCGAAACTGACCGGCAGACCGCGGCGCCGGGCCAGATCGCGCACCAGCTCCTTGAGCAGGACGGCGCGGTCGGCGGCCGCCATCGCCGTACCGGGGCGCAGGGTGATCTCGAACTGGCCGTCCCCGTATTCCGGGAGCCAGTTCTCCGGCTGCAGCCCGGTCCGTTCCAGGAGCCGTACGAGGTCCGCGCCGAAGGGCTCCGCCTGACGGAAGCGCTGCAGAGAGAACGGCGGGCCGGCCGGCAGTCCGCCGAGCACGAATTCGTGCTCGATGGCGGCGGTCACCTCGATCCCGGTGCGCTCGCGCAGCTCGTCCACGGCGTTGCGGAGGAAGGTGCGCGGACAGCAGGGCCAGGGCTCCCCGTCGGGCAGGGTCTGGTCGGCGAGGTAGAGCCGGAGGGCGGGGGTGTCCCCGTCGGCCGGGATGTCGACCCCGGTGGCCGGGTCCGGGAGCAGCCGCAGGTCGCCCCGCGAACCGAAGACGTTCGGCGCGATCGGTCCGAACGAGGAGATCGCGAGATCGGCCGGGACCCAGCCGGTGCCGGAGCGCAGCGCGGAGCCCTGGTCCGAGGAGGGCACCGCACGTCCCCGTACCTGCCCGGCCAGATCGCAGGTGGCGACGAAGACGGTGGCGGCTTCGGTCATCGGGAGTTCCTCAGGGGTGGCGCAGGGGGCGGGGGAGGGGCCGGGCGCGGCGGGACCGAGGAGTCCCGGCTCCGCGCCCGTCGTGTGCACCAGGGTCATGGGGACACCTTTCGGTTCGGGTCGGGCAGCGGCGCATCGGTGACCAGCCCACTGGTCAGCCGGGCGCCGATGCGCCGGGTGAGGGAGGGCGCGAACAGGACGACCGCGACACCGGCCAGGCACCAGGCTGCGGCGATCCAGGGGAAGTAGGTGTAGGGCGCGCGCTGGCCGGTCGACTGCTGGAGGAAGACGAAGCCCAGATAGCCCAGCCCGGCGACCGGGACCACCAACTCGTAGCGGGGGATGCGGCCCCGGCCGGAGAGGGTGAAGACGATCACCCCGGCCCCGGCGACCGCGTACACCACCAGGACGCACAGCACGCCGATGGTGGCGTACCAGTAGTACGTGTCGAAGGCGGCGGCCCCGGTCCCGTACATCACGGCGGTCAGCGCCGCGGCCACGGCGCCGCACACCCGCAGCGCGGTGGTCGGGGCCCCGGTGACGGGGTGGGTGCGGGCCAGCGCCCGCGGCCCGAAGCCGTCCCGGGCCAGCGCCTGGACCATACGGGCGGCCGCCGCCGAGGAGGACAGCGCGGCGGCGAACGCGGAGGCGACCGCGGTGAAGGCGATGACGAGCGCGAACCAGGTACCGATGTACTGCCCGGAGAGCGCGGACAGCGCCGACTCCGCCGTGCCGAAGGCGCGCACCCCCTGGGCGTCGGTGCCGAAGCCGATGGTCTGGGCGAACATCATCAGGACGTAGAGACCGCCGGTCAGCAGCACGCTGCCGGCCAGCGCGCGGGGGATGTTGCGCTTCGGGTCGTCGGTCTCCTCACCGAGCGACGCACAGGCCTCGAACCCGGCCCAGGACAGGAACGCGAAGACGGTGGCGGTCATGACCGCGCCGTAGGTGGTGCCGCCGGCGGTGAACACCGAGAGGTCGAAACTCTGGTGCCGGGGCGCCGATCCGGTGGCGGTCCGCCCCATGATCACAGCGGCGAGCACGAGCATGGCGAGGATGCCGACGCCCTCCACGATCAGCAGGGTGCGGGCGGTGGTGCGGCCGTCCCGGGAGTTGAGCGCGGTGACGCCGACGGCCGCGAGGAGTGCGACGGCCACCCAGGGGCCGGTGGAGCGGATGCCCGTGGCGTGCAGGAAGGCCTGGGCGAAGACACCGGTCGCGGCGAGGGTGCAGACGAGGAAGGCGAGATAGGTGCCCAGCAGGGCGAAGCCGCCGAAGAAACCGGCGCGGGGGCCGATCGTGGCCCCGGCCAGCGCGTAGACGGAACCGGCCTGGTTGAAGTGCTGGGTCAGCCGCCAGAAGCCGTAGGCGACCAGGCCGACGCCGAGCAGACCGAGCAGGAAGACGAGGGGGACGGCCTTGCCGACCGTCGCTGCCACTCCGGCCCCGTTGAGGCCCATGGCGAGCGTCGGTCCCATGAGGCCGACGGAGAGGGTAAGCGCTTCCCACAAGCGCAGCTTGCGTGTTCGAGGTGGATTCGACACAGGGCGCTCCGAGGAGGAGACGGGGCTGCGTCCGCAGCAGCCCGAGCCCCGTCATGAAACATACGTTCCAGGGAGCGCGTCAATAGGGCGTCCTTGAAATATTCATTTCACGGCCGTCATTCCATGGTCCGGTCGCCCGACGCCTCCTCCGCGGCCCGCATCCGCTCCTCCGCCGCCGCCCCCAGCCGCACATGCACCGCCGCCACCAGCGTCTCCACCACCGCCACCGGCGCCACGATGCTGTCGAACGGACTGGGCGCCTCGACCCGCACGGGCAGCACGACATCGGCGAACTCGGCCACGGGGGACAGCCATGGATCGGTGAACAGCACCACCCGCGCACCGCGCTCGTGCGCGAAGCGGGCGAGCTCCACCGTGTCGCGCTGATAGCGCCGGAAGTCGAAGACCACACACACCTCCCGCCGCCCGAGATCCACCCGGAAGCCGCCGTCCCCGCCGGGGGCCGGTATGTGCACCTGGGTGCCCGGCCGCAGCAGCCGCAGATGCAGATCCAGGTACTCGGCGAGCAGACGGGAGAACCGCCCGCCGAAGCTCACGATCCGCTTGGCCGGATCACAGATCAGCTCGACCGCCCGGTCGAACTCCTGCTCCGGCAGCCCGGCGAAGGTCTGGCTCAGGGCGCCCCGGCCGACCTCCGCCGCCGCCTCGACCAGGTCCGAGGTCGGTGAGCTCTCGCTGATCACCGGCCGCAGGGTCAGCGGCGAGGCGCGCCGCGCCTGCACCTCGTCCCGCAGCGACTGCTGGAAGTGCCGGTAGCCGTCGAAGCCGAGCCGGGCGACGAAGCGCACGACGGTCGGCGGGCTCACCCCCGCCCGTCCGGCCAGCCCCGACGTCGACTCCAGACCCGCCGCGGGGTAGTGCGCCAGCAGCGCACGGGCGATCTTGCGTTCCCCGGGGGACAGGGAACCCTGGACCCGCCGCAGCCGCTCGGCCACCGTCACCCCCGACTCCTGGCCCGCGCCCGCGTCCCCGCCGGCGGCCGACGGCACACCCTGCTCTCCTGGCCGACCATCCATCCGACTGCCTCTCCACTTGGTGATCACATGACACCACACGGTGCCGGGACCCCGGCAGCGCCGCGGACGGCGGCGGAAACACCGCTGTGCCGCGGCTCCGGAACGGAGGCCGCGGCACAGCGGGACGTAGGCCGGCCCGGCTCAGACCAGCAGCTCGTACGCGGGCAGCGTCAGGAACTCCGCGTAGTCCGCGTCCAGCGCCACCTTCAGCAGCAGGTCATGGGCCTGCTGCCACCGGCCCGAGGTGAAGGCCTCCTCGCCGGTCTCGGCGCGGATGGCGGCCAGTTGCTCCGCGGCGACCGTGCGCACCAGGTCCGCGGTGGCCTTCTCGCCGTTCTCGAAGACGACCCCGGCGTCCACCCACTGCCAGATCTGGGAGCGGGAGATCTCGGCGGTCGCGGCGTCCTCCATGAGGCCGAAGATGGCGACGGCGCCCAGGCCGCGCAGCCAGGCCTCGATGTAGCGGGTGCCGACCTGGACGGCGTCGATCAGGCCCTGGTAGGTGGGCTTGGCGTCCAGCGAGTCGATGGCGATGAGGTCGGCGGCCGACACGGAAACGTCCTCGCGCAGCCGGTCCTTCTGGTTCGGCTTGTCACCGAGCACCGCGTCGAAGCAGGCGCGGGCGACCGGGACCAGGTCGGGGTGGGCGACCCAGGAGCCGTCGAAGCCGTCGCCGGCCTCCCGGTCCTTGTCGTTCCTGACCTTGGCGAGCGCCTTCTCGTTGGCCTCCGGGTCGCGGCGGTTGGGGATGAAGGCCGCCATCCCGCCGATGGCGTGCGCACCGCGCTTGTGGCAGGTACGGACGAGGAGTTCGGTGTAGGCGCGCATGAACGGCGCGGTCATCGTGACCGCGTTGCGGTCCGGAAGGACGAACTTGGCGCCGCCGTCACGGAAGTTCTTGACGATGGAGAACAGGTAGTCCCAGCGGCCGGCGTTCAGCCCCGAGGCGTGCTCGCGCAGCTCGTAGAGGATCTCCTCCATCTCGTACGCGGCGGTGATGGTCTCGATGAGGACGGTGGCGCGCACCGTGCCGCGGGGGATGCCGATGTAGTCCTGGGCGAAGACGAAGATCTCGTTCCAGAGGCGGGCCTCCAGGTACGACTCGGTCTTCGGCAGGTAGAAGTACGGGCCCTTGCCGAGGTCCAGCAGACGCTTGGCGTTGTGGAAGAAGTACAGCCCGAAGTCCACCAGGGCGCCGGGCACCGGCCGCCCCTCGAACTGGAGATGACGCTCCTCAAGGTGCCAGCCGCGCGGCCGCATCACGACGGTGGCGAGCTCCTCGGCGGGCTTGAGCGCGTACGACTTGCCGGACGCCGGGTCGGTGAAGTCGATGCGGCGCTCGTAGGCGTCGATGAGGTTGAGCTGGCCGCCGATGACGTTCTGCCAGGTCGGCGCGGAGGCGTCCTCGAAGTCGGCGAGCCACACCTTGGCGCCCGAGTTGAGCGCGTTGATGGTCATCTTGCGGTCCGTGGGGCCGGTGATCTCGACCCGGCGGTCGTTGAGCGCGGCCGGGGCCTCGGCGACCGTCCAGCTGTCGTCGGCGCGGACGGCCGCGGTCTCCGGCAGGAAGTCCAGCGAGCTGGTCCGGGCGATCTCGGCGCGGCGCTCGCCCCGGCGGGCGAGCAACTCGTCACGGCGCGGGGTGAAGCGGCGGTGAAGCTCGGCGACGAAGGTGAGCGCGGCGTCGGTGAGGACCTCTCCCTGCCGTTCGGGGGTGTGCGCGGGATCGACTTCGACGATGGCCAGCGGGGACGGCGCTGGTGCGGACATGAGCTGTCACTCCATTCAGCGGCGGTGCCTGGCGGCCGCCGGGACGCCGGGCGGCACGGGGTGCCGCGGGCTCCCGAATGCGGTCGCGGGCGCCGTCTGGGTTCAGGGCGCTTCTGACCAGTGGAGACTAGTTTCCTTATCGCGGAACTTCAATGGTTTGTTGATGTCGAGATTCTCAGGCTCGACAGAAGCGGTGACCGAATGGCTCTCGGTGCCACGCCGGTCACTCTGCATTACTCCCGCCCTGCGCCGGGAGGTCGCCACCCGCCGCCCGTTCTCACTCCAGCCGGTGAAGATCCTCCGGCGTGTCGATGTCGTACGGCTCGGCGATGTCGGCGCACTCGACCAGGGTGACGGCGTCCGCATGCCGCCGGAGGTAGTCGCGCGCGCCGCGGTCGCCCTCCGCGGCCGCCGCGATGTCCGGCCAGTGGTCGGCGCCGAAGAGCACCGGGTGGCCGCGCCGCCCGTCGTACGCCGCGGAGACGAGCGAGTCGCGCCCCCGGTACGCCGCCCTCACCCGCGCCACCGCGGCGGCCCCGATGCCCGGCTGGTCCACCAGGGACACCAGCACCGCATCCGCCCCGGATTCCGCCACCGCGGCCAGCCCTGCCCGCAGCGAAGAGCCCATGCCGCGGGCCCAGTCCGGGTTCTCCGAGACGCCGTACGCCGCCAGATCGGCCCGTTCACGCACGGAAGCGGCTGCCGCGCCGAGCACGATGTGCACGGGGTGGCAGCCGCCGTTCCGCAGGGCCCGTGCGGCGTGCTCGACCAGCGGCCGTCCCCGGTGGTCGAGCAGCGCCTTGGGCCGTCCTCCCAGCCGCCGCCCGCCGCCCGCGGCGAGCAGCAGGCCGGCCACCCTCCCCTCCGGCCGCCCGGCGTGCCGCGCCCCCTCAGGGGCGTCCGGCCGGGCCCGGTCCGGCTGTTCTCGCGGGTCGCTCGGTGCTGTCGGTGCCATGGGGACTGCTTACCTCATGACGCCGTGCTCCGCGGCCCGTTGGGCCGGGACCGGCCGGGTCAGGCCGCGTCGCCGGCGGCCCGTGGCCGGGGGATGTGCGGTCGGAACCGGTCGCGCAGCTGGTGCGTGCGTTCCTCCGCGCGCCGACGCTCGGCGACATAGCGGTCTATGTGCTCCATCGTGATTTCCGACGCGTCGGACAGGCCGTACGCGCGGCAGATGAGTTGGACGACGCTGACACCATGAGGGTTCGAGCCGTTGTCGGGGCCGGAGTTGGGCTCCATGGCGTTCTCCTATCCAGTGATATGCCGGATATTTCCTTGAAAGGGAGAATGCTCCGCCGTGTCGCGCCATACGCATCGGATCGAGCGCACCCACACCAAAGGGTGGCGTGGGGAACGTATGTTCCGACGCATCATCAGGCCATTTTTGACAGTGCGTCGTAGCGCCGTCCCGGAGCCGCCCGCGCCGTCAAAACCCCTCGCGAAACGGGCCCTTCGGACAAGGCGCCGGGGCCGTCGGCCGTCGATGTGAGAGTGCGGCGCCTGGCCGGATAGGGTGCTTCCCCGTTGCGGACATCGTGGCCGACGTGCCGAAGCGGCGGGCCAATTTTCTGAGTCGGGGGACGTTGTAGTGGTGAACAGTGCGGGCGCGCCCGGAATCTTCCAGCCGTTGGAAGGCGACGATCCGCGGGCCATCGCGGGCTATCGCCTCACGGCGCGGCTCGGTTCCGGCGGGATGGGCAAGGTCTACCTCTCCTACACGCCCGGCGGCCGGCCGGTGGCCATCAAGGTGATCCGTCCCGAGTTCAGCGAGGACGCGGAGTTCCGCCGCCGGTTCAAGCAGGAGGTGCAGTCCGCGCAGCGCGTACAGGGGCTGTACACCGCGCCGGTCATCGACAGCGACGCCGAAGGCCCCAGCCCCTGGCTCGCCACCGCGTACGTTCCCGGCCCCTCGCTCGCCGCGGCGGTCGCCGAGCACGGCAAGCTGCCGGTTCCTGCCGTGCTGCTGCTGGTCGCCGGGATCGCCGAGGCGCTTCAGGTCATCCACGGCGCGGGCATCGTGCACCGCGACCTGAAGCCGTCCAATGTGCTGCTGGCCGCCGACGGCCCACGGGTCATCGACTTCGGTATCGCCCGCGCCGCCGACGCCACGTCCCTGACCAGCAGCGGCGTCACCGTCGGCACCCCCACCTTCATGGCGCCCGAGCAGGCCGCGGGCAGCACCATCAGCCCCGCCACCGACGTCTTCGCGCTCGGTCAGGTAGCCGCCTACGCGGCCATCGGCACCCCGGCGTTCGGTGAGGGCACCTCGCACGGGGTGCTCTACCGCATCGTCCACGAAGAGCCGGATCTGACCGGACTCCCCGACGAGCTGCGGGAGTTGGTGACCCGCTGCCTGTCCAAGGAGGCGTCGGACCGGCCGTCCGTCGCCGAGGTGATCGCGCTGTGCGGCGCGGCCTCCGGACAGACGCAGCTGCGCCGCCCCGAGGAGTGGCTGCCCACCGCCGTCGCCGCCGACATCACCACCCGGGCCGCCGCCCCCGCGCCCGCGCAGACGCCGCCGCCTCCGCTGGAGGCGCCCACCACGGGCGCCCCGGCCCAGCCGTCGAACCCGCCGGCCGCGTCGCCCGTTCCGCCCGCACAGCCGCCGGCCGCGCCCGCACCGGTGCCGACCGAGCTGAGCCATCCGCAGACCCCGCCGCCCGGGTTCGGCCCGGCGGCCTACGCCCCGACCGCCGCCGGAGCCGGTGCGCCGACGGTCACCGGACGGGCGGGCCCGGCCCCGACGGCCTCCGGACCTTTGACGACCGGCGCGACGGGCCCGGGCCCGACCGCCATGCCCTCCGCCCCGCAGCCGCCGAAGAAGAAGCGCTCGGGGCTGATCGCGACCCTGGTGCTGGTCTGCCTGCTGGTGTTCGCGGGCGCCGGCGGTGCCGCCGTCTACTTCGTGATGAAGGGCGACTCGGCCCGGAAGGGCAGCCAGGCCGGCGCCGACAGCAAGGCGGCGCACAAGGACTCGGCGCCCTCCACGGACCCGACCGCGAACCCCGCTGACGGCGGGAGCGACGCCCCGGTGCAGGACCCGAAGCCGGTCGACTACAAGACCATCAACCTGCCCGACGAGTACCACATCTCGCTGTCCGACGAGCCGGTCCACCCGTCCAACTCCGACAGCGACACGGACATCGACTTCTCGTACACGGACAACCCCTACACGGACGACGAGATCGACACCGAGACCGGCAAGCTGGTGCTGCTCAAGCCCGGCCAGGAAGGCACCCTCGCCACCTGCCGCAACGAGACCCGGTTCACCGACAGCATCCTGACCAAGCAGCTCTCCAAGGGCGCCCAGATGTGCCTCACCACCAAGTACGGCCACGTCGCGCTGCTCACCTTCAAGGGCTACGCGCCGAAGACGGACCCCAGCAGCTACATGACCATCGACGCCCGCGTGTGGCGCAACGCGGTGGAGCCCGAACAGGATTCCTGAGGGCTGGGGTGGCTGCTCTCGGCCGCCTCGCCGCCGCCTCGCGGCGCCCTCCCCGCCGTCTCACGGCCCCTGCCCCACCGCCTCCCCGCCCCCTCCCCCACCCCGTCAGGGGTGGGCACCCTCGTCACTACACCCGCCCACCCCCCGAAGGGGGGTGGGCGGCGGGGAAAAACACATAAGGAACGGTCAGCCTCTGGCCAAAGCAACCGGATTCACCGAGTGATCCGTTTTTTTCGCTCTCCGTATGGCGCGATGAGCACAGAGTGGCGTTAACTGGCCCGCACTACGGAACGGGCAACGGCTATGGAGGACGCCGTCGTTGTGGAACAGCTGGAGAAGGAAAGACGAGTGACCGGGGTCGAGGGCGATCCTCGCGTCCAGGAATTGCGCGGGGCGGTGGCCCGGCTACGACGTCAACTTGCCGTACTCCCCGGGGAGTTACCGGACCGGGTGGCCGCCGATGACGAGCTGGCCGCATTGGACGCGATGGTGAGCCACGGGCTGCCCGAGGTGCCCCGGCTGCGCCGTTCGCTGCTGCTGATCGCCGGGGCGGTCGGATCGGTGAGCGCGCTGTCGCCCGCGCTGGCGGAGGTGCGCGAGGGCATCGACCGCTTCGGCCAGCTGCCGCGCGCCCGCTGATCGCCACCGCACGCCCCGCCCCGGAGCCCGGCGCACGCCGGTGCCCCAGCTTTGCTCACGGACCGACAGCGTGCGCCGCGGCAGCCGCGCGGACCGCCCTCGTACGCCCCGCCCTGGATCGCCGGACCTCGTGCGCCCCGCCCCATCGGCGGCGCTCCGGCAGGCGGGAGCTGCCGGTCTGCCCCCGCTACCCCGGTGTCTGATTCGCGAGCGCCACCGACAGCTGGGCCGCGACGTCCTGCAGCACCGGCACGATTTTGTCCGTCGCCGCCTCGGTCACCCGGCCGGTCGGGCCGGAGATGGAGATCGCCGCCGAGGTGGGGGAGTTGGGCACCGGCACCGCCAGGCAGCGGACGCCGATCTCCTGCTCGTTGTCGTCGACCGCGTAGCCCACGCGGCGGACCTCGGCGAGGGCTTCGAGGAAGCGGTCCGGGTCGGTGATCGTCTTCTCGGTCGCGGCGGGCATGCCCGTACGGCCGAGCAGCGCGCGGACCTCCTCGGGCGCGTGGTCGGACAGCAGGGCCTTGCCCACGCCGGTGGAGTGCGGCAGCACCCGGCGCCCGACCTCGGTGAACATCCGTACCGCGTGCCGGGACGGGACCTGGGCGACATAGACGATCTCGTCGCCGTCGAGCAGCGCCATGTTGGCGGTCTCACCGGTCTCCTCGACCAGCCGGGCCAGGAACGGCCGGGCCCACGTGCCCAGCAGGCGTGAGGCGCTCTCGCCGAGCCGGATCAGCCGGGGGCCCAGCGCATAGCGGCGGTTGGGCTGTTGGCGGACGTAGCCGCAGGCGACGAGGGTGCGCATCAGGCGGTGGATGGTGGGGAGCGGCAGCCCGCTGCTGTTGGAGAGCTCGCTCAGGCCGACCTCGCCGCCGGCGTCGGCCATCCGCTCCAGCAGGTCGAAGGCGCGCTCAAGGGACTGGACGCCGCCGCTGGCGCCTGGCTTGGCTTCGGCGGCGGAGGTGCTGGCGCTGGACGGCGGCACGGAGCGTTCCTTTCGGGGCGGGGCAGACCGGTCTCGGCCGGGACATGCGGGCGCCGGGCCCGACCGCAGCAGCCTACCGGTCCGTTTCCCTTGATACACGGACTCTCGCACACTCGTTCGTGCCGGTCAGGCCCGCTCTGTCTCACGGAGTGAGTCACCGGGCGGACGCCTAGACGCGATCCCTTGACGGTGCCAGTGGCCGTAGCTACGTTCTGCTGCGCGAAACATACTGTCCATTCTGTGGAATCCTCCAAATCGCTGGAGCGTCATGCGCATTCTCGTCATGAACCCGAACACCACGGCTTCCATGACCGCGTCGATCCGCGCCACCGCCACCGCGGCCGCCGCCCCGGGCACCGAGATCATCGCCACCGAACCCCTGTGGGGCCCGGAGTCGATCGAGGGCCACTTCGAGGGCTATCTCAGCGCCGCGGCCGTCCTGGACCGCCTCGCCACCCTCGACCTGTCCTTTGACGCGCTGGTCATGGCCGGTTTCGGTGAACCGGGCCGGGAGGGTGCCCAGGAACTGCTGGACGTCCCCGTCCTGGACATCACCGAGAGCGCCGCCCAAATGGCGATGATGCTCGGCCACGCGTACGGCATCGTCACCACCCTCGACCGTGCCGTACCGCAGATCCGGGACCGGCTGCTGACCGCTGGTCTGCTGCAGCGCTGCGCCGCGGTCCGGGGCACCGGGCTCGGCGTGCTGGAGCTGGAGCGGGACGCGCAGCGCACCGTCGAGGTGATCATCGACACCGCCCGGGACGTCGTACGGGCCGGCGCCGAGGTGATCTGTCTGGGCTGCGGCGGAATGGCCGGGCTCCAGGAGAAGGTCGCCGCGGAGCTGGGGGTGCCGGTGGTCGACGGCGTCGCCGCCGCCGTGAAGTTCGCGGAGTCGGTCATCGGTCTCGGGCTGACCACCAGTACGGGACGCAGCTTCGCCCCGCCCCGCCCGAAAGCCATCGGCTCCTGGCCGCTGAGCACCCACCTGTCCCTGGGGCGCGCTCAGGGCTCCCCGCGGAGCACCGCAATTTCTCCACAGACGTCAGACATCTGACAGCTGGCAAATGATTCACTGAGCACCACGCCACCCGCCCGGGAGGACCCGTGACCACACCCCCGAAGCCCCCGCAGCCGGACCCGCGCCTCTTCAACGAGGACCTCGCGCCGGCCCCCGCGCGCAAATGGGGCACGTACAGCATCTTCGCGCTCTGGATGTCCGACACCCACGCGATCAGCAATTACGCCTTCGCCTCCAGCCTGTTCGTGCTGGGCCTGCCGGCCTGGGAGGTGTTCGTCGCGCTGCTGGCCGGCATCTCCATCGTCCACTGGCTGATGAACCGCATGGGGCACGCCGGGCACCGGACCGGAGTGCCCTACCCGGTGCTGGCCCGTGCGAGCTGGGGTGTCTACGGCGCCAACATCCCCGCACTGCTGCGCGCGGTCATGGCGGTGGCCTGGTACGGCATCCAGACATGGCTGGCCTCGACCGCCGTGGTCCTGCTGACCCTGCAACTCGCGCCGGGCCTGGACGCCTGCAACCACAACTCCGTGCTGGGGCTGTCCACCCTGGGCTGGACCGCGTTCCTGGTGATGTGGGGGCTGCAGGCCGTTCTGCTGACCCGCGGGATGGAGTTCATCCGCAAGGTCCAGGACTTCGCGACCGGCCCGGTGGTCTGGCTCGTGGTGCTGGTGCTCGCGGTGTACCTGGTCGTCAAGGCCGGTGGTGACATCTCGCTGACCCGCAGTCTCACCGGCCTCAGCGGTTCCGCGCAGCTCCGGCAGAGCCTCATCGCGGTCAGCCTGACCGTGGCGACCTTCCTGACCCTGGTCCTCAACTACGCGGACTTCGCCCGCTTCACGCCCGACCACCGCTCCTACCGGCGCGGCAATCTGCTCGGGCTGCCGATCAACTTCACCGCCTTCGCGATGGTCGCCGTACTGGTCACCGCGGGCACCATCTCGGTATTCGGGGAGGCGATCTACGATCCGGTGAAGGTGATCCAGAAGATCGACAACCCGGTGGTCACCGTCATCGGCGCGCTGGCCTTCATCGTCGCCACCATCGGCATCAATGTCGTCGCCAACTTCGTCTCGCCCGCCTACGACTTCGCCAACCTCGTGCCGAAGTACCTGAACTTCAAGCGCGGCGGCATGATCACCGCGGTGCTCTCCATCGTCGTCATGCCCTGGAAGCTCTACTCCTCGGCGCTGGTGATCCAGTACTTCCTGGGGGCCCTCGGTGCCTTCCTCGGGCCGTTGGTGGCGATTCTGCTCGTCGACTACTACCTGGTGCGCCGGGGCCGGATCGATGTCGACGCACTGTTCTCGGCCGATGCCCGGGGCGCGTACTTCTACCGCCGGGGCTGCAACCCGAAGGCCGTGGCCGCCTTCCTGCCGTCCGCCGCGGTCTCCGCCGTGCTCGCTCTGGTCCCGGCCTTCGATGTGGTGGCGCCGTTCTCCTGGGTCTTCGGAATGGGGCTCGCCGGCGGGCTCTACCTCCTGGTGGCGGGCCGCGACCGGTCCGCGGCGGGTGCCGCCCCGCTCCCGGACGGGATCATCCCGTCGCAGGTCAGCACCGCTGTGGCGGGGGAGCCGGCGAGGCCCGAGGAGGCCGGGGCGGTGGTTGTGCCGATGCCGGCCGAAGGGTCTTGACGGGCCGGGGTCCGGAGTGAAGACTCGTTCAACAGATTGTTGAATCAAGGGTCGCGTTCCGGCGTACGGGGCGCGCCCCGGAGGGCACGGCCGCCTCGGTGGCCGTGCACCCCGCCTGCCCGCACGCCACGATGAGAACAGCCACGAGGAGGGGACCGGGTGTCCGAAACAGAGCTGGTGCTGCGCTCCAGGCGCGTCGTCACCCCACAGGGCACACGCGCCGCGTCCGTCGTCGTCAAGGACGGCAGGATCGCCGCGCTGCTGCCGTACGACGCCCCGGCTCCGGCCGGAGCACGGGTCGAGGACTGCGGCGGCGACGCCCTGCTGCCCGGCCTCGTCGACACCCACGTCCACGTCAACGACCCCGGCCGTACCGAGTGGGAGGGCTTCTGGACCGCCACCCGCGCGGCCGCGGCCGGCGGGATCACCACCCTCGTGGACATGCCGCTCAACAGCCTCCCGCCCACCACCACGGCCGCTCACCTCGACACCAAGCGCGCGGTCGCCCGCAGCAAGGCGCATATCGACGTCGGCTTCTGGGGCGGCGCCATTCCCGGCAACGTCAAGGACCTGCGCCCGCTGCACGACGCCGGGGTCTTCGGCTTCAAGTGCTTTCTGTCGCCCTCCGGCGTGGACGAGTTCCCCGAGGTCGACCAGGAGCAACTGGCCGCCGCCCTCGGCGAGATCGCCGGCTTCGACGGCCTGCTGATCGTGCACGCCGAGGACCCGGGCCACCTGGACGCGGCGCCCGAGCCGCACGGCCCCAAGTACGCCGACTTCCTCGCCTCCCGCCCGCGCATCTCCGAGAACGACGCCATCGCCGGGCTGATCGTGCTCGCCCAGCGGCTCGACGCGCGGGTCCACGTCCTGCATCTGTCCTCCAGCGACGCACTGCCGCTGATCGCCGCCGCCAAGCGCGAGGGTGTCCGGATCACCGTCGAGTCGTGCCCGCACTTCCTGACCCTGACCGCTGAAGAAATCCCGGACGGCGCAACGGAGTTCAAGTGCTGCCCGCCGATCCGTGAGGCCGCCAACCAGGACGCGCTGTGGGAGGGCCTGGCCGACGGCACCATCGACTGCATCGTCTCCGATCACTCACCGTCCACCGCCGACCTCAAGACCGCGGACTTCGGCGCGGCCTGGGGCGGTATCTCCTCCCTCCAGCTCGGGCTGCCCGCCATCTGGACCGAGGCCCGCGAGCGCGGCCACACCCTCGACGACGTGGTGCGCTGGATGGCCACCGCACCGGCGGCCCTGGTCGGCCTCGACCGGAAGGGCGCCATCGAGCCCGGCCGGGACGCGGACTTCACCGTCCTCGCCCCCGAGGAGACCTTCACCGTCGACCCCCAGGCCCTCCAGCACCGCAACAAGATCACCGCCTACGCCGGAAAGACCCTGCACGGCGTCGTACGGTCCACCTGGCTGCGCGGCCGCCGGATCAACGACGGGACGACCCTGGCCGAGCCGAGCGGGGAGCTGCTCGAAAGGCCGGATCGCGGCTGACTGCCGCTGGGCGGCGGGGCGGGCCCGGGGCAGGGCCCGCCCGCGGCCCCCTCAGTCCGCGACGGAGTCCCAGAACATCAGCTCGTACGCCTGCAGGAGACGGCCGTAGCGGTGCGCCGTGGCCGGTCGTGCCTGGCCGGTGTCGAGGCCGTGCTGCACCGCCTGGCGCGCCTTCTCCTCGACGGCCGGCGCCGGTTCGGCGAAGAACCCGAAGAAGTCGCGAGCCGGCTCCGGGAAGCCGTAGTGGTCGCGCATCGCCGCCGCGACGATGGCGCAATAGCCGCCCCAGGCCGCGAAGTTGGCGGTCAGCGCGATCGCCACGTCGGCCGGCTCACCGCTGAGCGCGAGCCGTGCCGCATAGGACGGGTACGCCTGACAGCCGGGCCGCGGCTGGTACTCCGTGATCTCCCGCGCGGTCAGCTCACAGGCCTCCGCCAGCCCGGCCAGCTGCTTCAGCGCCAGCGCCTCGCCCTGGGCGAGCAGATCGAAGAACTCGGCGACGGGCGGGTCGCCGTCCGCCCGTCGCGCCAGATGCCGGAAGCTGAGGCGGTCGGCGGCGATCACCAGGTGCTGTTCGAGGGCGAAGGTGGCGAACACGGAGCGCGGTGCCGCACCCGCCTCGATCTGCGAGACCAGCCGGTTGGCGGCGGAGTCCGGGGTGAGCGCGCGGACCGCGTCGTCCAGCACGGCGGCCGCGGTCGGACGAGGGACATCGGGAGCGGTTCGGGCCATGAGTCGGTCTCCTCCGGGGCGAGGGCGGCGGCCAGCACCTCAGATTAGGGCGCGGAACGGCCGCCGCGGGGGAGATGACGCGACGCCATTGGGCCAACCGAAAGCCGTCGCAACCGGGGGCCGGCCGGCCCGTATCGCGCGGCCTTCCGCCCGGTGCACCACCGTCGCTCAGCGCACGCCACCACCTCACCGCGCCTCAGCCCCTCACCGCACCACCACCTCATTGACCGCAGGCGCCACCGCTCCGCCCCGCCACGCCAACCGGACCCCCTCGACCGGTCCGCCGCCCACCGCGAGCCGTGTACAGGCACCGGACAGTACGCCGGGCGAGTGCCAGACGCCGCCCGTGCGGACCTCGACCGTCGCCGCCCCATCCGGTGCGCCCTGCGGCCGCAGCACGACCACGGAGTGCGCGGTACGGAGCAGGGCATCGGGCGTGAATGACAGCGTCTCGCCGGGCTCTGCCGCCCGCGCCGCGCCATAGACGGTCGCCGGATCACCGTCCGCCGCCGACCGCAGCGCACCGCCCTCCGCCGCGGGCGGGCCACCGGCCACCGTCGCCGTACCCGCCCCGGCCACCGCGAACTCCCGCACCACCAGCCAGTGCTCCTGCGCCTGCGTGGCCCGCGCGCGGACGTACCGGGCCCGCGCCCCGGCCGGCGGCCCGGCGCGTACCTCGGCCGTCCCGTCGAACGAGGTCAGCCGCTGCCGGCTCTTGCCGTCCGACGAATACTCCAGGACGCCGTGCCGCAGAGAGTCGTCCGGGCTGCCGCTCTTGCCCATCGCCAGGGTGACCGCGCCCAGCGGTCGCTCGGCCCGCAGATCCAGCGCCACGAAGGAACCGTCCTCCCTTCGGTCCTCCTCGGTGCCGCGAGGTTCCGGAACGGGATTCGTGCGACCTCTTCGCGCCAGCAGGCACCCGGCCACCGCACCGGGGCAATGGACTTTCGGGCCGGAGGGATGGACGTTGCCACCCCGCGGAGCACCCCCGGGCCGCCCCTACCGGGAATTCGCGGCGATCACCACAAGGCTCATCATCGCCAGCAGTACATGCGTCGCGATGACATAGATGAACACCCGCACATACAGCCCGCGCGGTGGCTTGTTCTCGACGTACTTCCGCGGGGACCCCGCCCCGGAAAGCGGTCCCGGTGACGGGGGATCGGCAGGAACGGCAGGAATGGTCTGGTCGGGCACGACGGTGAGTCCTTCCCTCAAGAACGGTGCCGCGGGCTCACAGCCCGCGGCGCCTGATGTCGTCGCCGCCGAGGCACAGTTCGGCGGCCCCGCTCTGCAGCAGTGTGTGGACGAACAGCAGCTCCACCCCGCCCGGCGAGGCGGCGGCGATACGGTGCGGCGTCAGCGAGTCGAAGTGCGCCGCGTCCCCCGGCTCCAGTACCTGCACCGCCGCACCGAGCGTCAGCCGCAACCGCCCCTCAAGGACGTACAGCCACTCCTCGCCCGGATGGACCCGCACCAGATCCCCCTGCGACCGCTGCGGCACCCGCACCCGCAGCGCCTGCATCGCCCGCCCGGCGCCGCCCACGGCCCAGTAGGTCCAGCCACCGGCCTCCGACGCCTCCGCCCGCCCGGCCCGCACGATCGGGTCCCGCTCCGGAGCGGTCTCCCCGAGCAGGTCGGATACCGTGGTGCCGTACGTACGGGCCAGCGCCAGCAGCATCGGCAGCGAAGGCTGGCGCCGCCCGGTCTCCAGCCGCGACAGATGCGCCGGCGACAGCCCCACCAGCCGGGCCGCCGTCTCCAGCGTGAGACCACTGCGTCGCCGCAGGTCACGCAGCCGCGGCGCAACGGTGAACAGCTCATCCGGCGCCACGCCGGTGGGCTCGTCGGGGAGCTCGGTCATATCCCCGGTATAACGACCTTTCGCCCATGGGGCAAAAGATTTGCCTCTGAGGCAAAAGCTGCCCTCCGCTGCCGCTCGGCCCGGACGTGGCAGGGGAGATCGATCGGCCGTTCCGGGCCGGGTGTTGGACCGGTGCGCGGCGCGCGTAGCCCTCGATCGAGAGGTCGGGATATGCGGAAATGTGCGGGAGTTGTGGGGCGGCCTTGTGAACTCCCGGAAAACTTCCCGAGGTTGGGATTGACAGGATCATGTCTACACGCGTCATGCTGGGCGGCATGAGAATCCCCCCACGGATCACCAAGTTCGGCGCCGTTGGCGCCCTCGCTTCGGCCCTTCTCATCGGTGGGACCACGGTCTCCGCCACCCCTGCCGTCGCCACGACGCACCAGGCCGCCTCGTACGCCGCGCCGGCGCATGTCGCGTCCGTGCACGTGCAGGACGTCGGCAAGGTCTGCTACTCCAAGCTGCCTTCGCAGGCCCACGACACCCTCGATCTGATCGAGAAGGGCGGGCCCTACCCGTATCCCAAGGACGGCACGGTCTTTGACAACCGGGAGGGCATCCTTCCGTCCCAGAGCGCCGACTACTACCACGAGTACACCGTCGTCACTCCGGGCTCGCCCGATCGCGGTGCGCGACGCATCGTGACCGGCGAGAAGAAGCAAGAGGACTACTACACCGCCGACCACTACAAGACGTTCGACCTCGTCGACCGGGGCTGCTGAAGCCGGCGGAACGACGGGCGGGCGGCCGGCGGGCCGAGTGGCCGGCCGGGCGTCAGGGCAACGAACAGAGCAACGGGCAGAGCAACAGGCTGGACAACAGAACAGTCAGGGTGGCGGGCCGGCTGGGCCCGTGGCCCGGAACCCGCGGCGGGGGGGGGGGGGGGGGGGCCCCCCCCCCCCCCCCGGGGGGGGGGGGGGGGGTGGGGCCGCCGGGGGGGGGGGGCGGGGGGGCCCCC
>NZ_JBHYPE010000065.1:0-32335 GCF_042746015.1 Streptomyces sp. NPDC058773
GTAAAGCGAAGCAGTCCGGACACCCCCACCCGCGCAGGCCCGTCACCGCACCCAACAGCCCCGCGCAGCGGACCCCGCCCGCCGCAGGCGCAACGACGAGGGCACCGCGAAGCGGGCCACAAACGGCGAAAAACCACCACGGCGGGAAAGCCGAAAACGCGGGAAGCCAAGCCTGTCGGCAGACTGTAGGCGCGTTGTCGGCAGCAGCTGACAACGTGCTGGCATGACGCGACAGACGATATCCACCGGCCGCGGCAACGCCGTAGAGGTGCGCGGTCTGGTCAAGCACTTCGGGGCGGTCAAGGCCGTCGACGGAGTGGACCTGGACGTGAAGGAAGGCACCGTGCTCGGGGTGCTGGGCCCCAACGGTGCCGGCAAGACGACGCTCGTACGCTGCCTGTCCACGCTGCTGGTGCCGGACGCCGGCCGGGCCGTGGTGGCCGGCTTCGACGTGGTGCGCCAGCCGCGCGCGCTGCGCCGCACGATCGGCCTGACCGGGCAGTACGCCTCGGTCGACGAGAAGCTCTCCGGCTGGGAGAACCTCTACATGATCGGGCGGCTGCTCGATCTGTCCCGCAAGGACGCCCGGCGGCGCGCGGACGAGATGCTGGAGCGGTTCTCGCTGACCGAGGCCGCCAAGCGGCCCGCGGCCAAGTACTCGGGCGGGATGCGCCGGCGGCTCGACCTGGCCGCCTCGATGATCGGCCGGCCGGCGGTGCTCTTCCTGGACGAGCCGACCACCGGTCTCGATCCCCGTACCCGTAACGAGGTGTGGGAGGAGGTCCGGCGGATGGTGCGCGACGGTGCGACGGTGCTGCTGACCACGCAGTACATGGAAGAGGCCGAGCAGTTGGCGGACGAGCTGACGGTGGTCGACCGCGGCCGGGTGATCGCCGAGGGGCGGGTCGACGAGCTGAAGGCCAAGGTCGGCGGGCGGACGCTGCAGATCCAGCCGTCGGACGGAAGCGAGCTGGACCGGATGGTCACCGCCATCGAGCAGGCCGGACTGGACGGCATCGCGGGCGCCACCGCTGACCACCACGGGGGTGTGGTCAACGTGCCCGTCATCAGCGACGAGCAGCTGACCGAGGTGGTCGGGCTGCTCAGCCGCCAGGGCCTCACCCTCGCCGGGATCAGCACCCATCTGCCCAGCCTGGACGAGGTGTTCCTGGCCATCACCGGCCAGAAGACCTCCGGGGCCGGCACATCCGAGGACGACATGAAGCAGCAGTACGCGGAGGTATCGGCATGAGTGCGGTGACGATGACGGTGCCGGTCACCGAGCCCGGCGCCGATGAGGGACGGATCGGGCTCCGCGCCAATCTGCGGCACATCGGGGCGCTGGTGCGCCGCAACGCCCTGCAGATCAAGCAGGATCCGGAGTCGATGTTCGATGCCCTGCTGATGCCGGTCATTTTCATCCTGCTGTTCACCTATGTCTTCGGCGGCGCCATCGCCGGCAAGGGCAATCAGGACAAGTACATCCAGCATCTGGTGCCCGGCATGATGGCGATGATGGGCATGAACATCGCCATGGCGGTGGGCACGGGGGTCAACGAGGACTTCCGCAAGGGCGTCATGGACCGCTTCCGGACCATGCCCATCGCCCGGTCCTCGGTCCTGATCGCCAAGATCGTCGTCGAGATCGGCCGGATGCTGATCGCCACCGCGATCCTGCTCGGCATGGGCTTCCTGCTGGGTCTGGAGATCAAGGGCAGCGTCCTCGCCTTCCTCGCCTCGATCGTGCTGTCCACGGTCTTCGGCGCCGCCCTGATGTGGATCTTCATCCTGCTGGGGCTCTCCATGAAGACCCCACAGGCGGTGCAGGGGGTGGCGATGCTGGTGCTGATGCCGCTCCAGTTCGGCTCGTCGATCTTCACACCGACGACGAAGATGCCCGACTGGCTGCGGGGCTTCACGGAGGTCAACCCGCTCTCCAACCTGGCGGACGCGGCCCGCGCGCTGATCAACGGCGAGGGCGCGGTCGCCCACCCGACGCTGGTCACCCTCGGCTGGGCGGTCGCCATCACGGCCGTGACCATGCCGCTCGCGGTGCGGAAGTTCCGTACGAAGACCTGACGCGCGTCCCGCGGGGGGCCTCCCCGCGGGACGGCCTTCGCCCGGCTCGCGTCAGATGAGGGCGGCGGCCTCCTCCAGCGAGAGACCGCCGCCTTCGGCGTGCGCACGGGCATAGGCCGCGTCGCCCAGCAGCGCCCGCGCCGCCGCCTCGGTACGGGCCCGGTCGCGGCGGATGATCCGCGGCGCCGCCTGCCCGGACGTCCACAGGGCGTCGTACGCACCCACCAGACGCGCCGCATCGCGGCCCGCCTGTTCGCCGTGTACCGCCATCAACACCCTTGCGCCGGTGAGCAGTTGCACCACCGGGAGGTCCGGCGCGACCATCTGCGCCAGGGAGACCCGCATCAGCTCCATGGACTGCCGGAAGCGCGTCAGCAGTCCCTCCTGGCGCCCCTCTTCCAGGTCCAGCGAGATCAGCATGGCCTCCAGCATCCCGGCGAACAGGTCCGGGGCGAGCGGGGTGAACATCTCCCGGACCCGCTGGAGTTCCGCCCGTGCCTCCCGGAGACGCCCCGTCACCGACAGCCACATCGCGAGGGTCAGCCGCGCGAACGGCTCGGTGTCCCGCCCGCAGTTGCCCTTCGCGGCATCGACCAGCACCTCGCGCAGCAGCCGCTCACCGGCCTCCTCCTGGCCGTCCTCGATCAGCACCGCGCCCAGCCGGCAGCGCAGCAGCAGGATCTGGCCGTGCGCTCCCAGGTCCTCGGCGTGCACCATCGCCGCCCGGTAGTCGCCCGCCGCCGCCCCGTACGCACCGCGCTTCTCATGGTTCTCGCCGCGCCCCGCCAGCGCCTCCGCCGCGCCCCAGGCATCGCCGAGCCGGCGGAAGAGCCGCAGCGCCTCGTCGGCGTCGCGGGCCGACTGGGCCAGCCCGCCGGGGCGGTCGTTGAAGATCTTGGAGCGCAGCTGGAGGACGTAGGCCAGCTCCCACTCGTAGCCGAAGTCGCGGCAGGCCCGCACCCCGCCGTCGACCAGCTCCGCCAGCTCGTCGAACTGCCCGGTGATCAGCACCGCGTAGTACCACATCACCCCGGGCACCTTGCAGGTCTGCGGCAGACCGGAGCGGTAGGCGGTGAGCATCCCGGCCAGTTCCTCCTGCATCTGCGGGTCGCGCAGCGCCTCGATATCGCTGTCCTGGCTGGCGAGCGCGACCAGCCGCACCTCGCGACGGGCCTCCAGCAGCTGTTCGGGAGACATCGGGGGCGGCTTGTCGATGGGGCGTTCATACAGCTCGGGGGCGGGTTCGACGGGCGTGGCGAAGGGGTTGGGGCCGAGCGCGGCGGCCGCGGTCGCCCAGTGCCGGGCATCGCTGCGGTGGTCGCGCAGCGACCAGAACCACTGGAGGGACAGCACCAGACACAGCGCCTCGTGCTCGTCCCCGGCGGCCAGGGCCCGGCGCAGTGCGGTGCGCAGATTGTCGTGCTCCAGCTCCAGCCGCTCCATGCCGGCCCGCTGGCCGGGCCCGCGCAGCAACGGGTCGGTGGTACGCGCCAGTTCGCGGTAGGCGACGAGATGGCGGCGCTCGGCACCGGCGCGCTCCCCCGCCTCGTCCAGCCGCTCGCCGGCGTACTCCCCCACGGTCTCCAGCAGCCGGTAGCGCATCTGCCCGCCGCCGGCCGCGCGGCCGGTGCCGTCCTCCTGGCCGGCCGGCGCCGCCACCACCAGCGACTTGTCGATCAGCGAGCCGAGCAGCCCGGCCACCTCGCGGCCGTCGACCCCGGCGCCCGCGCAGACCTCTTCCGCGGCGGCCAGATCGCAGCCGCCGGCGAAGACGGACAGCCGCCGCAGCACGGCCCGTTCGGGCTCGTCGGTCAGCTCCCAGGACCAGTCCACGACCGCGCGCAGCGTCTGCTGCCGGGGCAGCAGGGTCCGGCTGCCGCTGGTCAGCAGCCGGAACCGGTCGTCGAGCCGGTCGGCCAGCTGCCGCGGCGCGAGCAACCGCAGCCGGGCGGCGGCGAGTTCGATGGCCAGCGGAAGCCCGTCCAGCCGACGGCAGATCTCGGTGCAGGCCGCCGCGGTCGCCTCGTCGGCATCGACCCGGAAGCCGGGGCGGGCGGCGGCGCCGCGGTCGGCGAGCAGCCGCAGCGCGACGGGGCCGGGCAGCGGCTCCACCGGCCGCAGCACCTCGCCCGGTACGGCCAGCGGTTCCCGGCTGGTGGCCAGCACCGTCACCCCGGGGCAGTCGGCCAGCAGCCGTTCGGCGAGCTCGGCGGCGGCGTCGATCACATGCTCGCAGTTGTCGAGGACGAGCAGCATCCGGCGTCCCGCGCAGTGTTCGGCGAGCCGGGCGAGCGGGTCCAGGGCGGTCGGGTCGGCGGCGGCTCGCAGCCCCTCCGCGGTGGTGCCGCGGACGACGGTCTCGCGGGCGCCGAGCGCGGTGAGCACCGCCTCGGGCACGGTCTGCGGATCGTCCACCGGCGCCAGTTCGGCCAGCCAGACGCCGTGCGGCCAGGCGTCCGGCAGTCCGGCCGCGGCGGTCTCGGCGCCCTCCTGCGCCAGCCGGGTCTTCCCCGCGCCACCGGGACCGAGCAGCGTCACCAGCCGGTGCCCGGCCAGATCGGCCCGGATCGCCGCCAGATCGGCGTCCCGCCCGACGAAGGAGGTGAGCCGGGCCCGGAGATTGCCGGGGCGGGAGCGGGCGGGGCCGGGCGTGAGGGTGGCGGTGGCGTACGGCGTGCCGGCGGGGTGCGGGGCGGAGGGGGCGTACGGCGCGTCGGAGCCGTACGGGGTGGGTGTCGGCGGGCCGGGTGTCGGGGCCGGCCGCGGCGGGGGCACGGGTGCCGGCGGACGAAGCAACTCCGCGTGCAGGGTGCGCAGTTCCGGGCCCGGGTCGGCGCCGAGGCGTTCGGCGAGGCCGACGCGTATCTCCTCGTAGGCCGCCAGGGCCTCGGCCGTGCGGCCGGCGGCACGCAGCGCCTTCAGCCGGAGGGCCTGGAGGGGCTCGTCGAGGGGGTGCTCCGCGCTCAGCGCGAGGAGGGTGGGCAGCGCCTGGGCGGCCCGGCCGAGGGCGAGATCGGCGGCGAGGCGGGTGCACTGGGCGTCCAGCCGGCGGCGCTCGGCGCGGGCCGCCCAGGCGCCCGCGTCCGGGAGGTCGGCGAGGGCCGGGCCGCGCCAGAGCGCCAGGGCGTCATCGAGCAGGGCGGCGGCACGGGCCGGGTCCGCGGCGGCCAGCGCACGGGCGCCCTCCGCCGCGAGCCGTTCGAAGCGGTGCAGATCGATGGCGTCGGGCTCGGCGCACAGCCGGTAGCCGCCGTCCACCGAGGCGATCGCGGTGTGCCCCAGGGCGCGGCGCAGCCGGCCGACCAGGGCCTGCAGCGCGCCGGCCGCGTCGGCGGGCGGCTCCGCGCCCCAGATGTCACCGATCAGCAACTCCGGGGTCAGCGCCCGGCCGGGGCGCAGCGCGAGGGCGGTGAGCAGCGCGCGCAGACGTGCGCCACCGACGGCGACGGGGGTGCCGTCGGCCCGGCCGGCCTGGGTGGTGCCGAGAATTCCGTAATGCACCGGCCCATTGTCGTGCAAGGGGGAACCCGCAGCTATCGCGTTTCGTTTCCGGGGCACGGGCTCCGGAGGAGGGGCCCCGCGGAGGAACGGGTTCCGCCGGGACCGTGCGCCGCGCGCCCTGTCGCGGTTACGGTCATGGCTGCCCTTCACCAGACCCCGGGAGCCCGCACCATGACCACAGCAATCCGGCGCGCCGACCGGCGCGTCAGCCCGGTCTTCCTCGCGCTCGTCGCCGTCATGGCGGTGTCGGGATGGGCCGTGTGGCGCGGGGTGCTCGGGGAGTACACCGGCGTCGCGGTGTTCTGCTTCGTGGTGTCCGGCTGGGTGGTCTCACTGTGTCTGCACGAGTACGCCCATGCCCGCACCGCGCTGCACAGCGGCGACATCTCGGTGGAGGCGAAGGGCTATCTGACGCTGAACCCGCTGAAGTACACCCATGCGCTGCTCAGCATCGTGCTGCCGGTGATCTTCGTGATCATGGGCGGGATCGGGCTGCCGGGCGGTGCGGTGTTCATCGAGCGCGGCCGGATCAGGGGCCGCTGGCGGCACAGCCTGATCTCGGCGGCCGGTCCGCTGACGAACATCCTGTTCGCGGCGGTGTGCACGGCGCCGTTCTGGCTGCACGCGCTGTCCGGCGTCCCGGAGGTGTTCCGTTACGCGCTGGCCTTCCTGGCGCTGCTCCAGGTGACCGCGGCGATCCTGAACTTCCTGCCGGTGCCGGGGCTGGACGGCTACGGCGTGATCGAGCCGTGGCTGTCCCGGAAGCTGCGGCGGCAGGTGGAGCCGTTCGCGCCGTTCGGACTGCTGGCGGTCTTCGTCTTCCTGTGGGTACCGGAGGTCAACCGGGTGTTCTTCGACCTGGTCGACGCGGTCCTGCGCGGGCTGGGCGTGCCGGGGCTGGAGACCTACCTCGGGCAGGAGTACTTCCGCTTCTGGCAGGGCGAGCCGCAGCTGCCGCAGAGCGGCGGTCTGTTCTGAGGCGCGGGCGGCCCGGGAGCGGGCCCGGGGAGCGAGGGGTTGAGGCCGGGGCTGAGACGCGGGGGTGAGACCGGCGTCAGCCGGCCGCCCCGGCCTGCTCGGCCTTCGCCTTGCGTACGTAGAACCACGCCATGTTGCTGGAGATGCCCGCCAGCAGAATCCAGACGACGCCGACGAAGCTGCCCTCCACGAAGGCGACGACGGCCGCGGCGACGGACAGGACGCACACCGCGACGGCCATCAGGGCGAGGCGCCGGGCCGGGCCGGACGGGGGCAAGAGGGACATGGGGGCGGCTCCTGTCGGGAGTGGTCGGACCTCCCCAGTGTCCCCCATGCCCGCGCCCGCCCCGGCCCCGGGCCTCAGACGTCCGTGATTCGCAGGCCCGCGTGCGCCTTGTAGCGCCGGTTGACCGAGATCAGGTTGGCGACCAGCGACTCGACCTGGTGGGCGTTGCGCAGCCGGCCGGCGAAGACGCCGCGCATCCCGGGGATACGGGCGGCCAGCGCCTGCACGGCGTCGGTGTCGGCGCGGGACTCGCCGAGCACCATCACATCGGTGTCGATCCGCTCGACCTCCGGGTCCTGCAGCAGCACCGCGGACAGATGGTGGAAGGCGGCGGTGACCCGGGCCCCGGGCAGCAGGGCGGCGGCCTGCTCGGCGGCGCTGCCCTCCTCCGGCTTGAGGGCATAGGCGCCCTTCTTGTCGAAGCCGAGCGGGTTGACGCAGTCGATCACGAGCTTGCCGTCCAGCTCGTCGACGAGCGCCCGCAGGGTCTTGGCATGGCCCTCCCAGGGCACCGCGATGATCACGACATCGCTGCGCCGGGCGCACTCGGCGTTCTCCGCGCCCTCGATGCCCAGGCCGAGTTCCGCGGCGGCGGTCTCCGCGCGCTCGGCGGCCCGGGAGCCGATGATCACCTTCTGGCCGGCCCTGGCCAGGCGGTAGGCCAGACCGCGGCCCTGGTCGCCGGTGCCGCCGAGGACGCCGACCACCAGGCCGGAGACGTCCGGGAGGTCCCAGGGGTCGCGCTGGAGAGCGGCCTTCGCGCGGGTCGCGGCGTTCGGGGACCGGGAAGCGTCAGGAGTAGTCATGACAGTGATGGTGTCACGCCCACCCGCCGAACCGGTCATGCCCTCGACAGCGATCCGGGCCACATCGTCACGCCGTCACACCAACCACCGCAGCCCGGCCCCTCTCACGCCTTCACACTGCCCTCCGTCAGCCCCGTGCGCCAGTACCGCTGGAGCACCGTCATCAGCACCATCAGCGGCACCACGGACAGGAACGCGCCGCCCACCGTGTACTGGTAGAGCACCGGTTGGCGGTCGGCGTAGCCGGTCCAGGAGGTCAGGCCCAGCTGGATCGGATAGAGGCCGGAGTCCGAGAGCATCACCAGCGGCAGGAAGTAGTTGTTCCAGATGTGCACGAACTGGAAGAGGAAGACGGTGACCAGCGCCGGGGTCATCAGCCGCAGCCCGAGGCCGGCGAAGATCCGGGCCTCGCCCGCGCCGTCGATCCGGGCCGCCTCCAGCAGCGAGTCGGGGACCGCGGCGGCCGCGTAGATCCGGCACAGATAGACGCCGAACGGGCTGACCACGCTGGGGATCAGCACCGCCCAGCAGGTGTTGGCCAGGCCCATCGCGCTGAAGAGGAAGTAGAGCGGCAGGGCCAGCGCCGTGCCGGGGATCAGCACCCCGGCGAGCACCACGTTGAAGAGCGCCTCCCGGCCGCGGAACGGGAATTTCGCCAGCGCGTAGCCGGCCGCGGCGGACAGCAGGGTGGCGCAGACCGCCCCGGCCCCGGCGTAGAAAAGGGAGTTGGCGAACCAGCGGGCGTAGATGCCGTGGTCATAGGTGAGGACGTCGACGAGGTACTCGACGGGGTGCGGGTGGTCGGAGAACCAGAAGCCGAAGGTGCCGAAGAGGTCGGCGCTGTTCTTGGTGGCGGAGACGGCCAGCCAGTAGACGGGCACCAGGAAGTAGAGCGCGGCGACGGTCAGCAGCGCCGCGGTGATGATCCGGTAGCGGACCGGGGGCCGGTTCGTCCGCCCTCTCATCCGCCCTCCTCGGCTCGGCCGCCGACCAGCCGCAGGAAGCCGAAGGACAGCACGCACGCCACCAGCGCGAGCAGCACCGCCTCGGCCGCCGCCGTATGCGGGTTGTTGCCGACGAACGCCTCGCTGTAGGCGTGCAGGTTGGGAGTGAAACCGGAGTCGATGGAGGAGGCCAGCGGGCGCAGAACCATGGGTTCGGCGAACAGCTGGAGGGTGCCGATGATGCTGAAGACGGCGGTGAGCACCAGTGCCGGCCGGATCAGCGGGAGCTTGAGGTGCCGGGCGACCTGCCAGGCGTTCGCCCCGTCGATCCGGGCCGCCTCGTACAACTCCCCCGGTACGGACTTGAGCTGGGCGATCAGCACCAGCATGTTGTAGCCGGTGAACTGCCAGGTCACGATGTTGGCGAGGGACCACAGGACGGTGCCGCGGGAGAGGAGGTCGAGGTCCCAGCCCAGCGAACCGGCGATCTTCACCAGCGGGCTGATGCCCGGTACGTACAGGAAGCCCCACAGGATCGAGGCGATCACGCCGGGCACGCCGTACGGCAGGAAGAAGGCGCTGCGGAAGAAGGGGACGCCGCGGGCGCTCGCGCTCTCCAGGAGCAGCGCCAGGGCGGTGGCGAGCGCGATCATCAGCGGGATCTGGACGGCGCCGAAGAGCAGCACCCGGCCGAAGCCGGTCAGGAAACGGTCGTCGGCGAGCACTCGGGCGTAGTTGGCGAGGCCGGCGAAGACCTCTTGTTCCCGGCCGCCGAGGCCGAGCGGGCCGGTCCGTTCGGTGGTGAACAGGCTCTGGTGGAGGGCGTAGCCGATCGGGGCGAGGAAGCAGAGGCCGAAGAGGGCGAAGAACGGCAGGACGAAGACGGCCGCGGCGCGGGCGTTGCGGGCCTCGGTGCGGGAGACGCGGCGCCGGGGCCCGCGGGTGCCCCGGCGGGCCGGGCGCGGGGTGACCGGCCCCGGCCGGCTCAGGGGGTCCCGGCTCAGCACCTCCCGGTTCATCCGCTCTCCACCTTCAGCCCTTTGCCCTTCAGATCGCCGAGCGTCTGGCGCTGCACCTTGGTCAGCACCGCGCGGAAGGAGCTGCCGTCGGCGAGCGCGTCGGTGAAGGCGTCGCCGAGCCGCTGGTAGAGGGTGTCCACGCCGGGCCCCCACCGCCAGCTGGTGTCGACATGCGCACCGGCGTCCGCGAAGACCTTGCTGTACGCCTGGCCGCCGAAGAAGCCCTTGTCGACGTCGAGGGCGGTGGTGGCGTAGCCCTCCTTGGCGCTGGGGAAGCCGTAGCCGCCGTCGATGAGCAGTGCGATCGACTCCGGGGCGGTGTTGAGCCAGACGGCGAAGTCCAGGGCGTCCTTGGGGTAGCGGGCCTTGGCGAAGACGGCGGTGGTCGAGCCGCCCCAGTTGGCGAAGGCCGCCTCGCCCGCCTTCCACTGCGGCAGCGGTGCGGCCCGCCACTTGCCCTTGGTGCCCGGTGCGTTGCCGGCCAGGAGGGCGTCGCCCCAGCTGGCGCCCACCCAGGAGGCGATGGCGCCGGTCTGCAGGTCCTTGTACCAGGCGTTCTGCCGGTCCGGGATGGTCTTGACGAGCTTCCGCCGGACCAGGGACTCCCAGTAGTCGGCGACCCGGCGGGTGGGTTCGTCGTCGAGGCGCACGATCCAGGTGTCGCCGTGCGTGGTGTACCAGGTGGCACCGGCCTGCCAGGCGAGACCGGCGAACCGGTTGCCGTTGGTGGGCGCGAAGGTCTCGATCCACGCGCCCTTCCTGCGGACCGTCTTGGCGGCGGTCTCGTACTCGTCCCAGGTACGCGGGGCCGGGACATCCCACCTCTCGAAGAGGTCCCGGCGGAGGAACAGGCCCATCGGTCCGGAGGCCTGCGGAATGGCGTAGACGCTCTTGCCGAAGACGGACTGCTGCCACTGCCAGCCGACGAACTTGCCCTTGTGACGGGCGGCGCCGAGCGGGGCGAGGTCCAGCAGCCCGTTGTCGAGCAGGAAGCTGGGCACGACCGGGAACTCGATCTGCCCGAGGTCGGGCGGGTTGCCGGCCTTGATGGCGGCGTGCATCTTCGCGTACTGCTGGCCGTTGACCGCCGAGACCTTCTCGACCTTGACCTGGACGTCCGGGTTCCTGCGGTTCCACAGGTCGACGGGCTTGTCGATGCCCGGCACCCAGGACCAGAAGGTCAGGGTGATCCTCTGCCCCTTCTTGCGTTCCTCGGGCGCCCGGCCGTCGTCACCGTCTCCGCAGCCGGCGAGCGCGAAGCCGGCGGCGAGGGCGGCCGCCCCGCCCAGGACCGATCTGCGGTGCATGGCGTTGCTGGTCATGTCGGCTCCTCCACGGGGACGCGGCGGACGGGGGGCGCCGGACGGACGATGAGCGTCGGGCACCCGGTGACGTCGCCCGCGCCGCGGAGCGGTCCGGCGCGGTCGCGGGCGGGACGGGCGGGGTCGCGGCGGTGCGGTGCGCTCCGGGGGCGGCCGGGGTCCGTGGGCCGTGCGGGGAGGCGTTCGGTGGTGGCGGAGCGGACGGCCGGGGAGGCGCGGCCCGCGGTCCCGGCCCGGTACGGCACTGCACTCGCGTACGCCATGGGTCACCCCCAACGGGCAAGGACGTAGGATGTCCCTTGTCCTGCCGCGACCATAGGGAGCGCCCAACTGGCCGTCAAGACGGCCCACATGACGCCTTTTCGGGCGGGCGACCACCGGCCCGACACCGGGTGACATCCCGGTGAACGAGCGCGCTCCCCGCCGCACCGGTGCCGTACGGACCCGCCCTACGGCGCACCCCCGCCCCCGTCACCTCACTGCTCGGCCAGCCGGCGCCGGATACCGTCGAAGTGCCGGTGTATCGCCTCCACGGCCCGGTCACCGTCGCCCGCCTCCAACGCCGCCACGATTTCCTGGTGCTGACGATGAGTCACTACCGGGTCGGGCACATCGTCGGAGAGGTCGTCCCGCACCCGGCGCAGCGCCGCCCAGAACGCGTCCAGCACCTCACTCAGCAGATGGTTGCCCAGCGAGCGGTAGAGCGCCTGGTGGAAGGCCCGGTCGGTGGCGCTCTGCACCTGTCCGCCGCGCGCCTCCTCCGCCATCCGCTGCACCAGCGCCTTGAGGACGGCGAGGTCCTCGGCGGGCAGGCTGCGGGCAACGGCGCCGATCAGGCCCGCCTCCAGCGCCTCACGGACCTCCATCAGCTCGTACAGGCTCGATTCGCCCTGCTGGTGGCGGACCGCGGCCCGGAAGGCGACGCCCTCGACGAACGGTTCGAGGGTGAGCGGGCCGACGTAGGTGCCGAAGCCGTGCCGGATCTCCACGATCCGCATGGCCTGCAGCGCCTTGAGCGCCTCGCGCACCGAGTTGCGGCTGACATCGAGCAGGGCGACCAACTCGGCCTCGGTGGGCAGCGGATCACCCGGTGTCAGTCGGCCGTCCAGGATCAACTGCTTGATCTGGGCCTGCACATCCTCGGACATCGTCCCTCGGGCCATGGAATCTCCCTCTCCCGCCGCTGCCGCGCCGCCGGCCCGCCGCCACCTGCCCCGCCGAGCCCGCGGATCCTTGACCGACCGCCTGTGAACAGGTCTATTGTGCTCGACATAGGACATCCCATGTCCTGTCCGATCGGAGCTCGGAGCCCTCATGGCACTGCCCGCCCCCCTGCACGGCGTCATCCCGCCGGTCTGCACCCCGCTCGGCCCGCGCGGCGAGATCGACACCGCCTCCCTGACCCGCCTGGTCGACCACCTCGTCGACGGCGGTGTGCACGGCCTGTTCGCCCTCGGCTCCACCAGCGAGGCCGCGTACCTCACCGACGCCCAGCGCGGCACCGCCCTGGAAGCGGTCCTCAAGGCCGCGGACGGCCGGGTCCCGGTGCTCGCCGGGGTCATCGACACCACCACCCCGCGGGTGCTCGACCACGCCCGGACCGCCGCCGCTCTCGGCGCCGATGCCCTGGTCGCCACCGCGCCCTTCTACACCCGCACCCACCCTCGGGAGATCGCCGCCCACTTCCGCCACCTCCGCACGGCCGTGGACCTCCCCCTCTTCGCCTACGACATCCCCGTCGCCGTACACAGCAAGCTGTCCCCGTCGCTGGTGCGGGAGCTGGCCGCGGACGGCACCCTCGCCGGGCTCAAGGACAGCAGCGGCGACGAGGGCGCACTGCGCCGGCTGCTCACCGCACTCGGCGGCCGCACCGGCCGCCGCACCGGCCCCGCCCCCGGCTTCTCGGTCCTCACGGGCTCCGAACTGACGGTGGACGCCGCCCTGCTGGCGGGCGCCGACGGCGTCGTCCCCGGCCTCGGCAATATCGACCCGGCGGCCTATGTACGCCTCTACGACGCCGCCCGGTGCGGCGACTGGGAGCGGGCCGCCGCCGAACAGGAACGCCTGGTGGACCTGTTCTCCCTGGTCGACGCCGGCCCGGAGGACGAGATGGGCCGCAGCTCCTCCGCCCTGGGCGCGTTCAAGGCGGCCCTCCACCTCCTCGGCGTGATCGACCGCGGCGCCACCGCCTTCCCCCAGCGCCCACTGAGCGAGGAGTCCGTGGCGGAGGTGGGACGTCGGCTCACGGCGGCCGGGCTGCAGCCTGTCCGGTAGCGGCGGGGCGGCCGAGGGCCGTCCCCGCCGCCTCCCGCCTCCCGCCTCCCGCCTCCCGTACGAGTGACCCCCGCAGAAACCCCGCACGGTCGGCCCCACGCTGCGGCAGGATGCCGGGCCATGGATGCCGTACGGGTCGCCCTGCTGCGTGAAGTGCTCGCCGGGACCGAGTGGGTGCAGGCCACCCGCCGCTTCGCGGGGACGCTGCGCGGTGCCGTCGCGCCGCACGGGGGCGGGCTGCTGCTGGTGGGCTGCGCCGCGTACGAGCCCTGGCATCTGGCCGCGCATCTGGACGACGAGGCCGCCTGGTCCGGCCTGCCCGAGCTGTCGCCGACCCTGGTGCGCCACCGCGTTCCCGGTGGGGCGCCGGCCCATCTGGCGGCGGGGCTCGGCCGCTTGGCGGTGTCCGGGCGCGGCGAGACGCTGCTGGTCGTGACGCCGGAGCGGCCGGGTGCCGAACTGCTGGAGCGGGTGCATGACGCCCGCCGGAACGGTGCGACGGTGCTCGCCCTGGACAGCGGCGACCGCGATCTGCATGCGCTGGCCCATGACGCGCTCGCCGCGCCCCCGCCCGCCGAGGCGGCCGGGGCGTCGCCGGACCTCGACCTGGACACCGTCCAGCATCTGGTGAGCGCGGCAGCCGGGGAGAACAGCCTGCCCGCGCCCCGCCGCCCCCGCCGCTTCCGCGACCGGCTGGCCCGCCTGGCGGACGAACTGACCGCCCCGCCGCCACCTCGCTGGTAGCCGGGCCGGGACACCCGCCCCCGCGACGGGGGCCGGGCGCCGGCTCACACCACCCGGCTCAAGATCCTCGGCTCAGGACCCGCGGCTCACGGCTCACGGCCGCAGCAGCCCCCGCCGGTCCCCCGCTACTCGACCTCGCCGCCGCTCTTGCCCTTGCCCGCGTCCATGTCATGCCACTTCGGGTCGGTCTCCCACTCCAGGTTCCGCTCCCGGGCGGTCTCCATGGCGTGCGCCGCCTCCTCGCGGGTGGTGTACGGGCCGAAGCGGTCGGCGGCGCGGCACTCGGGCCCCTCTTCGACCGTCTGGTGCTTGAGGCAGTAGTACCACTCGCCCGGCTTGCCGACCGTACGCCTCTTGAACAGCGCCATTGCCGCCTCCTGTGGATGTTCGGTGCCACCATCCTGCCCGACGGCCCGCGGATACACTCGCTGACATGTCTGGCCAGTCGCTTCTTGTCCCGGGGAAGATCTCCCCCACCCGCCCCGTCCCCGCCTCGATCCGGCGCCCCGAGTACGTCGGGAAGGACGCGCCCACCCCTTACACGGGGCCCGAGGTGCAGGACGCCGAAACGATCGAGAAGATGCGGATCGCCGGCCGGATCGCCGCGCAGGCGATGGCGGAGGCCGCCAAGCTGATCGAGCCGGGCGTGACCACCGATGAACTGGACCGGGTCGCCCATGAGTTCATGTGCGATCACGGCGCCTATCCGTCCACGCTCGGCTACCGCGGCTTCCCCAAGTCGCTGTGCTCCTCGCTCAACGAGGTCATCTGCCACGGCATCCCGGACTCGACCGTCCTCCAGGACGGCGACATCGTGAACCTGGACGTCACCGCGTACATCAACGGGGTGCACGGCGACAACAACGCCACCTACCTGTGCGGCGACGTGGACGAGGAGTCCACGCTGCTGGTCGAGCGGACCCGGGAGGCGCTCAACCGCGCGATCAAGGCCGTCAAGCCGGGCCGGCAGATCAACATCATCGGCCGGGTCATCGAGTCGTACGCCAAGCGCTTCGGCTACGGGGTGGTCCGTGACTTCACCGGTCACGGGATCAACTCCTCCTTCCACTCCGGCCTGATCGTTCCGCACTACGACAGCCCGCACCACACCACCGACATCAAGCCCGGTATGACCTTCACGATCGAGCCGATGCTGACGCTGGGGTCCTACGACTACGACATGTGGGAGGACGGCTGGACGGTGGTCACCAAGGACCGCAAGCGGACCGCGCAGTTCGAGCACACGCTGGTGGTCACGGACTCCGGGGCGGAGATCCTCACGCTGCCCTGACGGAGCGCGGGCGCGATGGAGCGCGGGCCCGACGGGAGCGGGGACACTTTTTACCGACAGTGCGTCGGGAACAGGGGTAGGCTCGTTACCGACAGGGCGTCGGGAACGGGCAACCCTGAGCTCCGGCGGCTCGGCGGAGCCGGCCCGTTCCCGTCCTCCCCCAAGCTCTCGAATCCGAGCAGGGGGACCCCACCCTCGGCCCCCGGGAGGTCCGTCTTGGAAGCGTCCAGCCCGACCCCGCCCGCCCCGCCCGCGCCGTTCTCGACGGTGATCCGTACCGCCTCCCATGAGCAGCACACGGAGGCCGAGAACTCCTCGTTCATGAGCGATCTGCTCGGCGGGCGGCTCGGCGTCCGGGCCTACCGGCGCTACACCGAGCAGCTGTGGTTCGTCTACCGCGCGCTGGAGGGCGCCTCCGGGCCGCTCGCCGACGATCCGGTCGCGGGCCCCTTCCTGCGCCCGGAGCTGGCCCGCACCCCCGAGCTGGAGCGCGACCTCGCCCATCTCGGCGGGCCGTCCTGGCGCAGTGGCCTGGCCCCCCTGCCGGCCACCGCCGCCTACGCGGACCGGGTGGCGGCCTGCGCCCGTGACTGGCCGGCCGGCTTCGTCGCCCACCACTACACCCGCTACCTCGGCGACCTCTCCGGCGGCCAGATCATCCGCGGCACCGCGGAGAAGACCTGGGGCTTCGCCCGCAAGGGCGACGGGGTGCGCTTCTACGTCTTCGAGCACATCCTCAACCCCGCCGCCTTCAAGCGGGAGTACCGGGAGCTGCTGGATGCGCTGCCCGTGGACGACCTGGAGAAACAGCGGGTGGTGGAGGAGTGCCGGCGCGCCTTCCGGCTGAACAGTGCGGTCTTCCGGGAGCTGGGCGAGCAGTTCCCGCTGAGCGCGTAGCCCCTCACCGCCCGCCGCGCCTCCGCCCCTCATCCGCCGCGCCGAACGCTGCGGCAACTGACCCGGCATGCCTGCCCGTTGAGACCCTCCCGGCCGACGGGCTCACCGTCCGGCGCCACCGGCCGGCGGGCTCACCCTCCGGCCGGACGCGGCACACCCGTCCCCCCACGGCGATCGTGCCGTCGGGATACGTACGGGTGAGGATGCGGGAGCCGGCGCCCTGGTGGATGTCGAGCGGGCGGCCCAGCTCATGGGTGAGCAGCATGGCGGCGGCGCCGGTGGCCTCGTCCTCGGCGATGCCGTCGCCGCGGCGCGGGAACCCCCGGGCGCGGACCACGCCCGCGGTCTCGTCCTGCCAGGCCCAGGCGTAGAGCCAGCCCTCCCCCGGCGGTGGCGCGGGCAGCGCGTCGACCTCGGCGACCGTGGCGTAGCGCCGGGTCGTCCGGGCGGGCACCCACTCCGGGCGCCCGCGCACCCAGGTGAGGTCACCGTCGAAGTCGACCGCCACCTCACCGGCGTCCGGGCGCAGGGTGCGCGGCGGCCGGCCCAGGCTCCGCAGCAGCCAGGCCATGCCGATCAGCGGGTGGCCGGCGAACGGCAGCCGGACGCCGGGGGTGTGGATGTCCACCGTGCCGCGCTCGGCGTCGTCGAGGAAGACGGTCTCGCTGAAGCCGAGCCGGGCCGCGAGCGCGGCACGGTCCCCGGTACCGGGGAAGGCGGCCCCGTCGCGGACCACGCCCAGCGCATTGCCGCCGGTCCCGTCCGGTCCGCAGAAAACGCGCAGTACATCAAGATCGGTCATTCGGACAGTGAACAGGAGGGCGGGAAGGAGGGCCGGGTGGCGGGGTGGCGGAGAAGCGATGCGGGCCGCGGAGGGCCGAATTCCGGTGGTCATGGACCGCCGTCGAGGACGCCCCTTACCTTGACCGGCCCATGGCGGTTCCGTAACCGGGCGCCGGTCAATCCGTAATCGGGCCGTTGTCCATGAGAGCGGGATCACTCGACAGGCGGGGCAGAAATAGGTAAGCCTCAGATAAGTTAGGCCCGCCTTAGTGGCGAGCCAGGCCACTGTCTATCGTTCCGTACGTCGTTTCCGTACATCCGAGCCCGCTTGGAGCCCCGTATGCGCGCCCTCCGTCCCTCCGCTGTCGCCGCCGTCGCCGCGGTCGCGGCCGTCACCGCCGTCTCCGGCTGCGCCGCGAAGAACGACGGAAAAGAGGGCGGCGGCAAAGGCACGATCGAGGTGACCGCGACCGACAGCAGCTGTGAGCTGTCCGCCAAGGAGTTCCCCGCCGGGCATGTCCGGTTCGCGGTGCAGAACAAAGGCTCCAAGGTCACCGAGGTGTACATCTACGCGCCCGGCGACCGGATCGTGACCGAGCGGGAGAACATCGGCCCGGGCACCCGTACGGAGATCACCGCCGAGATCAAGGCCGGTTCGTACGAAATCGCCTGCAAGCCGGGCATGAAGGGCGACGGCATCCGCCAGAAGGTGACCGCCGGCGGCAAGGGCGCGAGCACCAAGCGCGACCCCAAGCTGGACGCCGCGGTCACCGCGTACCGCAAGTACGTCCAGGAGCAGGCCGACCAGACCCTCCCGGCGGCGCAGAAGTTCGCCGACGCGGTCAAGGACGGCGATGTCGAGACCGCCAAGAAGACCTACGCCCTCTCGCGGGTCGGCTGGGAGCGCACCGAGCCGGTCGCGGAGTCGTTCGGTGACATCGACCCCAAGGTCGATGTGCGCGCCGACGGCCTGGAGAAGGGCCAGAAGTGGACCGGCTGGCACAAGCTGGAGAAGTCCCTGTGGGAGGAGAAGAAGATCTCCGGGGACGACAAGAAGCTCGCCGACCAGCTGATCACCGACCTGAAGGACTGGCAGAAGCGGGTCGGCAAGGCCGAGATCACCCCGACCAGCATGGCCAACGGCGCCAAGGAACTGCTGGACGAGGTCGCCACCGGCAAGGTCACCGGTGAGGAAGAGCGCTACAGCCACACCGACCTGCTCGACTTCCACGCCAATGTCGAGGGTGCCGAGAAGGCCTACGAGCTGCTCAAGCCGGTCGTCGCCAAGAACGACCCGGCGCTGGCCAAGGAGCTGGACAAGCAGTTCAAGGCGATCGGCGGGCTGCTCGACGAGCACCGCGACGACAAGTCGGCCGACGGCTTCGCCTCGTACGACACGGTCGACAAGGGCGAGCGCAAGAAGCTCTCCGACGGGGTCAACTCGCTGGCCGAGCCGCTGTCCAAGCTGGCCGCCGCCGTAGCCACCGCTAAGTAGTCCGCCGCCAGGCAAGGGGACACGATGACGCACGACGACGGAACGTCCACCGGAAACGGCGCCACCACCGAGGGCGGCGCCGAGAGCGGCGCCGCCGCGCAGACCGCGGGCGGGCGCACACCGTCCCGCCGGGCGCTGCTCGGCTGGGGCGGCGCGGGCCTGGCCCTCGGCGCGGTCGCGACCGGCGGCACGGCGGCGGCGCTGCGCACCGGCGGCGACGCCCAGCCGGCCGGTGCCGACGCGACCGCGGGCTCCGCGGTCGCCTTCCACGGAAAGCACCAGTCGGGGATCGCCTCCGCGGTCCAGGACCGGCTGCACTTCGCCTCGTTCGATGTCACCACCGAGGACCGCGACGAGCTGATCGCGCTGCTCAAGGAGTGGACGAAGGCCGCGGCGCGGATGCAGGCCGGGGAGGCGGTCGGTGACGGCGCGGTCGGCGGGCTGGCGGAGGCGCCGCCGGACGACACCGGCGAGGCGCTGGGGCTGCCGCCGTCGCGCCTGACCCTCACCTTCGGCATCGGCCCCTCGCTGTTCGAGAAGGACGGCAAGGACCGGTTCGGCCTCAAGGCGCGGCGCCCCGAGGCGCTGATCGATCTGCCGCAGTTCCCGGGCGACAACCTCGACAAGGCGCGCAGCGGCGGTGACTTGTGCGTCCAGGCCTGTGCGGACGATCCGCAGGTCGCGGTGCACGCGATCCGCAACCTCGCCCGTATCGGCTTCGGCAAGGTCGCGATCCGCTGGTCGCAGCTGGGCTTCGGCAAGACGTCCTCGACGACGCCGGACGCGCAGACGCCGCGCAACATGTTCGGCTTCAAGGACGGCACCCACAACCTCGCGGGCACCGACACCGCCGCGCTCGACAAGCACGTCTGGGTCGCGGACGGCGACGCGAAGGGCAAGGAGAGCTGGATGGCCGGCGGCTCCTACCTGGTCGCCCGCCGGATCCGGATGCACATCGAGACCTGGGACCGCACCTCGCTCCAGGAGCAGGAGGACATCTTCGGCCGCAACAAGGGCGAGGGTGCACCGGTCGGCAAGAAGAACGAGCGGGACACCCCGCATCTGAAGTCGATGCTGCCGACCGCGCATGTCCGCCTGGCGCATCCGGACTCCAACGGCGGGGTGCGGATCCTGCGCCGCGGCTACTCCTTCACCGACGGTACCGACGGCCTGGGCCGGCTGGACGCGGGGCTGTTCTTCCTCGCCTACCAGCGGGACGTGCGCCAGGGCTTCGTCCCGCTGCAGAAGCGACTGGCGGCCAACGACGCGCTCAACGAATACATCCAGCACGTGGGTTCAGCGGTCTTCGCGGTGCCGCCGGGCGTCCGGAACGCGGACGACTGGTGGGGCCGGGCGCTGTTCGCCTGATCCACCGTGCCACCGTCGGCGCGGTGGAGACCGTCGCCGACTCCATGAAGGAAGGGAAGGAACCGACGTGTTCGGCAACTACCTGATCGGTCTGCGCGAGGGCCTGGAAGCCAGCCTCGTGGTCTGCATTCTCATCGCCTACCTGGTCAAAACCGGGAGGCGGGAGGCGCTGCGTCCGGTCTGGCTCGGTATCGCACTCGCCGTGGTGCTGTCGTTCGCGTTCGGTGCGGCGCTGCAGTTCGGGTCGCAGACGCTGACGTTCGAGGCCCAGGAGGCGCTCGGCGGTTCGCTGTCGGTCATCGCCGTGGGCCTGGTGACGTGGATGGTCTTCTGGATGCGGCGCACCGCGCGGCATCTGAAGCGGGAGCTGCACGGCAAGCTGGACGCGGCGCTGCAGATGGGCACCGTGGCGCTGGTGGTGACGGCGTTCCTGTCGGTGGGCCGCGAAGGCCTGGAGACCGCGCTGTTCGTCTGGACCGCCGCGCAGTCCGCGAACGACGGGGTGCGGCCGCTGATCGGGGCGCTGTTGGGCCTGCTCACCTCCGTCCTGCTGGGCTGGCTGTTCTACCGCGGTGCGGTACGGATCAACCTGGCGAAGTTCTTCACCTGGACCGGCGGCATGCTGGTGGTGGTCGCGGCGGGCGTGCTGGCGTACGGCTTCCACGATCTGCAGGAGGCGGACATCCTTCCGGGGCTCTCCTCCCAGGCGTTCGACATCAGCGCGCAGATTCCGGCCGACAGCTGGTACGGGACGCTGCTGAAGGGCGTGTTCAACTTCCAGCCGGACCCGACCGTCCTTCAGGTCACGGTGTGGGCTCTGTATCTGATCCCCACGCTGTTGTTCTTCTTCGCCCCCGGTAGGGTTGCGCCGAATCGTGCCACCCCGGCGGCCGCCCCGTCCGCCCCGGTCGCCCCGAAGGAGCCCGAGCCCCATGACACGCAGGTCGCCGTTCCGGGTGCCCGTAACACTGACGTCGGTGACGGCGGCGCTGGTGATACTGAGCGGGTGCATGACGGTGCACGGCGAGAGGGAGATGCTGCCGGCGGTGTCGGAGGCTGACGGCACCAAGGCCCTCACCCGCTTCACCGACGGCTTCAACAAGGCCTACCGGCAGCTCGATCCGAAGCTGAACCCCTCCTTCGAGGCCGGTGCGCTGCTCGCCATCGACCAGGCCGGGATAAAGGCGGCGCACGCCCTCCGGCCGCAGGGCAACCCGGACTTCCCGGCGCTGGCGTTCCAGAAGCCGCACTTCACCGTCCCCAAGCAGGCGGGCTGGCCGAAGTACTTCATCGCGGACGCGCTCAGCAACCGCAAGGACGCCAGTGGCCACCCCACCCGCTGGTTCCTGGTGTTCAGCCGCGACGACATCGACGAGAAGTGGCGCGCGGTGTACTTCGCGCAGTTCAAGGACAACAAGGCGCCGGAGCTGGAGACGAAGGGCGGCTTCGCGGAGGCGGTGCCGCTCGGCTCCGGGTCCGGGCTGACGGTGGCTCCCGGCACGCTGAGCCGGTCCTACGCGGACTATCTCAACACCGGCAAGGGCAGCGTCTTCGCGCCCGGTCCACAGACCGACGGCTGGCGGGAACGGCGCGCCAAGGAGTCCCGGAGGGTCGGCTCGCGCATCCAGTGGCAGGACTCCCCCTCGGAGCATCCGCCGGTGGCGCTGCGGACGACGGACGGCGGTGCCCTGGTGTTCTTCTCGACCGTCTACCACCAGCAGCAGACGATGTTCGCGGGGGCGACGATCCGGGTGCCGGAAGAACTGCGCGGCCTGGTGGTGGGACCGGAGAAGAAGACCAACCGGATGGCCTTCACCACGGTCTCCTCGCAGGCGGTCAAGGTACCGGCCAAGGGCTCCGGCGAGAAGGTCACCGTGCTGAACCGGCGGGAGGGCAAGACGTCGGTGGAGCCGCTGTAGCGGCGCCGCGGCCGGAACGGGCCGGGCCGGGCCGTAATAGAACGGAGAAGGGCCGTCCGGGGTGATCCGGGCGGCCCTTCGGTGTGCGTGCGGTCGATGTGCGTACGGCGGGTGGGTGTGGCCGGTGCCCCTGTGGCCGGTGTGCCCGAGGCCGGTGTCGTGCCGTACGGAGTGACCGGGCGACGGTGCGCGGGGCCGGTCAGCGGCCGATCGGCCAGGCGTGCGCCTCGTGGTGGTGCGGCTCGCGGTCGTTGAACTCCGCGCAGGCGTCGGTGAGCGACTCCAGCAGGGTCAGCGGGTCGGGCAGCGGCAGCTCGGGGCCGCGCAGCCAGGTCACCGCGGGCTGGTCGGCGGGCAGGGTCGAGGGCGGCAGCAGCACATAGCTGCCGCGGCAGTGCCAGCGCAGCCCCGGGTGCTCGTCCATGGTCTCGGGGTGGCAGTCCAGCTCGCAGGGCCACCACTCGTCCTCGTCGTCCGGGGTGCCGCGGGTGGCGGTGAAGAAGAGCATCCGGCCGTCGCCGAAGCCGGCGCCGCTGAGGGTGATCGGCCCGACGTCGATGCCCGCCGCGTCCAGCCGTCCCAGGGCACTGCGGCCCGCCTCGACGGGGACGTCCAGGACGTCATGGGTGATACCGGTGGCGGTGATGAAGTTGGCCTGCGGGAGGGTGCGGACCCAGGCGGCGACCTTGTCGCGGTCGGTGGTGGCGACGGTCTGCCAGCCGAAGGAGACGGGGTGCCGGCCGGGGGTGGGACACCCGATGCGTTCACAGGAACAGCCGTAGCCGGAGGGGTGCGCGGCCGGAGCCACCGGGAAACCCGCGTCGGCCGCCGCCAGCAGCAGGTCCTCGCGGCTGCGCGCAGCCGCTGATCCCGTGTCCGTATCGCCGCCGTCCGATCCGCTCTTCGGCCGGCGCAGCCACTGGGAGAACCTGCTCTTGCGTTCCATCTATCCCCTCACTTCGAGCGGTGGTCTGGGATCAATGCTGCCACCATCCTGCGCCTCGGGTGACCGGTGTGCGGATCCGGGGTGAACGAAGGGCGGGTGAATACCGGCAATTCGGGGCATCGGCGGCACGCCGGCGCTGCCGCCACCCCGCCCGTGGCCGGTTCAGTCGCGCGGGCGCAGTCCGCACAGCACCTGCTCGACCAGGGTGTCGACGTAGTCGTAGGTCAGTTCGCCGGTGCGCATCAGCCAGCGCTGTGAGAAGGGACTCAGCAGCATCTCGACGGCGATCCGCACATCGACACCGGCGGCGACCTCGCCCGCCTCCTGCGCCGCACGCAGTCGCTCGATGTAGACCTGGGTGCCGGGCTCCAGCAGCCGGGCGACGAAGGTGCGGGAGAGCTCCTCGTCGTTGGCGCCGGCCGCCGCGAGGGCACGGTAGGGGGCCTGGAACGCCGGGTCGTTGAACTCGTCGGCGGTCGCGCGCAGCACGGTTTTCAGGTCCGCGGCCAGGTCCCCGGTGTCGGGCAGGCCCAGCTCGGAGTAGTCGTCGACGCCCGCGGTGAAGGCGTCCAGCAGCACGGCCGCCTTGGAGGGCCACCAGCGGTAGATCGTCTGCTTGCCGACTCCGGCCCGGGAGGCGATGCCTTCGATCGTGAGCCTGTCGTAGCCGGTCTCGCCGACGAGGGCGAGGGCGGCGTCGAAGATCGCGCGGCGGGAGCGTTCGCTGCGGCGGGAGGAGTCGGGGGCTGCTTTGTTGGCCATGGCGCGGAGTCTAGCGAGGGAGAGGCGAGACGTATCGTCTTGACGAGACGCTCCGTCTCATGGATAGTCGTAGCCAGCGAGACGGTGCGTCTCGGTAAGCCGAGGAAGGGGATTCCCATGAGCAAGGGAAATGCGGGCGGGATGCTGGGCGTCGGCGGGACCCGGAACAAGCTCTCGCGGGGTGCACTGCGCGGCGGCGGGGGCATCGGCCGCGGTGGCCGGGGGCGGTCCGGGACGGACCGGCGCGGGGAGTTGCTGCGCAAGTTCCAGGAGCGGACGCGGAAGGAGTGAGCGTCCGGGGGCCGCGAGCATCCGGGCGCCGTGAGCGGCCCGGCGGGTGGACCGGCCCCGTGGCGGTCCGGCGGGGGTGACCGGCCCCCGGGGCCCGGCGGGGGGTGCGCCGCCGGCCACCCGAACGGTGCACGGGCCGGGGCGCGGGGGCTGTGCGCGGAGGACGATTTGGGGGCGGGTACGGGATTGCGTACCCGCCCCCAGTGCGACCACCGTGCGGAGCCCTCCTTGCGTATCTCCCGGCGCTGCGCCACCCCCCGGCGCTATCTGATGTGCCCGCCCACGTACTTCCGGGTCAGCTACTCCATCAACCCCTGGATGAACCCGGACAAGCCCGTGGATCTCGGGCTCGCCCACGCCCAGTGGGAGGACCTGCGCGACCGCTACCGGGCGCTCGGCCACACCGTCGAGGAGCTGCCGCCGCACCCCGGCTTCCCCGACATGGTCTTCGCCGCCAACGGCGCCACCGTCGTGGACGGCCGGGTGCTCGGCGCGCGGTTCGCCTTCGCCGAACGGCACGGCGAGGCCGCGGTGCACGCCGCGTGGTACCGCGACCACGGGTTCACCGCGGTGCGGGAGCCGCAGCACGTCAACGAGGGCGAGGGCGACTTCGCGGTCACCGCGTCCTGGCTGCTGGCCGGCCGCGGCTTCCGCAGCAGCCCGCTGTCCCACGCGGAGGCCCAGGAGTACTTCGCCCGCCCGGTGATCGGCCTCGACCTCGTCGACCCCCGCTACTACCACCTCGACACGGCGCTGTGCGTGCTCGACCCCGGCGACGGGGAGCCGGGCGGCTCGGCGGAGGTCATGTACTACCCCGGCGCGTTCTCCGCCGGGAGCCGGGCGGTGCTGGCGCGGCTGTTCCCCGACGCGCTGATCGCCGGCCCGGCCGACGCGGCGGCGTTCGGGCTGAACGCGGTGTCCGACGGGCGGCATGTGCTGCTGCCGCAGGCGGCGGTGGGGCTCTTCGAACCGCTGCGGGAGCGGGGGTACGAGCCGGTCGGGATGGATCTGACGGAGTTGCTCAAGGGGGGTGGGAGTGTGAAGTGCGTTTCGGCGGAGTTGCGGCCGGGGTGACTTCCCACGTAGTTGGCTTTCCCGCCGTGTCGCCCCGGCCGGGGCTTCCCACGTACCTGGCCTTCCCGCCGTGGTGGGTGTTTCGCCTTCGGCGGGGTGGGGGTGGGTGGGCCGCGGCCCCGGTTTGTGGGGGTGGCGGTGCCGGGGCTCCTCGCGTCCGTGTGAGGCCGCGGCCCGGTGGGAGGGAGGTCAGGACGTCGTGGGGGCAGGTCAGGACCAGTCGTCGCCCCAGTTGGCGTCGCGGGCCTCGCGGTAGTGGGTGCCGTGGCGCTTGGTCACCGTCGTGCGCTGGAGGCCGTTGTGTGTCGTGCAGAGGTCCAGGAGGACCTGGCCCTTGCGGAGTTGGGGTTTGCGGATGATGCGGGCGGGGGCGGGGTGCGCGTCGAGGGTGGTGGCGGCGACGTAGCTGAACTTCTCGTCCTCGTACGGGAGGGAGCCGCCCTTGACCTGGCGGTGGAGTGAGGAGCGGCTGACCCGGGCGGAGAAGTGGCACCAGTCCTCCCCGGGGACGATGGGGCAGGTGTCGCTGTGCGGGCAGGGGGCGACGATGCGCAGACCGGCCTCGGTGAGCTGGGTGCGGGCCTCGCGGATGCGGAGGTAGCCGTCGGGGGTGCCGGGTTCGATCAGGACGACGGCGCGGGCCGCGGTGGCCGCGGCGACGACGGCGCGGCGGTCCTCGGGGCGGAGTTCACCCAGCACGTACGAGACGGTGACCAGGTCCGTGCCCTCGGGGACGGTCAGGCCCGCGCCGATGGTCTGCCGTTGCCAGGTGGTGTCGGGAAGGATCTTGGCGGCCAGTTCGCGGCCGAGGTCCAGGGCGGGCTGGGCCCAGTCCACGACGGTGCTGCGGTGGCCCTCCCAGGTGGCGGCGGTGGCCCAGGTGGCGGCGCCGGTGCCGCCGCCGATGTCCAGGTGAGTGGCCGGGGACCAGTCGGGGACCCGGGCGGCGAAGGCGGCCAGGGCGGCGCGGACGGCTTCGAAGGTGGCCGGCATGCGGTAGGCGGCGTACGCGGCCACATCCGCGCGGTCGCGCAGGACCGGGGCGTCGGTGGGGGTGCGGCCCCGGTAGTTGGTGATCAGCCGGTCCACGGCCTGCGCGGCCTGGGTGGGCGGCAGGCCGTCGAGCAGGCCCGCCAGCGCGGCGCGCAGTTCCTCGTGCATGGGGGAAATTCTACGGGGCCCGGCGGGGTGCCCCGCCGGGTCAGCCGGACCGTGCCACGGCGCGGGCCAGCCGGGTGGCGGCCGCGGCGCGGGGCGCGCTGCCGCCGTCGCGGCGGCGGGGGTGGACGGTGTTGGCAAGGAGGATCAGGAAGGTATCGGTGGCGCGGTCGAGGACCAGGCTGGTGCCGGTGAAGCCGGTGTGGCCGGCCGCGCCGCGGCCCGCCAACTCCCCCATGAAGTACGGCTGGTCGACGCCGAACCCGAGGCCGGGCGGGTCGAGGAGGGCGGCGACGGTGGCGGGGGCGAGGATCCGGGCGGTGCCGTACGCGCCGCCGTTGAGCAGGGTGCGGCAGAGGACGGCCAGGTCCTGGGCGGTGGAGAAGAGCCCGGCGTGGCCGGCGACGCCGCCCAGCGCCCAGGCGTTCTCGTCGTGCACCTCGCCGCGGAGCATGCCGCGGTCCGCCTTGGCCCAGGGCCGCCGCTGGTCCTCGGTGGCCGCGACGCCCTGCGGTGCCAGCGGCCCGTACGAGGTGCTGGACATGCCCAGCGGTCCGGTGATGCCGTCGCGGATCAGGGCGTCGAGGCGGTGTCCGGTGCGCTGCTCCAGGATCAGCTGGAGGGCGATGAGGTTGAGGTCGGAGTAGCGGCGGACGGGGGCCCGGCCGCCGCTCGGGGCCGCTGCCTCCCGCCACAGCAGCGCCAGTTGGGCGTCGCGGTCCCGGTGGTCGTGGAAGGGCAGTTCGGGCGCGAGTCCGGAGGTGTGGGTGAGCAGCTGCCGGACGGTGATGCCGGGGGCGAAGGCGGGCAGCTCGGCCCGGACCTCGTCGTCGAGGGCCAGCCGGCCGCGTTCGGTCTGCTGGACCGTGGCGATGGCGGTGAACAGCTTGGTGAGCGAGGCGAGGTCGAAGACGGTGCCGACCCGCATCGGCTCCCACAGGTCGCGGGGAAGGTCGACGCCGCGGTCCCGCTCGGGGTCGTGGGCCCGGTAGCGCAGCGCCCAGCCGGCGGCGGCCTCGGCAACCACCACCGGGCCCCGGCCGGCCAGGACGACGACGCCGGGGGCCCAGGGCGGCCGGCCTTCGGGCAGCGCCCGCACGCCGCGGACCAGCCGTTCCACCCAGCCGGGGTCCAGCCCGGCGCGGGCAGGTGTGCCGTAGGTGAGTGCCGTTGCGTTCAGAGCCTGGTCCTCTCGCCCGCCGTGCTCCCGTTGCTCTCCCCCCTACGCTGCCACGGGCGGCACATTCCCAGGAAGCTCACGAGCGCCAATACGGCGCAGGAGAGCTGTACGAGCGCCATCGGTACGGCCGTTCGCTCCCCCGCGATGCCCACCAGCGGGGAGGCCACCGAGCCGAGGAGGAAGGTGGAGGTGCCGAGCAGCGCGGAGGCGGAGCCGGCCGCGTGCGGGGTGCGCAGCAGGGCCAGGGTGTTGGTGCTCGGCATGACCAGGCCCATCGCGGACATCAGGACGAAGAGGGCGGCGGCCGTCGGGGCCAGGCCGACGTGGCCGAAGACGCCGGCGGACATCAGGAGCAGGGCGGTCGCGGCGAGAGCGATCACCACCAGGCCGGTGCCCAGCACCTTGTCCAGGCCGACCCGGCCGACCAGCAGCTTGCCGTTGATCTGGCCGACGGTCACCAGGCCGACGGAGTTGAGGCCGAAGAGCAGGCTGAAGGTCTGCGGGGAGGCGCCGTAGATCTCCTGGACCACGAACGGCGAGGCGGAGATGTAGGCGAAGAGGGCGGCGAAGGCGAACGCGCCGACCAGGGCGTAGCCGGAGAAGACCCGGTCGGCGAGCAGATCGCGCATGGTGCGCAGGGTCTGGCCGAGGCCGCCGGGGTGCCGGCGGGCGGGCGGCAGGGTCTCGTCGAGCTTGCGCCACACCAGGAGGGTGAGCGCCACGCCGACGGCGGTGAGGACGACGAAGACGCCGCGCCAGTCGGTGAGCCGGAGGATCTGGCCGCCGATGAGCGGGGCGACGACCGGCGCCACCCCGGAGATCAGCATCAGGGTGGAGAAGAACCGGGCCATCGCCACACCGTCGTAGAGGTCGCGGACCACCGCCCGTGCGATGACGATGCCGGCCGCGCCCGCCAGCCCCTGCAACAGGCGGAAGGCGATGAGGAGTTCGGCGTTGGTGGCGACGGCGCACAGGGCGGTCGCCAGGATGTAGATCACCATGCCGGCCAGCAGCGGACGGCGGCGTCCCCACTTGTCGCTCATCGGGCCGACGATCATCTGGCCCAGGGCCATGCCCGCCAGGCAGGTGGTGAGGGTGAGCTGGACGGTGGCGGCCGGGCTGTGCAGGGCGGCGGTGACCTGCGGCAGGGCCGGGAGGTACATGTCCATGGAGAGCGGCGGGACCGCCGTGAGGCCGCCGAGGACGAGGGTGACGAGGAGGCTGGTGCGGCGGGACGCGGCCGGTGCTGCTGCCGCGCCCCGCTCGGCTATGGCGGGAAGGTCCTGGGTCTCGGCCGCGCCGGGCTCCGTCATACGTGTCTCCATGGTGATAGTTGGCTGCACCATGGTGTCATGTGACGGACGGCTTCTGACCGGTTTCGAACCGGTTCCTTCGACCTAGGACGGACCTCCGCCGGACCTAGGACGGATGTCCCGGATCAGGCCGGCTTCAGGCCCGGATCGCCCGCCTCGGAGACGAACGAGGCGGCGGTGCGCACCGGCGCCCCGGGAGTGGTGACGGCGGACACCGTGCGGTAGTCGGCGCGGGCGGTGTGCTGGTCCAGGGTGACGGCGAGGTAGCCGCGCCGGCCGTTGTAGAACTTCATGTGCGGGTTGGCCGCCAGGTAGGTGTCCCAGTTGGCGGGCTTGTCCGCACCGTCCTTGCCGCTGGCGATCGAGGTGGTCACCAGCTCCACCCCGGCGGTGCGCGAGCCGGGGTCCTTGAAGTCCTTCTTGATGTCGAAGGCGTAGTGGACGTGCACATCGCCGGTCAGGACGACGAGGTTGTCCACGCCCGCCGACTCGGCGCCGGCCAGCACCCGGTCCCGGGAGGCCGCGTAGCCGTCCCAGGCGTCCATGCTCAGCTGGTAGCCGGGGCCGGTGGCGTTGCGCCGCTCGGAGAAGGTGACCTGCTGCGGCAGGACGTTCCAGAGTGCGGAGGACTGCCGCCAGCCGTCGATCAGCCAGCGCTCCTGGGCGGCGCCGGTCAGGGTGCGCGCGGGGTCCAGGGACTCCGGGCCCGGGGCGTGCCAGCCGTCGCCGTAGGCCTGGTCGGAGCGGTACTGGCGGGTGTCGAGGATGTCGAACTGGGCGAGCTGCCCGTACTGGAGGCGGCGGTAGAGCCGGGCGTCGGCGCCCTGCGGCCGCTGCGGGCGGCGCAGCGGCTGGTTCTCCCAGTAGGCGCGGTAGGCGGCGGCCCGGCGGACGAGGAACTCGGCGGGCGGGAGGTTGTCCTCGCTGATGTCGGAGGCGTAGTTGTTCTCCACCTCGTGGTCGTCCCAGGTGACGATGAAGGGGTGCGCGGCGTGCGCGGCCTGGAGGTCCGGGTCGGACTTGTAGAGGGCGTAGCGCAGCCGGTAGTCCTCCAGGGAGACCGTCTCGCGGTTGAAGACCGCGGGCAGCTTGCGGTCGGTGTAGTTGCGGGCGCCGCCGGTCGCGCCCACCGGGTACTCGTAGAGGTAGTCGCCGAGGTGGAAGACGACGTCGAGGTCCTCCTCGGCCAGGTGACGGTAGGCCGTGAAGTAGCCGTCGTGGTAGGCCTGGCAGGAGACCGCGGCGAGCTTCAGATCGGAGATCCGGGTGCTCCGGGCGGGCGCGGTGCGGGTGCGGCCGACCGGGCTGATCCAGCTGCCGGCGCGGAAGCGGTAGTAGTAGACGCGGTCGGGCGCGAGACCGGTGGGCTCGATGTGCACGGAGTGGTTGAACTCCGGGTGGGCGTCGGCGCGCCCCTGGCCGGCCAGCCGCTTGAAGTGCTCGTCGTAGGCGATTTCCCAGCGGACCGTGACCCGCGCGTTCGGCATGCCTCCCCCACTCTCACCTCCGTTCGAGCGGGGGGACCCCCATCCGGGCTCGAAGGGGCGCGGGGCGAGACGGGTCCACAGCACGACGGAGCCGGGCTGCGGGTCACCGGAGGCGACGCCGAGGGTGAAGGGGTTCTCGGTGATCGTCCGCGCATCGGCCTCGGCGGCTTGGGCGGCGCCCGCGACCGGCAGGTTGGTCGCGAAGGCGAGCGCGGCGGCGGCCCCGGTGGTGGTGAGGAAGCGGCGGCGGCCGAAGTGTGCGGCCGCGGCCCGGATCTCCTGCTCGTGCGGTGCGTGGTGAGTCATCTGGCCCTCCCCTGAAGGCAGTTGTCGCAGAGCCCGTAGGAGAGCAATTCCAGGGTCGCGGGACGGCGCGGCGCTGTCCCGGGCACGTCCCATACATGACAGCTGGATGAGGACTGGGCCCGCACCGGACGCGGTCGGACAATCTCGGCACCGGCCGTGCCTTCGGAGCATTCGGGGCAGGGCCGGACCGAGGGGACGCGACGGCCCGTGCGCCGCCCGTACGCCGTTTACGCTGCCGCCATGGCAGAGAACACAGAGCCGGCACGGGCAGCGCGGACGACGCCGATGGCACGGGCCGGGCAGGTGGGCGGTACGGCGACCGCGCCCCGGCCCACGCTGCCGGCCCCGTCCTCGCGCGGCGGGCACAGCACACGGACGGCACCGGCCGCGCAGGAGGCCCGGCAGGGCGGGGCGACGCCCCGTCAGGTCGCCGTGGTCACCGGCGCCGGCTCCGGCATCGGGCGGGCGGTCGCCCATGCGCTGACCGCCGCGGGCTGGACGGTGGTACTGGCCGGGCGGCGCGCGGAGGCGCTGGCGGAGACCGCCCGGCTGACGGGCCCGTCGGCCCCCGACAGCCCCGCGATCATGACCGTACCGACCGATGTCACCCGCCCCGAGCAGGTCGACTCGCTGTTCGCCGCCGTCCGTGAACGGTTCGGCCGGCTCGATCTGCTCTTCAACAACGCGGGCACCTTCGGCCCGCCGGCGCCGCTGGAGGAGCTGACCCACGACGACTGGCGCGCGGTCGTCGACGTCAACCTCACCGGTTCCTTCCTCTGCGCGCAGGCCGCGTTCCGCGTCATGAAGGCCCAGGAGCCGCAGGGCGGACGGATCATCAACAACGGCTCGGTCTCCGCCCACACCCCGCGCCCGCACTCCGTCGCCTACACCGCCACCAAGCACGCGATGACCGGCCTGACCAAGTCGCTCTCCCTGGACGGCCGTCCGTACCACATCGCCTGCGGACAGATCGACATCGGCAACGCGGCCACCGAGATGACCGGCCGGATGCAGACCGGCATCCTGCAGGCGAACGGTCAACTGGCGGTCGAGCCGGTGATGGACGCGGCCGACGTCGCCCGCACGGTCGTCCACATGGCGGCGCTGCCACTGGGCGCCAATGTGCAGTTCGCGACGGTGATGGCCACCAACATGCCGTACATCGGGCGGGGTTGAGGGCGGGCGGCCGTCGGGCCGTAGGGACGGCCGCCCGACGACGGGCCGTACGGGCGGGGCCGCTCCCCCCGGCCGCCCCACCCCGGAGGCCGACATCCGCGACGCCGAATCCCTGTCCGACCCCTGCCCACTTTCCCCTTCCGGTGGCACCCTATGAGCCTGCCTTCGCGCCCCGGGGAGGGCTGACCCGACCGGGGTACCAAGACAGGCGCTTCCTCGAATCCGCACCACTCGTCTGCCGGGCCGCCGCCGTGCGGCCCGTCCCCACGCGGCCGTGCACGCCCGCCGTACGCGGCCCCCGCAGAAGGAGTCACGTGTGAGACGAACCGCTCGCGGCATACCGGCAGTTCACGGCATACCGGCGCCGCACCCCCGGCGCCCCTCCCGGGCCGCCCTCGGCGCCCTGACGGCCGCCGGTACGCTGCTCGCCCTCCTGCTCCCCACCGGCCAGGCCGGCGCCGCCACCCCGCAGTCCGAGCACCGCTCCGGCACCTCGCAGACCACCGTCGGCGCCTTCTGGACCGCGGAGCGGATGCGCGCCGCCGCTCCCCTGGACCTCGCCACACCCACCCAGCGGTCCGCCCCCACCGCGGTCCCGCGCAGCGGCGCCCCGCTCAAGGTGGCGCCGACTCTCCCCCGACTCCCCGAAACGGCCCAGACGTTGCCCGGGGCCCTCCCCCAGGCCGGCGGACCGTGGACCGGCGGCGGCACGGTCGTCAAGACCACCGGCCGGGTGTTCTTCACCTACCAGGGCCGCAACGCCTCCTGCTCCGGCGACGCGGTCACCAGCGGCAACAAGAGCACCGTGATCACGGCCGGGCACTGTGTGAAGCTCCAGGGCGCCTGGCACACCAACTGGACCTTCGTCCCCGGCTACCACGACGGCCAGGCCCCGTACGGCAAGTGGCCGGCGGCCAAGACGCTCTCCACTCCCCA
>NZ_JBHYPE010000066.1:0-31421 GCF_042746015.1 Streptomyces sp. NPDC058773
CCACCCCCCAGGTCATCGGTTCGACAGGGGGAGACAGTCATGCCGGGCCCGGAGGCCAGCGGCCCTCTTGCAGGACCGCGAAGAACATAACGGGGTTTCCCATGGGCGTGACATTGCCTACTGCGCTGGACGAAGCGTTGGATCTCATCGGCGTTTCGTGGCCGAACGTCGATGAGGACGACTACCGCGAGATGGCGAACGCGATGCGGGAGTTCGCCGACCAAGTGGACGACGGTGTCGGTCAAGCGCATCGCGCCATCGCCACCCTGGTGGCCGGATCCGGTGGCTCGACTGCCCTGGCAGCGCTGGAAGGGCACTGGGGGAAGGTAAGCGGAAAGCACCTCAAGAACCTGGCTGAAGCGGGACGCATGGCTGCGACAGCCATGGATGGCGTGGCGGGGCTCATCATGGGCGCCAAGCTCGCCGCCATTGTCCAGTTGGGCATCCTTGCTGCGGAAATCATTGCCGCAGCCGCCTCGGCACCCTTCACGCTCGGACTTTCCTCCCTCGGCGGGCTGGCCGCCACACAGGCTACGCGCACCGCCGTGAAAAGGATCTTCAAAGAAGTCTGTGAGGAAATCGCGAGTCACGTGGTTGACGTGGCGATGGGTCCGGTCTATGAGGCACTTGGCTCGATGGCCGGCGATCTAGTGGTGCAGCTCGGCACCAACGCCATGACGGGTAAACACGGCATAGACGTCGGTCAGGCCGCTCAGGCAGGGAGGGACGGCCTGAAGGCCGGCGCAGGCCAGATGGAGCTCCTATCAGCCGGCGGTGGAGGCGCGACCGGCGGGGGCGGGGCGAGCGGCGGGGGCGGGGCGAGCGGCGGTTTCAACTTCCAACCAGCCGACTATGACGGCGCGGTGGCCGGCCTCGACAGGGGAGGTGCCACGCTCGGCGACGGCGGCAGGGACCGACTCGACCGTGCCAGGACACACCAAGGCCGTACGCGACGGGGAGACCCCATCGCCAATGCTGCCAACGCTGCGCTCGACCGGGTCACAGACGGCATTCGGGATGCCACCGGGACTGCCGCGAAGCACCTGCGTAAGCAGATGACTGACGGCGTGCGCCAGATGAAACGGAACCATCAGGAAAACGACGAGAATCTGGCGCGCAGTTTCACCAAAATCAACAAGGGGAACAAACCAGCAACGCGGGGACCAAGGCCTGGCGCAAATCCGCCGGTTAACACGGAACTGGCCAAGCTCAACAGGAAGAGGCGGCCCACGCTAAGGAAGAAGACGCAGTTCTCCGTCTTCCGGGACGCGAAGAGGGCGAGTAACGGAGAAGACTTCGTGTGCCCAAATTCCGGCAAGTCAATACCGTGCGAGCGCGACTCAGCGGGAAATGCCCTGCGATACGATGAACGAGGCCGGCGGGTTACCGATGGGAGCGGCTTCACGCGACCGGCGCCAAACCCTCCAAACAAGTCGGGAAAGCCGCAGAACTACAATTTCGGGCACGTCCCGGACAGCGAATTCCATCGCCTCAAGAGCGTCGTCGAAGATCACCCCGGCCAGTTCAAATGGAAGGAAGTACTCGACGAGTACAACGACCCCAAGCATTATCAAGTAGAGGATCCGGTGACCAACCAGGGCCATGGGTCAGAATCCAAGGAGCCCGGGTACGGGCACTACGGCAAAAACATGCTGAACGATCCGAATTGGGGAAGCCCGTCAAGCGGTTCAACTCCGCCTGGACAGTCGGGCCATGGCTCCGGAAACCGGGGTGGGCGCGGCGGTAGGATGAACCCTTTCGGATGATGACGACTGGAATGGAGTGCCCTCGTGACCACCTCGGAGCCCTACGCCGGATTCCCCGATCACATCGAGGGGTTTTTGGGCAAGGTGTACGACGCCGAACCCCCCGTCGTCGAAGGGAAGAATCGCGGGTTTTCCCTCTTCTTCTGCAAGTCGGATGACGGCGACCTGGTATCCGTTGTGACAAACGGGCTCCGTTTCCAGAAGATCACGACGATCATGCCTCAGGAACTCGCCTGCACCGTACTCGCCGACCAGCGAGCCTACGCACGGGCCCTGGTTGCCCTCACCGCGACGCTGGTCATCAGGATGGGGGAAGCCGTGCAGGTGGACCAGGTGATCCCCGCACCCGAACCCTTCTGGGAAGACCTCCACATGGCGGGCGTCATGATCGTGACTCACCCGTACATCGAGGACGGGTTCGAGTCCGTACAGAACGCCAGTGGCCGAACCGAGATGGCCATTCTGACGATTGTGCCCGTTACCGCCAGCGAGATCGCCTACGTCAATGAAAACGGCGCGGATGCCCTCTACGAAATCTGGGAGGAAGAGGAGACCGACCTCTTGGACGTCACCCGGGAGCCCGCGGTCTGAACACCCTCAAGACCGGCCTCAAAACTGTTCCCGGTCGAGCGCCGGCGTCCCACCCTCCGACTGTCAGTGCCCCCGGGCATCATCATCCCCATGACACAGAGCACCGCTGACCCGCTCCACACGCTCGCCCATGCGCACCTGCCCACCGACATCGCCGAGCGGTGGATCGGCCTGCTGCGGCCGAGCCTGCGCCTGGAGAGGTCCACCGACCCCGGTACGGACCGGGTCGTGGGCCGGCTCGGCGGCCTCCCGGAGCTGCCTGAGGGCGAGGAGTGGCCGGTCTGGGAGGGCAACGGCCCGCTCAGCTTCATCACCGCCATCGACTGCGCCGGACTCCCCTCCACGGCCCCCGGCAGCGCCCTGCCACCGGACGGCACGCTGGCGTTCTTCTACTTCGACGGGCAGCTCGACGACGGCACCGCGCTCGTCATGCCCGATGAGCCGGACACCTGGGCCGGCGCCCGCGTGCTGTACGTACCCGCGGACGTCCCGACCACCACCCGCACGGCCCCGGAAGGAATCGAGGCCTACCCCGAGGTGCCGCTGACGGCACGCGTGGAGAGCACCGCCCCATACCCCGGGCACCCCTCCGTCCACCGGGAGTTCGGCTCGCTACCGGACGGCCACGCGTTGTGGAGCGAGGGCTTCCAGGATGCCTTGTGGGACCACTTCCGAGGCACCGAACACCGCCTCGGCGGCCACCCGAACCCGGTGCAGGACGCGGTGGAAACCGAGGTCGCCCGCGGTGCCCTCGGCACCCCGCCCTGGGACGACCCCCGCATCAAGGACGAGGCGCTCCGCTGGGTCCTCCTCGCCCAGATCGACACGGACCACGACGCCGACATGATGTGGGGCGACGCCGGCGTCCTCTACTGGCTCATACGCCCCGAGGACCTCGCCGAACGCCGCTTCGACCGCGCGATGTTCACCTGGCAGTGCGGCTGACGCAGACGACGGGCCGACGGGCCGATGACCGGCGCCGTCAGGTTGCCGGGACCGGCCCGCCCCGGCGACCTGGCGGCCCGGAATACCCCTCACTCCCCCAGCGTTCCCTGACCGAGCCCACCGATCCGGCCCGGCGCGCAGCCACGTACCCGATCCAGCCCCACACCGCCCCGACCTCAGCTTCACCCCCGCCCCGTCCCTCCTCGCCTCGCCTCGCCTCGCCTCGCCCCCAGGAGCTTGATCCCCATGCTGTTCTCCCGCTTCAAGAACCAGCTCCCCACCCCGGAGGAGGCGCTCGCCGGCCGCCCCGAGCCGACTTTCACCGTCCCCGACCGGCACACCGTCCTCGGCAACCCGCTGGTCGGCCCGTATCCGGACGGCCTGGAGATCGCCGACTTCGGGCTGGGCTGCTTCTGGGGCGCCGAGCGGAAGTTCTGGCAGACCGAGGGCGTCTGGACCACCCTCGTCGGCTACCAGGGCGGCCACACCCCGAACCCCACCTACGAAGAGGTCTGCTCCGGCCACACCGGCCACACCGAAGCCGTCCGCGTCGTCTACGACCCCGAGGTCGTCCCCTACACCACTCTCCTGAAGCTCTTCTGGGAGTCCCACGACCCCACCCAAGGCTTCCGCCAGGGCAACGACATCGGCACCCAGTACCGCTCGGCGATCTACACCCACTCCCCCGCCCAACAGCAGACCGCCGAATCCTCCCGCGACGCCTACCGCACCGTCCTCCGCAACGCCGGCCATGGCGACATCACTACCGAAATCCTCCCCGCCACGGGCCGCCCCTTCTACGCGGCCGAGGGATACCACCAGCAGTACCTTTCAAGCAGCAAAAACCCGAACGGGTACTGCGGCATCGGCGGGACTGGCGTGAGCTGCCCGGTAGGCGTTGCCCCGGCAGAAGGCTGACGACTTCGAGTGGGCTTCAGAACCTACGCGCGCAGGGTCCGCGACGAGCAGTTGCCCATCGCCCGACGGCACACAGCACTGAGGTGTGCCGTCGGGCACTACTGCCCGCTCGGCTTCAATGCGACCTGGGCTTATCTTGCCGCGACGGCATGTCCCTCTCCCGATCTGCGCAGAGACCCTGCGGCGCTGCTGCGCGCGCTGAGCACGCTGGAGGCAAGTCGCGCGGTCAGGCTCAACGAGTTGGAGGCGTTTGCGGCTCGCCGTCACGCGGATAAGGCGGCCGGCCGGCGAACCCCGCGGGCCGCCGACACCGATCATCTCCGTCGACCTCGTTGGCCCGGTGAAACGGCGCCCTCCCGCGTGGGGCTCATCGCAGCCGTGGCGAACCGTCACTCCGCCTTCCGACGGTCGGCCTACCCCGATGAGACGCTCGCCGGCGACACCCAGACACGCCAACTCGCCGACCTACATGCCCGTCTCGACGCCTGCGCGTCCGCGTACCTCACGAGCCTCGGCCGCCTCAACCGCCGGGCGCAAGACGAACTGACCGACACTCTCCACGACATCAGTCGCCTGACCCGCCCAGGTTACGCACCGCTGAACACGTACCTCCTGGGCTGGCTGCGCTTCGCGAACCTCCTCGCGTACGCCGCAGGTGCACACCTTGGCCATTGAGCGTCGGCACCAGCAGTACCTCGACAAGAGGCCCGCGGGGTACTGCGGGATCGGGGGGGACGGGGGTCAAGCTAAGTGATGACCACCTCCGCCGCTGGGCAGCCACTCATTCCCCAGCCCCCTGCCACGGTTGCCGCGCTGCGGCAGGCGATCAGTCAGATCGCCCCCGCAGCTCTGCCGGCCTTCACCCGGGAGTTGGACCAAGCGGCCGACCAGTCCCGGCAGGGCTCCGACCTGGCACCGCTCCAGCGGTTCATCGCCCAGTGGGCCGCCTATGTCCACGTCCAGCGTCACCCCGATGCAGCAGCGGACCTCCGCCGGTGGGAGAACGCCGCCAAATCGGGCGACGCGGCTCAGGTACGGCAGGCCGCCTCTGAGATCGGCCGGATCCTGGACGAAGCCCACGCCGCCATCGGCCTCCCGGCCCGGTGAGCGCTGACTGGCGCTGGGAGTACGAACCCGACCACGATCATGTGGTGGGTGGCATCCCTGGCCATGTGGTGGCGGAAGTGGAACGTCTGGCCGGCCAGCTCGTAGACCGCGCAAGGACCGGCATCGACGTCAGCGATTTCGGCAACGGTCCCCGGCCCGGAGGCCTGCGCCGCATGGACGCCGCCGGCGGTTGGTTCTACTTCCTCGTGGCACCGCGTGCCCCGCTGATCCGCCGCCGGAGGGGTCCGTCGTCGTCACGGACTGCCCTCTCGCGGTAGGGCGAGGTCCTGGGCGGTCTCAAGGCGAGTGCGTTCGTATTCCGCCGGGTCGAGAATCTCCCATGTCGCCTGGCCGATGGCCAGGACTCCGCGGGACGGCAGGGAGACGTCGCCGATGCGCGGGTTCTCCGTCAGCTGGACCGGGCGCCCGAGGTCGGTGTCGTCGAGCAGGGCATGCGCGTCGTCGACGAAATACATCCGCTGTGGCATGAGCGTTCCGGTGTGGCCGCTGGGCATCGTGCCGGACAGCTGGAGGTCTCCCATGCCCAGCGCACGGGCCAGGCGCTCGCGGGCCCGCACCAGGGGTCGGGGGCGCCAGGTGGCGAGCGGCAGGGCCCCGCTGATGGCGTTGAGGAATGTGAGGAGGCGGGTCGTGGAGGCGGTGAGGGTCCAGTCCAGGGCGGGGGAATCCATCGTCACCCGCAAAGTGGCCGGGCCCGTCCACGTGAGCCCGATCCGGGCATAGCCGGTGTGGTCGCAGGCCGGGCCGTAGTACCGGGGGCATGCGGTGTGCAGGTGTGGTCCGTCGACGTGGATCGACCAGCTGCCGTTCGGGGTGCGATGCCACAACGTGCGGTAGGGACCGAAGGAGTTCTCCGGGAAGACGCGCAGGGCGAGGACATGACCGGAGTCAAAAGGCAGCCCGAAGACGCCCCAGCCCTTGACGTATTCGTGCCGGGGCCATGGCGCCTGGCCCCGTAGAGGCGGGATATCGGACAGCGCGGAGGAAAGGTCGAGCATCTCCATCACCCCGGCGAGGTCGGTCTGTGCCCCAGGTCAAGGATAAATGGGCCACGGCCGAACCGCTCAGGTTGCCACCGCCGCGCCAGCGTCTGCGCAGCCGTGTCACCCACAAGCTCCGCGTGCACGGCGGTGCCCTGACGCGCGGCGGGGGCGGCAGCCGACGGTTCCTACGGGATGAACAAGTCTGCCAGATAGGTCGGTTTGGCCTCTATCTCCGCATAGCGTCCGGTCTCCTTCGACCAGGCGACATTCCCGGCAGTGAGGGCATGGAAGTCCCTGACGCAGCGGAGGGCGTCGACGATGACGTCGTCGGCGAGGCCGGAGCGCGCCAGCCGTCCGGGCAGGACCTGTTCGAGATCGAGGATGCGCTGGACGTATCCGGCCTGCATCACGGCCACTCGTTCCACCGCCTCCTGGAGGCTGCACCGGTGGTGGTGGCAGATCACCGTGACGGCGTTGAACGCGTAGTCATGGGCGAGTTCTTTGGGCAGCGAGTAAAGATCGTTAATGCAGGCATTCGCATAGATCACTGCCTCTCGCATGTCCGCGAAGGCAGGATTCGCATGCAGTTGGTCGGGCAGGTCCACACCGGCACCGATTTCCATCAGGTCCAGTACGGCGTCGAATGCGAATGAGGCACGGCGGTGGGCCAGATATTGATGCAGGCCGGGCACGCGCCCTTCCTCCCGATGAATCATATCGGCCCGGTAGCTGTCGAAATACCACAACAGGTGCGGGACAAATCTGCGCTGCCATACGGAAGAGCGGACAGCCACGGTACGGCGCCACAGATCGGCCAGTGAACGCGCCAGCCGCCCAGTCGTCACGTTTCCGTCGAATACGGCGAACAACGGCCCGAACGCGTCCCGCCACTGCTCGGGGCGGTATCCGCGCACCGGGTCATCGTCGAACTGGTCGTCCAGCTGGAACAGCCATGCGTTCCACTGGGTGATCAGCGTCAACGCCTCCGGGGAGGCGTTCGGGCACAGCCACGCGGTGAGCCGGTCCACACGAGTGCGCTGCACATGCCGACGTGCCTCTTCGGTGGGCACCAGGCCGAACTCGTCCAACCAGGCCTCAGCAGCCGCCGTGGCCGCCTGGAGTTCTGGATTGAGCGCTGCCGGCAAGGGTATGCAAAGGTCCGGGATCCGGAAGTTTTCCATACGTCAGCTCGCTCTCGGTAATTCTCTGCCATTCGCGGCATTCAGCGACATTGCCGATGCGGCACGCCAAGGCCCGCATGGAGCATGACCAGGCAGTCCCAACCACCGATGTAAATTACCCTGCCGGTCGATGATGTTGGACAGAGGTCTCGTTTCTTTGGCACTCTTCGCCGTGTACCGGGCAGCACCACGGACGGGAAATTCGGTGGGTCGTGGATACAAGTGCCCGGCGATTCCAGCCAGTTGAGGCAGGCCGGGGCGGTCCCGGGTCAGCTGCGGCGGCCGGGCCTGTTCAGACGAGCCAGGAGCAGAGCGACGTCGTCGCCCAGGCCGTGAGCCTTCTGCGTACCGGCGAGCAGGTCGTCGACAAGGGTCTCCAGGTCCGCCGTGGGAGCCCCTCGCAGCCCCCGGAGAAACCTCTCGAAGCCCTGGTCGATGTCCTTGTTCACGGCCTCGAGCAGGCCGTCGGTGGTCAGCGCCAGCACGCTGCCCGGAGTGATGCGCAGTCGGGTCGTCGGGTACCGCTCCTTCCGGTCGATCCCCAGAGGGAGGCCGCCGGGGACCTCCAGAAGGCGCGGCGGCTTTCGGGGCGTGATGAGTGCCGGTGCCGGATGGCCCGCCCGGCACACCCGGAGCGTTCCGTCGGAGGGGGTGAGTGCGAGGTAGCAGCACGTGGCGAACAGGGCCCGGTCCGAGTCGGTGTTCAACTCGGCCAGCAGGCGGTTGGTGCGCTCCAGGACGGCGGCGGGCGGGTGTCCTTCGTTCGCGTAGGCGTGCACGGCGGTGCGCAGCCGCCCCATGAGAGACGCGGCGTGCACGCTGTGTCCCTGCACATCTCCGATGACCAGAGCCACGCCGCCGTCGGGCAGGCTGATGGCGTCGTACCAGTCGCCACCGATCCACATCCCGGAGGTGGCGGCCTGGTAACGGGCGGCGATGGTCACACCCGGCACCGTGAGCGGCCCGCGCGGCAGCATGCCGCGCTGGAGTTCGGTGGCGAGCGCGTGTTCCGACTCGTACATGCCGGCACGTTCCAGTGACTGGGCGAGCAGTCCCATGGCGGCGACCAGGAGGGCCCGCTCCTCGGGCAGGAATTCCTGCGGCTCGGGGAAGCTCACGAGGCAGGAACTGACGCGGCCGCGCGAGTCCGTGAGCGGCAGTGCCGCCCACGCCTGCCGGGCCGGCTGCTCAAGCGGTGCCAGGTGCGGATAGCCGCTGATCAGCGCGTCCGCGGAGCCGATGAGGACGGGCGCCCTACGGTCGAGTGACTCCTCCACGAGGGTGCGGACCGTGGCGTCGAGGACGCGCAGGGAGTCCTCCCCCTGCCCGTCGGCGCACGAGGCGACGACGGACAGCCCGTCCCCCTCCGGGGCGATCACTGCCAGCGCACCCGCTCCGAAGGTACGCAGTCCTGCCTGTGCGGCGGTCATGATGTCCTTGACCGTCACGGCGGCGGCCAGAGCCGCGGTCAGCTCCTGCATCCAGCGGTCACGGGTGGCGCGCTCGTACAGCCGCCGCCGCTCCGCTTCGTGTCGCTCATGGACGGCAGTGGTATCCATGACCACTCCCACCATGCGGGCCGGCAGCCCGTCGGCGCCGGGCAGGACGCGGCCCCGGGCTTCCAGGGACCGGTGCCGGCCGTCGCCGGAGGTGACGCGGTACTCGATCTGGTAGTTGCCGCAGGATTCCGCTATCAGCCCCAGGGCGTCGCGCACATTGGCCAGATCGGACTCGTGTACTGCGGCCAGGAAGCTCGCGATGTCCGACGGGCCGCTCTCGGGCATGCCGTGCAGTGCGAGGGTGACCGGATCGCAGCTCACCTCGCCGGTGGAGATCTCCCAGCAGAAGAAACCCGCCTGCACCATGCTCGCGTTGGCCTGGAACGCGCCGGGCCTGGACTCATCCTCCCGGAACACGGCAGTACGAACCGATTCGACGTCTTTCACTCGATCTCCCTGCGGCGGCGTGCACTACGTCCCTCCGCGGAGCCGATGGGGCCCGACCGGGTGGGCCACGCAGTGTAACGGGCGACCGATGAAAACAAGCCAGTGAGACGACTCAAGGGTCTGCGGGACTGCGACACCATTCCCTCCTAGATGCGAACGGGCTCTTGCAGCGGAGCGTGCTCCCGCCCTCCAGGGAAGATCGCCGGACCGACCTGGCGGTGGCCGGATCGTGCGCATGCTAGTAACTTCCCGGATCTTGCGCCAGACGTCCCGCCCGGCAGACCGCGTCGGCCGGGTGGAACGCCTGGCGAAGCCGTTCCTCCGCTCGACGGCCGCCGGTCACTGAGCGCGCGGCACAGGCGGGGGTCCCGCATCGGGATCGTGAAAGCAGCCGACGGCCCGTCAAAAGCGGCCCCGAGAAGGACACTCACCGGGAAAGCACCTGCCGAAAATAAATTGCACGAGACGTATCGTCTCGCTTACCTTGTGGTCATGACTACCCTGGAACACACCAGACCTGCCCATATCGCCATGTTCTCCATAGCCGCACACGGGCATGTGAATCCGAGCCTCGAAGTGATTCGTGAACTCGTGGCCCGTGGGTATCGGGTGACGTACGCGATTCCGCATCTCTTTGAGGAGAAGGTCGCTGAGACCGGGGCCGAGCCGGTGCTGTACCGGACGACGCTGCCGTCGCCCGATGACGACCCGTCGGCGTGGGGGACGACGCTGCTCGACAACGTCGAGCCGTTCCTGGATGACGCGATTCAGGCGCTTCCGCAGCTCATCGAGGCGTATCGGGGGGATGAGCCGGACCTCGTGCTGCATGACATCACCTCGTATCCGGCGCGGGTCCTTGCGCACCGCTGGGGTGTGCCCGCGGTCTCGCTCTCGCCGAACCTCGTCGCGTGGGAGGGGTACGAGGAGGAGGTCTCCGAGCCGATGTGGGCGGAGCCCAGGGCGACCGAGCGCGGCCGGGCGTACTACGAGAAGTTCAGCAACTGGCTTGTGGAGAACGGGATCGAGCAGCATCCTGACCCCTTCGTCGGCCGGCCCGGCCGCTCCGTCGTGCTCATTCCGAAGGCGTTGCAGCCGAATGCCGACCGGGTCGACGAGAAGGTGCACTCCTTCGTCGGCGCCTGCCAGGGGGATCGCGCCGCGCAGGGCGACTGGGAGCGGCCCGCGGGCGCCGAGCGCGTGCTGCTGGTGTCGCTCGGCTCGTCGTTCACCAAGCAGCCCAGGTTTTACCGCGAGTGCGTCAAGGCGTTCGGTGATCTGCCGGGCTGGCATGTCGTACTGCAGGTGGGGAAGCACGTCACGGCCGAGGAGCTCGGGGACGTGCCGGAGAATGTGGAAGTGCGCGACTGGGTACCGCAGTTGGCGATTCTGAAGAAGGCCGATGCCTTCATCACGCATGCCGGGGCGGGTGGGAGCCAGGAGGGGCTGGCCACCGCGACACCGATGGTGGCCGTGCCGCAGGCCGTCGACCAGTTCGGGAACGCGGATGTGCTCCAGGGGCTGGGCGTGGCCCGCCACGTTCCGATGGAGGAGGCGGATGCCGCCACGCTCCGCGCGGCGGTGCTCGCGCTCGTCGACGACCCGGAGGTGACGCGTCGACTCGCCGTCATACAGGGGGAGATGGCGAGGGAGGGTGGTACTCGGCGGGCGGCGGATCTCATTGAGGCCGAGCTGCCTGCCGGGTAATGGCGGTTGTGGCGGTATCCGTGCGTACGGGGCCGGTGGCGTAAGGAGTTGGTGGCGTACGGGCCGGTGGCGTACGGGCCGGTGGCGTACGGGCCGGTGGCGAATTGTGTGGGGCCGAGGCCGGGGCCGGCCGGGGCGGCGCTGGTGTCCGGTCGTTGGCTCAGCGGGCCGGGGGAGGCGGGTCGGCTGGGGTTTCGGCGTAGATCACCAGCGTGTGTTCCGGTTGTTCAGCCAGGTGGAAGGCGGTGTAGGCATAGTCGACCGGGCCGCGTTGCGGGTGGCGCAGCCGCTTGTTGCCGCTGTGGCGGGGCTGCACCTCGTAGTGGGGCCACCAGGCGCGTGCTTCCGGGCTGTGGGTGGTCAATTCGTCGATGAGACGGGCGTATCGCGGGTCGGCGGGGTGGCGTTCGGACTGGGTGCGGAGGCGGGCGAGCAGGGCGCGGGCCTCCGGCTCCCAGTCGAGCACGATGTCGCGGGCCACCGGTTCGAGGAAGGTCCAGCGGAGGAAGTTGGGCGGGCGGCCCGCCTCGGGATCGATGAGGCGGGGGAAGAGGGCCTCGGCCGCCTGGTTGTGGCTGAGGACGTCGTAGGTGCCGTCGATGAGGCAGGCGGGGCTGGGCTGGAGCAGGAGGGGGACGGCTGCGGCCTCGGGCGTGAGCGGGTCGCGGTCCTCGAATTCGTCCGCGGGTGCGTGACCGGCGAGCTGGAGCAGGTGGGTGCGCTCGTGGCGGTCGAGCCGAAGGGTCGTGGCCAGGGCGGTCAGCACCTGTTCGGAGGCGCGGATCTCGCGCCCTTGCTCCAGGTACGTGTACCAGGTGGCGCTGATGCCGGCCAGCAGCGCCAGCTCCTCCCGGCGCAGGCCCGGAGTGCGGCGGCGGGCGGTCTGCGGGAGGCCGACCTCGGCCGGAGTGAGGCGTTCCCGCCGGCTGCGCAGGAACGCACCCAGCTGTTGGCGTTGGCCGGACGGCGGTGGCATAGCAGCCTCAGTTCCAGAATAAGTACGTTCTGGATACCAGGCTAAGCGTGCTGGAGGGTTGTGGGCGAGGGCCGGACGCCGCCGACGGCGCGAGACGGCTCCGGCGGCGGCACGGCGTGCGACAGCTATGACCCCCTCCCCTGGGCCTCCCCTCCCCTGCCGAGAAGGAAGAGAACGCCTCATGTCTGGAATTGAAGGAAAAGTGGTGGCAGTTACGGGAGCCAGCAGCGGTATCGGGGAGGCGACCGCGTTGTTGCTCGCCGAGCGTGGGGCACGGGTGGTTCTCGGTGCGCGTCGGACCGAGCGACTGGCGGAGCTGGTGGAGCGGATCGAGCGGGCGGGTGGCGCGGCCGTGCAGCTCCGCACCGATGTGACCCGGCCGGACGACCTGCACGCCCTGGTCGCGCTGGCCCGTGAGCGCTTCGGCCGGCTCGACGTCCTGGTCGGCAACGCCGGGGTCGGCACGGTCTCGCCGCTCGATGATCTGCGCGTCGAGGAGTGGGACCGGATGGTCGACGTCAATGTGAAGGGTGTGCTGCACGGCATCGCCGCGGCGCTGCCGGTCTTCCGCGCGCAGGGCACCGGGCACTTCGTCACCCTCGCGTCCACGGCCGCCTTTCGTGTCGTCCCTGCCATGGCGGTCTACGCCGGCACCAAGTTCGCGGTCCGGGCGCTCTGTGAAGGGCTGCGCCAGGAGGCCGGCGACGTGCTGCGGGTGACCACCGTCTCGCCCGGCGTCACCGCCACGGACTTCGCCGAGGCGTCCAGCAACAGCCGGGTGCGAGCGGAGATCACGAAGATGCGGGACGACATCGCGATACCTCCGGACGCGATCGCCCGCGCCATCGCGTTCGCCATCGAGCAGCCCGCCGCGGTCGATGTGAACGAGGTCGTCGTCCGGCCGGTCGCGCAGAGCTGAGGTCCGGCGGTTTCCGCGCCCGCCCGTCGGCGAATGCAGCCGGAGCGGCTCGCTTGGTGGCGGCGTCATCCCCTCTCCGTACAGCCGGGGTTCGCGTTTCCGTACGGCGTGCGGTGTGTGAGGGGAGGGGGTGGTTGGATGGCGTCAGGAGTGAGGAGAGGTTGCCGTGCCCCGTACAGGCTCGTCCGGCCGTAGTGCCGGTGTGGATCCCGAGCGGCTCTGGTCGCCGGCGGAGCGTCCGCGGCGGGGGCGGCCGCCGGCGCACAGCCGCGCCGCGATCACCGAGGCGGCCGTTGCCCTCGCCGACACCGAGGGACTCGCCGCGGTCACCATGCGCGCGGTCGCGGCCCGGATCGGGGCCGGCACGATGTCCCTCTACAGCTACGTCCCCAACAAGGAGACGCTGCTGGAGCTGATGATCGACCAGGTGAGCGGCGACCATCGGCTGCCGGCGGCACCGTCCGGCAACTGGCGGGCCGACCTGCGGCAGTTCGCGCAGGAGCAGCGCACGATCATGCGGCGCCATCCGTGGCTGCCCGCGGCGCTCTCGGCCCGGCAGACATTCGGCCCCAATGCGCTCGCCGCCCTGGAGTACGCCCTCGCCGTCCTCGCCCCCGTCGGTCTGGAGGCCTCGGCCCGGCTGGAGACGTTCAGCCTGCTCACCGGCTTCGTGGCCGGCCACGTTTCCTATGAACTCGCCCAGGAGCGGGCGGTCGAGGCCGGTGGCCCCAGCTCCGGCGAACTCCTGGACGCGCAGGCCCGCTACCTCCGGTCCGTTGCCACCGGGGGCCACTATCCGCACCTTGCGCAGGCCTTGGCGGTGCCGGGCCATGACTCGGCACCGCAGGCCGTGTTCGACCGCCTCCTCGACCGGATGATCGACGGGCTGACGGCGGGGGCATGAGCGGTGGGGACGTGAGCGACGGGGACGTGAGCGACGGGGCGGTACCGCGACCGATGGCCCTACGCCCCGGCCCCGCAGCCCGTCAGCGCCCCGCCCGCCCCGGCTTCTCCGCCGACGTCTCCCCCGGCCTCGGCCCGTAGGCCGTCAGGAAGCGGTCCCGGAAGGTGTCCATGCGCCAGACCGGGGTCTTCGGGCCGGGCTGGAGGCCCTTCTGCCAGTGCCAGCCGTTGATCCGGTCCAGTACCGCGGGGTCGTGGGCGACGACCGCGACCGGTACGTCGCGGCTGGCGTTCTCGCCGGTGACGGCCGGGACGGGCTGGTGGTCGCCGAGGAAGACGAGCACGGTGTTCTTGTTGCCGTACTTCTCCATGTACGAGACGAGGCTGTGCAGGGAGTACTGGATGGCGCGGCGGTATTCGGTGCGCACCTTCGCGGGGTCCTTCCACACCTCCTTGGGGTCCTTACCCGCCTTCTTGATGGCGTGGTAGACGGAGCCGTCGCCGAGTTCGTCCCAGCCGATCATCTTGGGGATGGGCGCCCAGGGGTTGTGGCTGGAGACGAGGATGATCTCCGACATCAGCGGCTTGGCGTGCCGCTTGCCGTGCTCCAGGCGTTCAAAGGCCGACAGGCTGTATTGGTCGGGCACCCGTGACCAGCTGAACTGCGGTCCCTTGTAGCCGAGATGATGGGTGTCGTAGACGTGGTCGAGGCCGTAGAACCTGCCCTCGGGCCAGGAGCGGGTGACGCCCGGCATGATGCCGGCCGTCCGCCAGGCGCCGGAGCGCTTGAAGGCGTCGGTGAGCGGCATGCGGTTGCTGGAGGTGACGGTGCGGTAGCGCTGCTGGTTGTTGATCCACAGGCCGGACAGGAAGGTGGAGTGGGCCAGCCAGCTGCCGCCGCCCGCCGTGGGTGAGGTGAGCCAGGCGCTCCGGGAGTCGAAGCCGGCCTTGCGCAGCCGCTTGGTGCCGTCCTTGAGCACCGCGTCGACCTGCGGCGCCATCGCCGGGTCCGTGATCGCGCTGCGGCCGTAGCTCTCGATGAAGGTGAAGATCACGTCCTTGCCGCGCAGCCCGGTCAGCAGCTGGTCGGGCGGGGTGCCGTGGAACGCGTCGACGCCCGCCTGCTTGGCGAACACCCGCTGGTCGGCGAGGCTGGCCCGCAGCCGCTGGGCGCTGTCCTGGACGAGGTCGGCCGTGTTCGTGGACGCGACCGGGACGCCGGCGAGCTGCACACCGAGCGCCGCGCAGGTGATCCATACGGTCCCGAGCACGAGGGTGGTACGGGTCGCCACGGCACCGTGCCGGACCATGAGGCGGCTGAGCCGGACGACCGCCAGCGTCATCAGGACGAGCAGGGCGAGCACGAGGGCCACGACGCCGATCACGGCAACGGCCGCGCCGGCCGGGCCTATCGAGTCCTTGAGGAACGACTCGGCGTCGTCGAACAGAATCCAGTCGAGCACCGGGTCGAAGGGGCGGGCGAGCACCGAGTAGAAGCCCATGTCCAGGCAGTTCAGCAGGGTCCGCAGGCCGAGGCCCACACCGGCGGCCACGGCCGCCACCCGCCGCGCCCTCGGCGGCAGGAGCAGCAGCAGCGCCGCACCGAAGATCCCCTCCACCGGGATGCGCAGGAACTCGCCGGGGGTGAGGCGGGTGAGCTGGTTCGGCAGCAGGAGCGCGGCGAGCACCAGCACGGCGGCCAGCGCGGTGACGGTGACGGAGAGGGCCCGCGCCGCGGCGGGGTGGCGGTCGCGCCAGGTGGTGGGGGTGGTGGGGACGGTGTCGGCGGCAGCGGCGGTCGGGGGCGGGGCGTCCGCGTCCTGGGCATCCGGGGCGTCCGGGTTGTCCGGGTCCGGGACGTCCGCGTCCGGCGCGTCCGTGGCCGCGGCCTCCGGGGCGTCCTCGTCCAGGGCCTGCGCGTCCAGGGGTTCCGCGTCCGAGGCAGAGGGATGGGGGGAGTTGGCGGTGTCGGTGGAGTGCGGCAACCCGAAGGTCCTTCCGTGCGGGGCCCGGTGGTGGCACGACGGACCGGAACCGGAGATTCAGGCCGCCGTTATCTGTACGTCCGGCCCACCGCCTCCGTTCAATCATCGAGGAGAGGTGCCGGCCGGCTGCTCGTCGGCCCGCAACGCGGAAGTGCCCGGGTCGCCCCCGAGCACATCCGCTGGCATACGGCCCAGGTGTTCCGCGGCGAGGCACGGGCGGCCGAGCCGGTCTGAGGGGCCGGGCCGGGCGGAAGCACTCCGGCGCTCCGCCCCTCAGACCCGGGCCGGCTGCTCCTCCGTCCGGCCTGGCTCCGCGGCCGCAAGGCGAATGCGGCGGCGCTTGGTGACCAGTACCGCGGTGCGGGTGAGAACCATGGCAAGGGACATGAAGACGAAGGCGTTTGCATAGACGTCCGGACCGCTCAGCTCGTTTTCGATGCTGAAACGGACCAGGCCTTCCGCGAACCAGTGTTCGGCGCCATAGGCGAAAAGGACCCGGGCGCTGGAGAGGACGATCCAGACGAGGGCGTATCCGAATCCGCCGGTGGTGTAGATCTGGCCGTCGGCGCCGCGGTGGGCGGGGAGCAGCGCACCCGCGATCAGTCCGCAGATCACTCCCACGCCGACACCGATGAGCTGGAAGGACGGTGCGTTCCCCGAGGTCGGGAAGGAGTGCACGAAGATCGCGATGATGACGGCGACCGCGAGCACGGAGCGCAGCATCCGCATGTTGGTGACCCGGCGCCGGCCCAGGTCGGTCGCCAGGATGATGGTGAGAATGCTCGCGCCGGCAATCAGCGCGATGACGAACTGACTCAGGTTGTTCATGGAAATCCGGGGCCTTTCCGCAAGGCTGCGAGGTCTGTAGCTGCGGCGGATTCCGGGATATCCATGGATAACCTCCGGCCGCCGTCAACGACGTTATGGCGGGGCCTTGTTGTGGGGGTACGACCGGCCGGTGGATTCGGCTGTCCACCGGTCGGTGGACAGCGCGGCGGACGGGGTGAGGCAGGGTGATAGGACTGGGGCGCGGCGACACGGGGCGCCGGCGCCCCGGTGCGGGGCCGTTCGGATGCCGGGGACCGGATGCGGGTCGGATGCAGGGTCGGATGCAGATACAGGGGATGAACACGGTGACGCGTGAGGCGCGGCGCGCGCCCGGGGCACGGGGCCGACCCGAGACACGGATGCGTTGGTTCGGGCTGTGGGACAGCTACTTCGTGATCTGCTATCTGGTCACCACGGGGCTGGTGTTCACCTCCGCCGTGCCGCAGACCGGGCGGCTGATCGCGATCGGCGCGCTCACCCTGGTCGTGCCCTGGTACGCCGGGATCGGGCGGCCGCTGATGCTCCGTGACGAGCGCGACCGGCGGAACACCGGCTTCGCCGCCGGGCTCTTCGCGCTCTTCGGGATCGCCACCGCGGTCGATCTGACGAGTGCGTTCGCGCTGTTCGGGATCGTCCCGATGCTGATGATGAGCCTGGCGACCCGGCCGGCCCTGGCGGCGGGCGTTCTCAGCAATCTTGTCCCCGTGACGATGCTGTGGCTGCGGGGCGGTGCCACGGCCCCGCTCGTGCTGTTCGTGCTGCTGGCGTCGCTGCTCGGGATCGCGCTGTCCGTACTCCTCGGGCTGTGGATCAAGCGGGTGGTACGGCAGAACAAGGAGCACGCCGAACTCATCGAGGAGCTGCGGCGAAACCGCGAGCAGGTGGCCCGGCTGTCGCACCAGGCCGGGATCTCCGCCGAGCGCGAGCGGCTCGCGCGGGAGATCCACGACACCCTGGCGCAGAGCCTGACCAGCATCATCAGCCTGGTGCAGGCCGCCGATGCGGAGGTGGAGGGCGCCCCCGCCGTGGCCCGGAAACACCTCGCGCTGGTCGGGCGGATGGCGAAGGAGAGCCTGGCGGAGGCCCGCGCGTTCGTTGCCGACCGGACGCCCGCCTCGCTGCGGGAGCGCTCCCTGGCGCAGGCGCTGCGCCGGCAGGCGGACGGGCTGGCCGCGCAGACCGGGCTGCTGGCCCGGTTCGCCGTCGAGGGGGACGAGCGTCCGCTGCCGATGGCGGTCAATGTCGTCCTGTTGCGGGCCGCGCAGGAGGCTGGCGCCAATGTGCGCAAGCACGCCGACGCCGGTGCGGTGGACCTCGTACTGCGGTACGGCGAGGGGCAGGTCGGGCTCCTGGTCACCGACGACGGCAAGGGGTTCGACGCGACGGAGGCGGCGACGGCACGCGGCGGGGCGGGGGACCGCCGGGACCCAACCGCCGGTCAGGACACGGCAGTCGGTCAGGGAGAGCCCTCCGGCCGGGGAGCGTCCTCCCGTCAGGACGGGTCCGGTGGCGCGGACGGGCGCGGCGGATTCGGGCTGCGGGGGATGGCGGCCCGGGTGGCGGAGATCGGCGGAGCGATGAGCGTGGTGAGCGCGCCGGGGGCGGGCACCACGGTCGAGGTGAAGGTGCCCTTGGACGGGCCGGCCGGAGTGGACGGCGGCGGCTGAAGGGCACGCCGCATGGCGGGCGTTGAGAACACAGCACCAGGCGAAGGGCACAGGCACATGACGGGCATACGGGCGAAGGGCGCCGCACATGACAGGCATTGAGCACCCGGCCGCCGTGCGGGTGCTGCTCGCGGACGATCATCCCGTCGTCCGGGAGGGCCTGTGCGCCATGCTCGAATCCGACCCGGGCATCGCGGTCGTCGGGCAGGCGGGTTCCGGTGAGGAGGCCGTGACGCTGGCGGAACGGCTGAGCCCGGATCTCGTACTGCTCGACCTGCGGATGGGCGCGATGGACGGGGTCGCGGCCACCGGGCACATCCTGCGGCGGTCGCCGCACACCAAGGTCGTCATCGTCACCACCTACGAGGACGACGCCGACATCCTGCGCGCCGTGGAAGCGGGCGCGGCCGGCTATCTCCTCAAGGGCAGTTCGCGGGCGGAGCTGATCGACGCGGTGCACGGTGCGGCGCGCGGGGCGACCGTGCTGACCCCTTCGCTGGCCCCCAAGCTGTTCCGGGCGCGGGCGGTGGAGGCGCCGGTGCTGTCCGGCCGGGAGTGCGAGGTGCTGCGGCTGGTCAGCCAGGGGCTGACCAATGCCGAGATCGGCCGGGAGCTGTTCATCGGTGAGGCGACGGTCAAGACCCATCTCCTGCGGGCGTTCAAGAAGCTGGAGGTGTCGGACCGGACCGCGGCCGTGATCACCGCGCTGGAGCGCGGGCTGCTGGCGTAATCCGTACCCGCTGCACCAGCCCGGCGCTCCCGTTCCCGCCCTCACCCGCGCGACGCCCCCTCCCCCAGCCGTGCCCGGTCCGCTGCCGCTCTGCCCTGGTGCCAGCCGTCCATGTCGCGGACGCCGCGGAGACGGACGGGGGCGGTGTCCGGGAAGAGGGCGCCGGTGGTCCGTTCGACGGCGAGGGCGCGGGCGGCGAGGACCGGGAGGAGGTCGGGGGCCGCGGGGCCGGACTCGGCGCTGGCGGCGGCCGTGGCAGTGGCGGTGGCCGCCGCGAGCCGGTCGCGGATGCGGTCCGCGTAGGCGACGAGGAAGGTCTGGCGGAAGTCCCGGCTGCGGCGGGAACGGCCGCGGGCACCGGAGGCACCGCCCTGCTTCTTCCGGGCTCCGGGGAGGGCGTCGCCCGCGCGGTTCATCGCGGCGGTGGCCTGGAGCAGCAGCGAGGTGTAGAGCATCTCGGCCGCCTCCAGGTCGGGGACGAAGCCGATGACGGTGGAGAAGCCGACGTCGGCGGCCCAGACGGCCTGGCAGCGGTTGGCGGCCGCGACCGCGTCGAGCAGCAGCGCCTTGGCCTGCTCGTAGGGGCCCTCGATGCCGATACGGATCGCCGACGGGCCGTCGGTGCGGCCGTCCGGGGAGCCGTCCGCGCGGTCGAGCAGCGCCGCGTCGATGCTGTGCCGGGCCATCAGCTCCTGCGCCTTGGCGGACAGCGCCTCGGCCTCCTCGGCGTAGTCGGTCGCCTCGGCCTTGGCGAGCAGACCGCGGATCCGCCCGAGGGCACGCGCCGCGGCGGCGTCGGCCGGTCCGCTCCGGGCGCCGTCCGGCGGCGGGACGGGGAGCGGGGTGATGCGGGGCAGCCGGGCGAGTGCCCGCAGCGCCGCCAGCACGTCGTACGCGGTCTCGAAGCGGGAGGCGCGGCGGCGCCCGGCCAGCGCGTCGAGGTAGCCGGTGTCGGCGGGCCACCACACCTCGGCGCCGAGCTGCCGCAGCTGCCCGGCCCAGCGCGGGTCAGGGGCGGGGCGGGTGGCCGGCTGCCGGGCCGCCTCGGCCGCGACGGCGTCGACGACCAGCGCCACGAGGGTGGTGCCGGCGGCCTCACGCCGGACGATCCGTGCCAGGTCGGCGGGGTGCCAGCCGCCCGCCCAGCACTGCCGTACGCCCGCCACGGCGGCCTCGACGACCGCCGCGCTCACCGCCGCCCAGCCGGCCTCGGCCGCGGCCAGCATCGAGGCGCCCGTTTCCAGGGCGTCCTCGGCCCGCTCGCCGTCCGGCGCGTAACGGACGCTGCCGAGCACCTGACCGACCAGTTCCCCGGCCGACGGTGCCCCGCCGCGCCCGCCTTCTCCACGCTCACTCACCCGTTCACTGTACGGAGGGCCCCCGGCGCAGCCGGCAGGTACGGGCGCCGGGCCGGCCGTCCCGGGCGGCCGTCACTGCAGCGCGCTGCCGGCCACCCACTGCGACCAGTCCATGTTCCAGCCGTTGAGGCCGTTGTCCGGCTTGACGCTCTTGTCCGGGGAGTTGATGACGTCGACCACGTCACCGGTCTGCGAGTGATCGAAGAACCAGGCGCCGTCCGTCTTGGAGTCCTTGGCGCCCTTGGCGTCCTCCAGGCCGATGCAGCCATGGCTGGTGTTGGTCTTGCCGAAGATGCCCTTGCCCCAGTAGTTGCCGTGGATGAAGGTGCCGGAGCTGGTCAGGCGCATGGCGTGCGGGACATCGGGGATGTCGTACTCGCCCTTGCCGTTGTGCTTCTTGAAGCCGACGGTCGAGCCGTTCATCCGGGTCTGCTTGAACCGCTCGGAGATCACCATCTTGCCGTTGTAGGTGGCGTTCTCGTCGCTGCCGGCCGAGATCGGGATGGTCTTGAGGGTCCGGCCGTCCCGCACCACGGTCATCTCGTGCTTCTTGGTGTCGACGGTGCTGATCTGCGCGTGGCCGACGTGGAAGCTGACGATCTTGTTCTGGATGCCCTTGACGCCCGGGGAGGCCTCGACGCCGTCCAGGCCGAGCTGCAGGGTGACCTCGGAGTTCGCCTTCCAGTACTCCTGGGGGCGGAAGTCCAGCCGCTTGTCGTTGAACCAGTGGCCGACGACCTGCTGGTTGCTGCTCGACGAGACGTTGATCGCCGACTGGACGGCCGTCTTGTTCTTGACCGGCTTGTCGAAGTTGATCGACACCGGCATGCCGACGCCGACGGTGGAACCGTCCTCCGGCGTGAAGTTCCCGATGAAGCTGTTCGTGGGGGCGACGGTGGTGAAGCTGGAGTTCTCCACCGCCTTGCGGCCCCGGTAGTCGACCGCGTGCGCGGTGACCTTGTACTTCGTCGAGCGGCTCAGCGGCTGGTCCGGCGTCCAGGAGCTGCCGTCGGCGGAGAGCGTGCCCTCGACCGGCTGCTTGGACTCGACCGAGGTCATGGTGACGCCGGTCAGCTTTCCGCCGCTGACCGTGACACCCGCGTCACTGTTGAGGCCGGTGTCGGTCGCGCCGTCCTCCGGACGGATCGTGATCCTGGCGTCGGAGGCGTCCTTGGCCGCCGCCTCGTCCACCTGTCGGCTGTTCTCGTGCCGGGCGCCGTCAGCACCGTCCTGGCCTCGGTCAGCCGCATTGCTGCCGCCACACGCCGCCAGCGTGAGTACGCCCCCGAGCAGCGCGGCGCTGGCTATGAGGCCCTTCCGGCGCTTGCTGTCCGTCATCACACGAATCTCCATTGCTACCGATTTCGCACGATTCCCGCACGATTCCCCGAGTAAGCAGCCAACTGAACGCCGGCCCAAATGGACGCCGGCCTTCCGGTCGACGCCTTATGAACGCCTTATCCGTTTCACCCGTTCCATGCCTCCACGAAGTGTGGGGAAGGCCACTTATGCCGTGGGAACGGGCAAATGGTGATCACTCGGCACCGGCGCACGTCATCCCGGACACATAGGAGGCCCCCGCACGGCAGGGAGCCGTACGGGGGCCGTGGCCATCGGGAAATGCCGGTCAGCCCTCCCCGTCCGCGTCGTCCGCCAGATCCCACTCCGCCGCGTCCCACTCGGCGTCCGGGTCGTAGTCGGTCAGCTCCTCGCTGCTCCAGGAGGCCTGTGCGAGTTCGGCCCCCGGCACCTTGGTGACGAGGTCGAACGGGTCGATCAGATGGGCCAGCGCCTCGGCCGGGTCCTCCCGGACCGTCTCCAGCGACTGTCTGCGCTCCTCGTCGGGCAGCGCGGGGTCCCCTTCGATGTAGCCGACGGCGGCGCCGGTCAGCCGGTCGGCGTCGGTGACCTCCATGATCAATTCCACATGAAGGCGCACAAAGCGTGATGTCTCACCATTGCTCATAGCACGGAGGTTAGGCATGGACGGCTCCCGACTTCCCCGCGACCCGCGGCGGTCATTAACATCTGAGGTCAACGGCCAATTTGCCGAACCCACAAGGGGGATGCCTTCCGTGACGGCACGACGACCACTACTGACCGCCGCGGCCGCGGGATCGGTGCTGTTCGCCCTGTGGTTCGTGCCCTCCGCCAATGCCACCGCGGGAGATGACGGCGCGTCGGGTTCCGCCCTGCGGGTGGCGGCCGGACCGGACCTCGCCGACCGCACCGCCGACGTGGCACGGAACACCGCCGACGGCCCGTCGGCCACCGCGCACGACAGCGCCACGGGCAGCGGCACCGCAAACCCCGCCGGCGCCCCGCACTTCCTCGCCGACACCGGCAGCCCGGACACCACGCCGTATGTGATCGGCGGCGTCGGCTGCCTCGCGCTGGGCGCCGGCCTGGTCAGCTACTCCGTCCGCCGCACCCGCGACGAGACCTGCTGAGACCGGACGGCGCCCCCGCCGCCGTCAGGCCAGTGCGCCGGTGACCGGCTCCACGGCCGCCACCAGCTTCCCGCCCCGCACGAACGTGTACGCGCGCTCCAGGTCCGGCGCCAGGAAGCGGTCCTCGCCGGGCCCCTGGATGCCCGCACCGCGCACCGCGTCCAGTACGGCGCGGGTGGCGGGAGCCGGTGTCAGGCCCTCACGCATCTCGATGGCGCGGGTCGCCGCGTAGAGCTCGACGGCGATGATCCGGGTCAGGTTGTCGACCGCGGTGCGCAGCTTGCGCGCCGCCGACCAGCCCATCGAGACATGGTCCTCCTGCATCGCGGAGGACGGGATGGAGTCCACCGACGCGGGTGCGGCCAGCCGCTTCAGCTCGCTGACCAGCGCGGCCTGGGTGTACTGGGCGATCATCAGGCCGGAGTCGACACCCGGGTCGCCGGCCAGGAACGCGGGCAGCCCGTGTGAACGGTTCTTGTCCAGGAGCCGGTCGGTACGGCGCTCGGCGATGGAACCGAGGTCGGCGGCGGCGATGGCCAGGAAGTCCAGGACGTAGGCGACCGGGGCGCCGTGGAAGTTGCCGTTGGACTCGACCCGGCCGTCGGGCAGGACGACGGGGTTGTCGACGGCGGCGGCCAGCTCGCGGTCGGCGACCAGCCGGGCGTGGTCGAGGGTGTCCCGGCCTGCGCCCGCGACCTGCGGCGCGCAGCGGATGGAGTAGGCGTCCTGGACGCGCGGGGCGTCGTCCTGGTGGTGACCGGTGAAGCCCGAACCGGCCAGCACCTTGGCCATGTTGGCGGCGGAGGCGGCCTGTCCGGGGTGCGGGCGGATGGCGTGCAGCTCGGGCGCGAGGACCTTGTCCGTGCCGAGCAGCGCCTCCAGGGAGAGCGCCGCGGTGATGTCCGCCGAGGTGAACAGCCGGGCGAGGTCGGCGCAGGCCATCACGAGCATGCCGAGCATGCCGTCGGTGCCGTTGAGGAGGGCCAGGCCCTCCTTCTCGTGCAGCTCGACGGGCTCGATGCCGTGCGCGGCCAGCAGCTCACCGGCCGGCCGTACGACACCGTCGGGGCCCTCCGCGTCGCCCTCGCCCATCAGCGCCAGCGCACAGTGGGAGAGCGGCGCGAGGTCGCCGGAGCAGCCGAGCGAGCCGTATTCGTGGACCACGGGGGTGATGCCGGCGTTGAGGAGGGCGGCCATGGTCTCGACGACCAGCGGGCGGACCCCGGTGTGCCCGGAGGCGAGCGTCTTCAGCCGCAGGAACATCAGCGCGCGGACGACCTCCCGCTCGACCCGCGGGCCCATCCCGGCCGCGTGCGAACGCACGATGTTGCGCTGGAGCTGGACCCGCAGCTCGGGGCTGATGTGGCGGACGGCGAGGGCACCGAAGCCGGTGGAGACGCCGTAGACGGGGTCGGGCTTGGCGGCGAGTTCGTCGATGAAGGCGCGGGAGGTGGCGACGGCCGCGAGGGCTTCCCCGGACAGCTCGATCCGGGCCGCGCCCCGAGCCACCGCGATGACGTCCTGTGCGGTCGTGCCGGACGTCCCCAGCACCACAGTGTGCATATCCATATTCAGGAACCCTAGAGACTGAATCGCCGGATGTCACCACCGGATTTCACGATCACCCCTTACCCGGTGTCCGCGGGCGGCCGGTACGGCCACCGGGAAACCTCCTCACCTCCGGAAGCGCCGCCGCTCCGGCCCGGACCGCCGGTCCGGGGCGTCCGCGAGCCGGACGACGGGGTCATCCTTGCCGCCGTGCCGCCCGGCGATCACCGGTTCGCCCGACTTGGCCGCCTTGGCCTTGTACTGCGCGGCGTCCGCGAGCCGGAAGAGCCGGCGGGCGCTGCGCACCGGGCCGATCGGGTCGCCGGTCGAGGCGACCCCGACCGCGACCCCCTCGCCGAGGTCCAACTCCCCCGCCCGGTCGCACAGTTCACCGGCCACCTTGACCACCTCGTCGGCCGGCGGCCCCACCGCCAGCAGACAGAACTCGTCGCCGCCGAGCCGGGCGGCGAGCGTGCCCGGCAGCATCGCGCCGCACAGCGACAGCACCGAGCCGAAGCGCTCCAGCAGACGGTCGCCGACCGCATGGCCGCGCGAGTCGTTCACCCGCTTCAGCCCGTTGAGGTCGCACACCACCAGGCTGACCACCACCTCGTCCCTGCGGTGCAGCTCCAGCGCCTCGTCCAGCCGCATATCGACGGCGCGGCGGTTGGCGAGGCCGGTCAGCGCGTCGGTGAAGGCCAGCCGGCGGGCCTCCGCGAGCCGCTCGGTCTGCGCGATCCCGGCGGCCGTCACCGCGGCCAGCACGCTCGCGAAGTCGGCGTCCGCCCGGCCGAACACCGGCTCCCCCGTCCCCCGCGCGACATACAGCTCGCCCCACGCCCGCCCGTGCAGCACGATGGGCGCCACCACGCAGCAGCCCCGGCCGCGGCGGCGCAGCGCGGCCATCCGCTCACGGTTGCCGCCACCACCCCCGGCCGGACCCTCGTCCACGGCTCCGGTCGCCGGTCCGCCGAACGGCCCCTCCGCGGTCTCCACCCAGGCGCTGGGCTCCCCGCCGCCCGCCCACTGCTCGTGCAGAAAACCGACGATCTCCGGGAACTCATGGACGGGGTAGCTCTCGTCGTCCGGGAACTCCTCCTCACCCTCGGCGAGTTCGCCCGTATTGACCAGCACCCGCAGCTTCCCCAGCTCGCGCTCCCATTTCGAGATCGCCGCGAAAGAGCCGTTCAGAGCCTGGCGCACACCCAGCGCCGCGGCGTGCGCCGATTCGCGCGGTGTGTGCGCGGCCGCCATCGCCTGCGCCAGCTCCACCACGGCCCGCAGCCTCGCATCGCCCTCGCCCGTCACCGGATCCTCGCATTCCGTCACCGTGAGCACGCTCTGTATTACAGCGTAGGAATGTTTAACCCCTTTCGCCCCTTTCCGCGCGCGATCGACACCCGGGCGTTATGCGCGTCATTCCTGGTCGGGCGGCCGGGGAGGTGACAGGGCCGGGCCTTACGGTGCGTGACGCCGCCTCACTCCCCGGGCCAGTCCGGGTCCCGCTTCTCATTGAAGGCCGCCACACCCTCCGCCCGGTCCCCGGAGAAGGCCACGCTGCGCCAGGCGCCGTCCTCCACCTCCAGGCCCGCCCGCAGGTCCAGCCCGTGCCCCAGCCGCAGCGCGCGCTTGGCGGCCCGCAGGCCGACCGGCGAATTGCGGGCGATCCGGGCCGCCAGCTCCAGCGCCTCGGCCCGGTCCTGCCCGTCCGCCGCCAGCTGGTCGACCAGCCCCAGCTCCACGGCCTCGGGCGCCGGCACCCGGCGCGCGGTGAACACCAGCTCGGCCGCCCGCGCCGCGCCCACCCGGCGCGGCAGCAGCTGGGTGCCCCCGCCGCCCGGGATGACCCCCACCGACACCTCCGGCAGGCCGACCACGGCGGTGCCGTCGGCCACGATCAGATCGCAGGCCAGCGCCAGTTCGAAGCCGCCACCGAGCGCGAAGCCGTGCACCGCGGCGATGGTGGGCACGGGGAGTTCCAGTACGCCCGTGTAGGCGGCGCGGGTGTGCGGACGCTGGCGCATCAGGTCGGCGTCCGTGAAGGAGTTGCGCTCCTTGAGGTCGGCGCCCACGCAGAACGCCCGCTCATGGGTGGAGCTGAGGACCACCGCCCGGACGGAGCGGTCCGCGGACAGCTCGGCGCAGGCCTGCGCCAGGCTGTCGGCCATGGCCGTGGAGACGGCGTTCATGGCCTTGGGGCGGTCCAGGACCAGCTCCGCCACGAAGCCGTGCCGCTCGATGGCGACCCAGCCGTCCGCACCGAACCGTTGCCCTTGCATACAGCCCTCCCTGTTAACGGTCGTTGACCTGACGGGGGGATCATGTCAGCTGGCGGCCGGGAGCAACAGGACGGACTTCCGGCTGTGGATAACCGGGCGCTGCGGACAGGCGGGAGCTGTGGACAGGGCACGGCGCGGTACCGGCCGGTGGCCGGTGGTCACCGGACCGTGCTGCCGCTCCAGGCCCGCCGCCTCAGTCCCGCCGGGTCAGCAGCCACGGCTCGACGACACCCAGGCCTCGCACCGGGCGCTGCCACATCGGCTGGAGGGCGAAGCGGTACGTCGGGGGCGGGGCGCCGGTGCCTTCCTCGGCCGCCTTCTCCGCCGCCGCGGCCTCCGCCTCGGAGACCGGCGCGTCACCGATCCGGCCCAGCTCCTCGGCGAACGCCTGGTCCACCAGCACGGTGTCCTTCGGCGCTATCGACGTGAGCCGGCTGGCGAGGTTGACGGTCGTGCCGAACACATCGCCCATCCGGGTCGTGACCGTACCGAAGGCGATGCCGACCCGCAGCTCCGGCATGGTCTCGTCGTGGGCCATCGTCTCGATCAGCCGCAGCCCGATCTCGGCGGCGATCCCGGCGTCGTCGGCGGCGAAGAGGACCTCGTCGCCGAGGGTCTTGATGAGCCGGCCGCCGTGCGCGGCCACCAGGTCGGAGCAGGTGGTCTCGAACGCCTCCACCAGCTCGCCCAGTTCCTCGTCCTCCAGGCGGCGGGTCAGCCGGGTGAAGCCCACCAGGTCGGCGAAGCCGACGGCGAGGCGGCGGTCGACCATCTCGACGTCGTCCTGGGCCCGCACGACGCGGCCGGTGGCGGCGGCGAGCTGGCGCCGCCAGACGTAGACCAGGAACTCCTCCAGCTCGGGGAGCAGCAGCTCGACCAGCGGATAGGTGATTTCCGTACGGGTCAGGCCGGAGTCCTGGGGCTCGGTGAGGCCCTCCAGGAAGGAATCGATCTGCCAGTCGGCCAGACGGGCGGTGGTCTGCCCCGTGGAGCGGGCGACCTGGATGGCCATGGCCTCGCTGAGCAGACCGGCCTCGACCAGACCGGCGAGGCGGCGCAGGGCCAGCACATCGGCCTCGGTCAGCGCCTTGACCTGGCCGATGTCGGCGAAGCCCATGGCACGCCAGAAGCGGGCCGCGAGATCCATCGAGACGCCGGCGCCGCGGGCCGCCTGGAACGGCGTGTAGCGGCGGTCGGCGCCGAGGATGAGTTGTTCGAGGCGGACGGCGATGTTGTTCTCGTCGCTCTCGTCGGCGGCCCCCGGGGGGTCACCGACGGGGATGTTGCGCAACGCCTCGTCCTCGGTGTCCGTATCGCGCGAGGCGGCGCCCGAGTCGTCGGCGGTCACCGGCCGCTCCCTGTCCGATCCCTGCGCACTGCCCTTCCGATCACTGCTCGCCGGTGGTCCGCTCCCTGGCGGACCGCCTCAACGATACGGCAGGTGTGCTCTGGCTCACTCTCACATGTCGGCCCTGACCAAGGAAGAGGCAGGCATGCCTCGGCGCGGCGAGTGCCGTGGTAGAGGAGGTGGACGGCCGCCCCGGACCGGGTGCGCGGGGCCCGTCCGGCCTCACGTTTCCGGGGAGTCATCGCCCTGGGGCCGGGGCGTCGCGGGGCGCAGATGGACGATGTCACCGGCGCCCACCGGCTGCTGTACGCCGTCCGCGGTGGCCAGCACCAGGCGGCCGTCGGTGTCGATGGCCACCGCCTCGCCGGTGAGGGCGGTGCCGCCGGGGAGTTCGGCGCGTACCGAACGGCCCAGGGTGGCGCAGCCGGCGGCGTAGGTCTCCTGGAGGCGGCCGGCACCGGGGTCGCCGTCGCCGGCCTGCCAGGTGGTGTACCACTCCTCCAGCGAGCGGAGGACGGCGCGCAGCAGCGGGTCGCGGTCGGTGGTGCGGGCGCCCGCCATGGCCAGGGAGCCGGCGGTGGGCACGGGGAGTTCGTCGGCGGTGAGGGAGACGTTCAGGCCGATGCCGATGACGACGCCGGAGCCGGCGCGCTCGGCGAGGATGCCGCCCACCTTGCGTTCGGCGGTGCCCGCGGCCCCCTCCGGGCCGGCGACGTCCTCGGGGAGGGTCACCAGGACGTCGTTGGGCCACTTGAGGGCCGTGTCGACACCGGCCGCCTTGGACAGCGCGGTGGCGGTGGCGACTCCGGTGAGCAGCGGGAGCCAGCCCCAGCGCTCCACGGGGACGCGCGGCGTGAGGTAGACGGAGAAGAAGAGGCCGGAGCGCGGGGGCGCCGACCACACGCGGTCGAGGCGGCCGCGGGCGGCGGTCTGCTCCTCGGCCACCAGGACGGCGCCCTCGGCCGCCCCCTCGGCCGCGCGCGCCGCCAGATCGCTGTTGGTGGAGCCGGTGGCGGGAACGACGTCCAGGGCGGTCCAGAGCCCGCCGGGGCGCACCAGGGCGCGGCGCAGCGCCGTGGCGTTCAGCGGGGGGCGGCCCAGGTCGCTCCAGCGGCCGGCGTCTTTGTCCCGGTTTTCCGGTGGTTGAGGCGTCATGGAACCAGCCTAGGTGTGGTCAACGACGCAGTGCCGCTGAGCAGTCCCGCGGATACGCTACGAATCGGTAGCCAAACCCGTACCACCCTCAGTACGAGCACCAGTCCAGGACGAGCAGGAGCCGCATCCCGATGTCCGAGCCGGAAGCAAACATCCACACCACCGCGGGCAAATTGGCGGATCTGCAGCGGCGGGTCGAAGAGGCCACGCATGCCGGTTCCGCCCGCGCGGTGGAAAAGCAGCATGCGAAGGGGAAGTTGACGGCGCGTGAGCGCATCGATCTGCTGCTGGACGAGGGCTCGTTCGTCGAGCTGGACGAGTTCGCGCGGCACCGGTCGACCAACTTCGGAATCGAGAAGAACCGGCCGTACGGCGACGGTGTCGTCACCGGTTACGGCACCGTCGACGGGCGGCCGGTGTGCGTCTATTCGCAGGACTTCACGATCTTCGGCGGGTCGCTGGGCGAGGTCTACGGCGAGAAGATCGTCAAGGTGATGGACTTCGCGCTGAAGAACGGCTGCCCGGTCGTCGGGATCAACGACGGCGGCGGGGCCCGGATCCAGGAGGGCGTGGTCGCCCTCGGTCTGTTCGCGGAGATCTTCCGGCGCAATGTGCACGCGTCGGGTGTGGTGCCGCAGATCTCGCTGATCGTCGGCCCGTGCGCGGGCGGTGCGGTGTACTCCCCCGCGATCACCGACTTCACGGTCATGGTCGACCAGACCTCGCACATGTTCATCACCGGCCCGGACGTCATCAAGACCGTCACGGGTGAGGACGTCGGCTTCGAGGAGCTGGGCGGCGCCCGGACGCACAACACCACCTCGGGCGTGGCGCACCACATGGCGGGCGACGAGAAGGACGCCATCGAGTACGTCAAGGGCCTGCTGTCCTACCTGCCGTCCAACAACCTCTCCGAGCCGCCCGCCTTCCCGGAGGAGGCGGACCTGGAGACCTCGGACGTCGACCGCGAGCTGGACGTCCTGATCCCGGATTCGGCGAACCAGCCGTACGACATGCACGTGGCGATCGAGCACGTCCTGGACGACCACGAATTCCTGGAGACCCAGCCGCTGTTCGCGCCGAACATCCTGACCGGCTTCGGGCGGGTCGAGGGCCATTCGGTGGGCATCGTCGCCAACCAGCCGATGCAGTTCGCCGGCTGCCTGGACATCAAGGCGAGCGAGAAGGCCGCGCGGTTCGTGCGGACCTGCGACGCCTACAACATCCCGGTGATCACCTTCGTGGACGTGCCCGGCTTCCTGCCCGGGACGGACCAGGAGTACGACGGGATCATCCGGCGCGGCGCCAAGCTGATCTACGCCTACGCGGAGGCCACGGTCCCGCTGATCACGGTCATCACGCGCAAGGCGTTCGGCGGCGCGTACGACGTCATGGGCTCCAAGCACCTGGGCGCGGACCTCAACCTGGCCTGGCCGACCGCGCAGATCGCCGTCATGGGCGCGCAGGGCGCGGTCAACATCCTGCACCGCCGCACGCTGGCCGCGATCGAGGACCCGGCCGCGCAGGACCAGCGGCGCCAGGAGCTGATCCAGGAGTACGAGGACACCCTGCTCAACCCGTACGTCGCGGCCGAGCGCGGGTACGTCGACGCGGTGATCATGCCGTCCGAGACGCGCCGGCACATCGTCCGCGGGCTGCGCACGCTGCGCAACAAGCGCGAGGCGCTGCCGCCGAAGAAGCACGGCAACATCCCGCTCTGACCGGCAGACCAGCGGAACAGCGGAACCGGCGAAGGGAGCCGTTCTCCATGATCAAGGTCGTACGGGGCAACCCCACCCCTGAGGAGCTGGCCGCCGCACTGGCGGTGGTACAGGCCCGCGCGGCGGCCGCCGCTGCCGTCGCGCCCGCCAAGGCGGAGCGCGGCACCGAGTGGTCGGACCCCGCGTCCACGGTTCCGGCGCGGTCCCGTATGCCGCATCCGGGGCCGCGGGCCTGGCGGACGAGTTACTGGCCGCATTGACCGGATGACACCCGGTGGCCGACGGCGCCGCCGGGTCGGTGCATGGTGCACTGACTAGTCCGTTTACGTCGTGGGGCCGGGCCTCTCTGCGACGCGAGCCCCCCCCCGGCGCCCGCCCCGCACACAAAAAAT
>NZ_JBHYPE010000067.1:0-30152 GCF_042746015.1 Streptomyces sp. NPDC058773
GACCCGGCGCGGGGGCCGGAGCCGGAGCCGGAGCCGGGGCGGCGGGCGCCGGGGCGGCAGCGGCCGGAGCGGGCGCCGGAGCCGGAGTGGGCTCCGGGGCCGGGGCGGGCGCCGGAGCGGCCGGAGCCGGAGCGGCGGCCGGAGCGGCACCAGCGGCACCGATGACGGCGAGCTTGGCGCCGACCTCGGCGGTCTCGTCCTCGCCGACCACGATCTCCAGCAGGGTGCCGGAAGCCGGCGCCGGGATCTCGGTGTCGACCTTGTCGGTGGAGACCTCCAGCAGCGGCTCGTCGGCGGAGACCTCCTCGCCGACCTCCTTCAGCCAGCGGGTGACGGTGCCCTCGGTGACGCTCTCACCGAGCGCGGGGAGGACGACGTCCGTGCCCTCGGCGCCGCCCGCGGGGGCAGCGGCGGGAGCGGGAGCGGGGGCCTCGGCCGCGGGGGCCGGGGCGGGCTCGGGCTCGGCGGCCGGAGCCTCGGCAGCGGCCGGGGCCGGCGCGGCAGCCGGCGCACCGGTGCCGTCGTCGATGACGGCCAGCTCGGCGCCGACCTCCACGGTCTCGTCCTCGGCCACCTTGATGGCGGTCAGGACGCCGGCGGCCGGCGCCGGGATCTCGGTGTCGACCTTGTCGGTCGACACCTCGAGCAGCGGCTCGTCGGCCTCGACGCGCTCACCCTCGGCCTTGAGCCAGCGGGTGACGGTGCCCTCGGTGACGCTCTCGCCGAGCGCCGGCAGGGTTACGGAAACCGCCATGGTTTCAGTTGCTCCTTACAAAAGTGGTGCGGATGTGGTCGCGCCCGGGACCGGGATCAGTCGTGGGAGTGGAGAGGCTTGCCGGCCAGGGCCAGGTGGGCCTCGCCGAGCGCCTCGTTCTGCGTCGGGTGCGCGTGCACGAGCTGCGCTACCTCGGCCGGCAGGGCCTCCCAGTTGTAGACCAGCTGGGCCTCACCGACCTGCTCGCCCATACGGTCACCGACCATGTGGACGCCGACCACGGCACCGTCCTTGACCTGGACGAGCTTGATCTCGCCCGTGGTCTTGAGGATCTTGCTCTTGCCGTTGCCCGCGAGGTTGTACTTCAGAGCGACGACCTTGTCGGCGCCGTACAGCTCCTTGGCCTTGGCCTCGGTGATGCCCACCGAAGCGACCTCGGGGTGGCAGTACGTCACGCGCGGCACGCCGTCGTAGTCGATCGGCACGGTCTTCTGACCGGCCAGCCGCTCCGCCACCAGCATGCCCTCGGCGAAGCCGACGTGCGCGAGCTGGAGGGTGGGAACGAGGTCACCGACGGCCGAGATGGTCGGCACGTTGGTCTGCATGTACTCGTCGACCAGGACGTAGCCGCGGTCCATCGCGACGCCCTGCTCCTCGTAGCCCAGGCCCGCCGAGACCGGCCCGCGGCCGATCGCGACCAGCAGCACCTCGGCCTCGAAGGTCTTGCCGTCGGCCAGGGTGACCTTGACGCCGTCGGCGGTGTACTCGGCCTTGTCGAAGAAGGTGCCGAGGTTGAACTTGATGCCGCGCTTGCGGAAGGCCCGCTCCAGCAGCTTGGAGCTGTTCTCGTCCTCGACCGGGACGAGGTGCTTGAGGCCCTCGACGATGGTCACGTCGGTGCCGAAGGACTTCCACGCGGAGGCGAACTCGACGCCGATGACGCCGCCGCCCAGCACGATCGCGGACTCCGGCACGCGGTCCAGCGTGAGCGCGTGGTCCGAGGAGATGATGCGGTTGCCGTCGATCTCCAGGCCCGGCAGCGACTTCGGCACGGAGCCGGTCGCCAGCAGGATGTGGCGGCCCTCGACCTGCTGGCCGTTGACCGCGACGGAGGTCGGGGAGGACAGCCGGCCCTCGCCCTCGATGTAGGTCACCTTCCGGGAGGCGACCAGACCCTGCAGGCCCTTGTACAGGCCCGAGATGACCTCGTCCTTGTACTTGTGGACGCCCGCGATGTCGATGCCCTCGTACGAGGTCTTGACACCGAACTGGGCGGCTTCACGAGCCTGATCCGCGATCTCACCGGCGTGCAGCAGCGCCTTGGTGGGGATGCAGCCGTTGTGCAGGCAGGTGCCGCCGAGCTTGTTCTTCTCGATCAGGGCGACGTCCAGGCCCAGCTGCGCCCCGCGCAGGGCAGCGGCGTAACCACCGCTACCGCCTCCGAGGATCACTAGGTCGAAAACGGTGCTGGCGTCGTTCGCCACGTCACGTCCTCCATGCATGGGTACGCCGGAGCCGGTCTCCGATGACCGGGCGGCGGCTGTGGTTCGGCCGCTTTTACTTCGGCCCTGGGTAAGGGGGGCCCTGTCCTGCCGAGAACCCATCTTTGCACTTGTTCCGTGAAGCCGGGACGGCGGGCCGTGCTGTGGGACCGTGATCGGCCGCCCCGTACGGGTTACTGAGGCGTACGAAATGTGCCGCTCCGTGCGCCGCCGCCAGGGAGGAGCGGTGGCGGGAAACGCGTGGACGTACGGATTTCGTCGAGGGCGAACGCGGGACGGAAGCGCGGCGCGCACGTGCCGACGGCCCCGGGCGGGCTGCCCGGGGCCGTGGCGTATATCACGGGCAACGACGGGGAAGGCCCCGGCGCGGCCGTTCAGCCCAGGTCGCCCGCGGCGGTGCGCTCGGCGAGCCGGACCAGGGTGCGCACCGCGGATCCCGTGCCGCCCTTGGGGGTGTAGCCCCAGGGCGCGCCCTCGTGGAAGGCCGGGCCCGCGATGTCCAGGTGCGCCCAGGGGATGCCCTCGCCGATGAACTCCTTGAGGAAGAGCCCGGCGACCAGGCCGCCGCCCATCCGCTCACCCATGTTGGCGAGGTCCGCGACCGGCGAGTCCATGCCCTTGCGCAGCTCGGACGGCATCGGCATCGGCCAGGACTGCTCGCCGACCTCCTCGGCGATCTCGTGGACGGAGGTGCGGAAAGCGTCGTCGTTGGCCATGATCCCGAAGGTGCGGTGGCCCAGGGCCAGCACCATCGCACCGGTCAGGGTGGCGACGTCCACGATCGCGTCCGGGGACTCCTCCGAGGCGCGGGTCAGCGCGTCGGCGAGGACCAGGCGGCCCTCGGCGTCGGTGTTGAGCACCTCGACGGTCTTGCCGCTGTACATGGTCAGCACGTCACCGGGACGGGTGGCGGAGCCGGACGGCATGTTCTCGGCGAGCGCCAGCCAGCCGGTGACGTTCACCTGCAGGCCCAGCCGGGCGGCGGCCACGACGGCGGCGAACACCGCGGCCGCACCGCTCATGTCGCACTTCATGGTCTCGTTGTGGCCGGCCGGCTTGAGCGAGATGCCGCCCGAGTCGTAGGTGATGCCCTTGCCGACCAGCGCCAGGGTCTTGTCCGCCTTGGGGTGGGTGTGCGCGATCCGCACCAGCCGCGGCGGGGTCTGCGAGCCCTGGCCGACGCCCATCAGGCCGCCGTAGCCGCCCTTCTTCAGCGCCTTCTCGTCCAGCACCTCGACCTTGAGGCCGAACTCCTTGGCCGCGGCCTGGGCCTCGGCGGCGAACGCCTTCGGGTCGAGGTCGTTGGGCGGCAGGTTGATCAGGTCGCGGGCGCGGTTGATCTCGGCGGCCAGCGCCTCGGAGCGCGCGGCGGCCGCCTTGAACTCCTTGTCGCGCGGCTTGCCGCCGAGCAGCGCGGCCTCGCCGAGCGGCGCCGACTTGGCGTCGTTCTTCTTGGCGCCCTTGCCGTTCCGCGCGCCGTTGCCGCGCCCGGCGATGTAGGAGTACGCGCCGAGCAGGGCGCCCTCGCTCACCGCGGCGGCCGCCTCGGCGTCCTCCAGGGGCAGCGCGAAGCCGGCCTTCTTGCTGCCGGTCAGGGCGCGGGCGGCGCTGCCCGCGGCGCGGCGCAGCGCCTCGTGGTCAAAGCCGTCGCCCTTGGCCGGCGCGTCACCGAGGCCGACCGCCAGTACGACCGGTGCCTTGAGGCCGTCCGCGGCGGGCAGCTTGGTCACCTCGCCCTCGGCACCACTCGCGCCGAGGGTCTCCAGCACGGCGGCGAGCTTGCCGCCGAAGGCCTTGTCCACGGCTTCCGCGCCGGGGGCGACAACGACGCCCTTGGCGCCCTTGGCCACGCCGACGACGACGGCATCCGCGCGCAGCGTCGCGGCGGAAGAAGTACTGAGGGTCAGTGCAGTCACGGTGATGGGGGTCCTGTTCCGTCCGGGGAATCCGTCTGCGCGCAGCGCGCTGCTCGGCTGAGCCTACGCTCGGTGGCGCCACAAGGCCCGTCCGATACCACACCGGCACATAACGGAGCCCCGGCAGTTGCCCCCATACCGGGTGAACCGGCCGACCGCGGGCGCCGGTTGGACGTACGGAAGGGGAGCGCGCAGGCCCTAACCGAGCGTCAGAACGACCAGTGCCGTGAGCCCCGCGCTCTCCGCGAGCGCCCCGAACACATCACCGGTCACCCCGCCGAACCGCCGCCGGCAGTGCCGGAGCAGCACCTCGCCCAGGCCGAGTCCGGCCGCCGCCGCGAGCCCGGCGTGCAGCGCGCCGTACGGGCCGAAGCCCGCCCCGGCGGCCGCGCATCCGGCGGCCACCAGCACCACGCACAGCAGTGCCGCCCGCGCCGGGACGCTGCCCGCGACCGCGGCGCCGAGCCCCTCCGGGCGGGCGGCCGGCACCCCCGCGCGGGAGGCGAGGGTCAGCGCACCCCGGGCGGTGACCGCGGCGACGGCCGCCGCGAGCGCGCCGTGCGCCCAGCCGTCCGCGTACCGCACGGCCAGCGCGGCGACCTGCGCGAGCAGGGTGAACAGCAGCGTGATGACCCCGAACGGGCCGATGTCGGACTGCTTCATGATGCGCAGCGCGTCCTCGGCGGGCTTACCGCTGCCCAGACCGTCGGCGGTGTCGGCGAGCCCGTCCAGATGCAGTCCGCGGGTGAGTACGGCGGGCACCGCGGCGGCGGCGACCGCGGCGAGCAGCGGCCCGGCGCCGAGCAGCAGCAGCGCCCCGCCGGCCGCGCCCGCGCACAGCCCGACGACCAGCCCGGCCAGCGGTGCGCAGAGCATCCCGCCGCGCGCCGCCGCCCGGTCCCAGCGGGTGACGCGGACCGGCAGCACGGTCAGCGTGCCGAACGCGAAGCGCAGTGCGTCGGACGGGGCCAGGGGAGCGGGGGTCTCGGTCATCGCGGCAGGCTATCCGGACGTCCGCAGCGTTTGACTGCCGGTTCCGGCCGCCCGGACAGGGCCTAATGGTGGCTATGTGTCCTTACGCGACAAAGGGGAGCGTGTGGGATGGGCCACTGGTGGTACCGCAACATCGTCGAGCCGGGGAAGCTGCCGCTGCTGCTCGCCCTCGCCTCGTTCGTGCTGACCTTCCTGGTGACCCGGGCCGTCACCCGCCTCATCCGCGCGGGCAAGGGCCCGTTCCGCAACGTCACCCCGGGTGGCGTCCATATCCACCATGTCGTCCCCGGTGTGGTGCTGATGGTCATCGGCGGCTTCATCGGGCTGGCCGGCGCCCGGCGCGGATTCGGCACCGGTATCGCGGCGGTGCTCTTCGGGATGGGAGTGGGCCTCGTCCTGGACGAGTTCGCGCTCATCCTCCACCTGGACGACGTGTACTGGACCGAGGAGGGCACCAAGAGCGTCGAGATCGTCATCCTCACCGTCGCGCTGGTCGCCCTGGTCCTCGGCGGCTTCCTGCCGTTCGGTGTCAACGAGCTGAGTCCGGACGAGGAGACCGACCGCTTCACGGTGGTGCGGACGGTGGCCGTCAACTTCCTCTTCGCGGTCGTCGCCCTCCTCAAGGGCAAGGGCCGGATCGCGGTCATCGGGGTGTTCGTGCCGTTCGTCGCACTCTTCGGCGCGGTCCGGCTGGCCCGGCCCAACTCACCCTGGGCCAAACGCTGTTACCGCAATCGCCCGAAGGCGCGGGCCCGCGCTCGGGTCCGCGCCTGCCGTCACGACCGGCGCTGGTCGTCGGTGCGCCGCAAGGTCGAGGACTTCATCGGGGGTGCGCCGAGCCGCTGACGTCCGGTGCGTCGCCGGGTGCCGTGCGCGGCCGCCCCAGCTCCTGCATCCCGCACAGCACCAGCACCGCCAGGATCGCCGCGATGTGCTCCTTGCCCGCGAGGTTGTTCTTGATGGAGACCACCTCGATGACCATCGCCAGCGCCACCGCGGCACAGGTGAACCAGGCGCGGTGGCGCCAGCACACGAACACCGCCAGCCCCACCACGGCCGCCGACGGCCCGGTGTCGATGACGTACTTGTCCGAGTCGGGCAGGCCGACCGGGCTCACCGGGCCGATCCAGATGCCGAGCCGGGCATACATCGTCCCGGCGAGCGTGGCCAGATACGCGACGGCCAGCGTCTGCCGCCGGCCCACACAGATCTCGGCGATCCCGAAGACCACCAGGATCTGTGCCAGGGCACCCCACACCGGCAGGTCCAGCGCGGGCACGAACAGCGACAGCGGGGTGCGCAGCAGCGCCAGCCACAGATGCTCGTCGGCCTGTACGGAGCCGATGTTCTGCACGGCCCGGTAGCCCCAGGCCTGGTTCTGCACGAACTGGAAGACCAGGGTGAGTCCCACGGCGGTGAGCGTCAGCGGGATCGCCCGCAGCCGCGACGCGGCGAGCGCGGTCCGGACCGTCCGCAGCAGCGGTCCCCACTCGGCGCGCGCGGCCCGGCGCAGGACGGTGCCCCCTCCCGGGGCCGCCGCGGGCCTTTCCCGCCGCCCCGCACCGGCCGAGCTCATCTCACGTTCTCCAGGTGCTTGCGGTTCAGCCACTTGGGCAGGCCGGGTGCTTCCAGAAAGCCTTCCGCGCGGCCGGCGGCAATTCCGATGCGCAGCAGATCGGTGCTCTTTTCGAAGAGCATGTACCGCGGCTCCCAGATCGGCCGGTACTTCGCGTTGGCGCGATAGAGCGATTCGATCTGCCACCACCGGGAGAAGAAGCTGAGCAGCGAGCGCCACAGGCGCAGCACCGGGCCCGCGCCGAGTCGCGATCCACGTTCGAAGACGGAACGGAACATCGCGAAGTTGAGTGAGAGCTGCGTGACCTCCACCTCTTTCGCCCGCTGGATCAGTTCCAGCACCATGAACTCCATCAGCCCGTTCTCGGAGTTCCGGTCCCGCCGCATCAGATCCAGCGAAAGGCCCTTCGCGCCCCACGGCACAAAGCTGAGCAGCGCCCGCAGCTCGCCCTCGTCCTCCCCGCCACCGCCGTCCCGGCATTCGAGCATCACGCAGCGCCCGTCACCCGGGTCGCCGAGCCGGCCCAGCGCCATCGAGAAACCGCGCTCGGTCTCCCCGTCGCGCCAGTCGTCGGCCAGCGCCAGCAGCCGGTCCATCTCCGCGGCGGGGATGTCCTCGTGGCGCCGGATGCGGACGGTGTAGCCGGCCCGCTTGATGCGGTTGTACGCCTGGCGCACGGTGCGCATCGCCCGGCCGTCGAGGGTGAACGCGCCGGTCTCCACGATCGCTTCGTCGCCCAGCTCCAGCGCGTCCAGGCCGTGCCGGGCGTAGATCGTGCCGCCCTCCTCGCTCGCGCCCATCACCGCCGGCGCCCAGCCGTGCTCCCGCGCCTCGGCCAGCCACACCTCGATCGCCCCCGGCCAGGCCTCCGGGTCGCCCAGCGGATCGCCGGAGGCCAGCGACACCCCGCCCACCACGCGGTAGGTGACCGCGGCCTTGCCGCTGGGGGAGAACAGCACGCTCTTGTCGCGGCGCAGCGCGAAGTAGCCCAGCGAATCGCGGTCACCGTGCCGCGCCAGGAGGGCCCGCAGCCGCTCCTCGTCGTCCGCGGTGAGCGCCTCGGTGCTCCGTACGGACCGGAACGCCGCCCACAGGACCGCGACCAGCAGCAGCGTGCTCAGCACATTGATCGCGACATCGACCTGGTTCGGGGTGGCGATCTCCGGGAACGCGCGGTCGTCGGCGGCCAGCGACACCAGCCGCATCAGGCCGTAGCGCCAGCGCTCCAGGAAGGTCGAGGAACCCGTCGCGGTGTTCGTGACGGTCACCAGCAGCGCCGCGAGCAGCGAGCTGGCCAGCAGACCACCGGCCGCGACCGCCGCCGCCAGTTTCGGGTTCGAGCGGTCGCCCTTCGCGGAGAACTCCCGGCGCCCGGCCACCAATGCGGCGGCGAACAGCACGGTCACGGCCAGCGACACCCAGTTCTGCACATGTCCGCGGAACTCCGGTGCCACCACCATCGCGAATCCGAACAGCAGCGCCAGCAGCCCGGACAGCGCCAGATTCAGAATCCACGCCGCCCGCTTGCGCCGCCGCAGGGTGACCGACAGGAAGAGCGAGAAGGCGCCGGACGCGAAGCCCGCCGTCAGCAGATACGGAGTAAAGAATTCCGCGATGTTGTGCCGGCGGATGCCATTCCCGAAGGAGACCCACACCGCACTCAGGAAATTGATGAAGGTGACCGTGCGCAGATACCAGATGCCGAACGCGGCACCACGCTGCGACCATGAGCCGCGCGAGCGGCCTTCGTCCGGACTCAACCGATGTCTCCCATAAAACGTGTAAAGCGCGATCTTATGGGGCGCCGCCGGTGGTCCGGTACGGGCGTGAAGTGAGTGCCCCGCCGGGACGCTCGTCCGCTCGCTGCGCAGGGCGCCGGCCACGGGGGGCCGGCTCCGGGTCAGTCGCGGACGGGCAGTTCCGCCGCCAGGGCCGCGGCCGCCTGCACCAGTGGCAGGGCGAGCAGCGCCCCCGTCCCCTCTCCGGCAGTGACGCCGTGGTCCAGCAGAGGGTTGAGCGCGATCCGGTCAAGAGCCTTCGCCTGCGCCGGCTCCCCGCTCGCCTGCCCGGCCAGCCACCAGTCCGGCGCCCGGAACGCCACCCGCTGCGCCACCAGCGCACACGCCGCCGAGACCACCCCGTCGAGGATCACCGGCGTCCGGCGCACCGCGCTCTGCAGCAGGAAACCCGTGATCGCGGTCAGATCCGCGCCGCCGACCGTGGCCAGCAGCTCCAGCTGATCGCCGAGCACCGGACGGGCCCGCCGCAGCGCGTCGCGGATCGCCGCGCACTTGCGCATCCACGCCAGATCGTCGATACCGGCCCCGCCCCGCCCGGTGACCACCGAGGCGTCCGTCCCGCACAGCGCGGCGATCAGGGTGCTCGCGACCGTCGTCCCGCCGACGCTCAGATCGCCCAGCACCACCAGATCGGTGCCGGCGTCGGCCTCCTCGTCCGCGACGGCCATCCCGGCCCGGAACGCCGCCTCGGCCTCCTCGGCCGTCAGCGCGTCCTCGATGTCGATCCGTCCCGAACCCCGCCGCACCCGGTGCCGGGTGACCTCCTCGGGCAGCTCCGCCGGATCGCAGTCCACCGCCAGGTCCACCACGCGCAGCCCCGCCCCGGTGTTCCGCGCCAGCACCGCGGCCGGGCTCGCCCCGTCCAGCACGGCCCGTACGAGATCCCGGGTGGAGCCGGCCGGCCGGGCCGACACCCTCAGCTCCGCCACCCCGTGATCCCCCGCGAACAGCAGCACCCGCGGCCGCTCCACCCGCCGCACCGGCACCTGCTGCTGCGCGGCGGCCAGCCACTCGCCCAGCTCGTCGAGGCGGCCGAGGGCGCCCGGCGGGACGGCCAGCCGCGCCCGCCGTTCCTCGGCGTCACGGCGCACACCGCCGTCGGGGCGCTCGATCAGATGGGCGAAGTCATCGAGGTTCAGGGCGCTCATTGGGCGCAGATTACCGTCAACTCACCACTGACGAGGCCCGCCGGGGGAACCGGCCGCCGCGAACCGCACCTCGCACACCAGCGGCGACAGCGCACCCAGCACCGGCATCCGGCGCCGCAGCCACCCCGCCGCGCCGCACCGCGCCCGCCGCCCCGGCGCCCGCACGGGGGCGACCTCGCGCACTGCGACGATGCCCGGGACCGCACGGGCCACCCGCGGCAGCTCGGCCCGGTCCAGGCCCCAGCGCACCGGCCCCGGCCACCGGTCGCCGCCCGGCCCCGCGGCCCGCCGGGCCAGTGCCGCCGCCGTCCGTGGCAGGGCGTCAAAGACCAGCGCACCACCGGGAAACCGCTCCGCGCACGCCGCCAGCAGCGCCCGCACCGCGGACGGCGGCAGCCGCACCAGCACCCCCGGCGCGGTGACCACCACGCCGCGCCACGGCTCCTCCACCGCGTCCAGCCAGCGGTGATCGGTCACCGCGCCGCCGACCGTACGCCGCCGGGCGCCGTCCGGCAGCAGTATCCGGCGCACCGCGGCGGTCTCCGGCGCCACCACCGTCAGCCAGTGCAGCCGCCCGTTGTCCAGCCGCCAGAAACCGGTGCCGAGCCCCTCCCCGAGCGCGACCACCGTCGCCTCCGGATGCTGCGCCAGGTAGCCGCGTACGGCCGCGTCGAAACGCCGCCCACGCGCCCCCGGCTCCCGGACGGGCCCGGCCTCCCACCCGTCCGCCGCTGCGCTCTCGGTCCGCTCGGATTCCGTCACACCTCAAGAGCACCCGGCACCGCGCCCCCGGGCAAGCGGACACGGGGCCCGCCGCCCCTCCGTCATCCACGCAGCGCAAGCGCCTGCCCCGCGACGACCAGCAGCACCTGTTCGCACTCCGCGCCGAACGCCGCGTTCAGCCGCCCCAGTTCGTCCCGGAACCGCCGCCCCGCCGGGGTCGCCGGGACCACCCCGGAGCCGACCTCGTTGCTGACCGCCACCACCCGGCGACGCGTCGCCCGCACCGCCGCCACCAGCGCCTCGGTCCGCTCCCGCAGCGCCTCCCGCCCGCCGGCCTCCCAGACCGCGTCGTCCCACGCCCCGACCTCGTCCATGACATGCGTCAGCCACAGCGCCAGACAGTCGATGAGCAGCGGGGACCCCTCGGCCGGCCGCCCGGCGCCGGGGTCCGCACCGGCCAGCAGCGGCACCAGGTCGCAGGTCTCGACGGTGCGCCAGCTGCTCGGCCGCCGCTCGCGGTGCAGCGCGACCCGCTGCGCCCAGTCCTCGTCACCGTCCCGGGTGCCGCCGGTGGCCACGTACACCACGTCCGGGAAGGCCACGAGCCGCCGCTCCGCCTCCACCGACTTCCCGCTGCGCGCCCCGCCCAGCACCAGCGTGCGCCGCGGCAGATCCGGCACCGCGTGGTACTCACCGACCCGCAGCGTGCTGCCGTCCGCCACCGCGCGGGCCCCCACCGCCGCCAGTCTGCGGTGCAGCTCCGGCCCCGGCGGCACCTCGTGGTCGAGGTGCACCGCGAGCACATCCGTCGCCGCGTCCACCGCCCCGCTCGCCCGCAGCCGGGCCAGCGCGTCGGGCCGCCCCAGCACGTCGAGCAGCACCAAGTCGTACGGGCCGGTGCCGCCCCCGCCCTCGTCACCGCCGCCCGCCGTCCGGCCGTTCCCGTTCCCGCCGCCCAGCCCGGACGGGGCCGCGCCCGGCGGCAGATACAGCAGCCGCTCGCCCTCGGTGCCGGAGATCTCGTAGCCGGTCCCCGGGATGTCCACCGCGAGGGCCCGCACCCGGTGCCCGTCCAGCAGCGCCAGCTCCCGCCCGTCCGCGACCCGGCCCGGCTGCGGCAGCCCGGCCGGTACCTCCAGCGCCGGACCGTCGTGCGGATGCGAGAGCAGCACCTGCCGCACACCCGCCAGCGACTGCCCGGCGCGGGCGGCCGCGAAGGCCGGGCCCGGGGTCAGATCGATCAGCAGCGCGCCGTCGACGAGCAGCGCGGTGGCCGCCCGCGCCTCGTCGCCGACGGCGGTCGCACAGGCGGCGCAGGGGCAGCCGGGCCGCGGCAGCCCCTGCGGGGCCCCGGTGCCGAGGAGAGTCACATCCACACCGCCGAGTTTCTCGCGTCCCCGCCCGGCGGGCGCGGCGGGGGCGGACTCGACACGGCCGTTAGGCTGCCGGTCAGCACGGAAGCACGGCCCGGCGGAGCACGGTGTGACCCGCTCCCCGGTGGCACGGATTCGTACCCGGTGGCATCCAGGAGGCGCAGATGGCGTGGACGTGGCGGTTCGAGAAGGCCGACGGCTCGGAGGCGGCGCCCGCCGTGCAACCGGAGGAGTTCACCACCCAGGGCGACGCGGAGTCCTGGATCGGCGAGGAGTGGAAGGCCCTCCTCGACGGCGGCGTCGACCAGGTCAGGCTCTTCGAGGACGGCACCGAGATCTACCCGGCCCCCATGAGCCTGCACGCGGACGCGGAGGCCTGAGGAACGACGACGGCGGGCCGGTCCCCTGAGGGGTCCGGCCCGCCGTCATCTCCGCAGCTACGGGCGCTCGCCGCGCTTCACCTGCGGCTTCGGCAGCCGCAGCCGGCGCATCTGGAGCGTCCGCATCACCGCGTACGCCTTCACGCCCTTGTAATTCTCGTTCGGGAAGCGTTCCGGCAGCAGCTTGCCCAGCCGGAACCAGATCAGGACCGAGTCGAGCACGATCAGCACGATGATCACGAGCCACAGCAGCAGCGCGATGCTCTGGATCGACGGCACCCGGACCATGGTGAGCACCAGGATCACCACGGCCATCGGCAGGAAGAACTCCGCCACGCACCAGCGCGAGTCGACGTAGTCCCGCGCGAACCGGCGCACCGGTCCCTTGTCGCGCACCGGCAGATACCGCTCGTCGCCGCTGGCCATCGCCTCGCGCTGGCGGGCCATGTCGGCGCGGCGGGCCTCACGCTGCGCCTTCGCCGCGTCCTTGCGGTTGGTCGGCGTATGCGCACGGGAGCGGCGCTGCGACTGGGCGTCGCTGCGCTTCGGCGTCGGGCGGCCCTTGGGGGCCTGCGGGTCGCGGGGCTGCTGGGGCTGGTCCGCGGTCACCTTGGCGGTCGCGGCCTGCTCATCCTTCGAACGGCTTCGGAACACAACACCCAAGGGTACGTGCTCGGCGCGGCTGAGCCACGGTCCGACGGGGCACGATCCGGCAACGGCGCGTCCCGCGTCGGGCACCCCACCGGTGCGACAGCCCTGCCGTATCGGGACAGAGCGGGCACCGTGCCGATTGTCCGGACTCTCCCTACTCCTTGGGCGGGAGGAACGGCGCCACCCGATCGTCCTGGAGGAGGAGCGCATCCGGGTCCGAACAGTGCGGTAATGGAACCAGGGCCCGTACTGTGGGGTCTGTAGATGTGCTGGAGCCTAAGCCCGAGGTGACTCGGTCAGAAGGGGGCGCGCGAGGCCCATGAGCGATGGTGTCATGAAGCGGATGGGGATGATCTTCCGCGCGAAGGCCAACAAGGCCCTGGACCGGGCCGAAGACCCGCGCGAGACCCTCGACTACTCGTACCAGAAGCAGCTGGAGCTGCTTCAGAAGGTACGCCGCGGCGTCGCCGACGTGGCGACCTCCCGCAAGCGCCTGGAGCTGCAGCTCAACCAGCTCCAGGGCCAGTCCGCCAAGCTGGAGGACCAGGGCCGCAAGGCGCTGGCGCTCGGCCGCGAGGACCTGGCCCGCGAGGCGCTGACCCGGCGCAGCGCGCTGCAGCAGCAGGTCTCGGACCTGGAGCAGCAGCACCAGACGCTGCAGGGCGAGGAGGAGAAGCTCACGCTCGCGTCGCAGCGGCTGCAGGCCAAGGTCGACGCCTTCCGTACGAAGAAGGAGACGATCAAGGCCACCTACACGGCTGCCCAGGCGCAGACCCGGATCGGCGAGGCCTTCTCCGGCATCTCCGAGGAGATGGGCGACGTCGGCATGGCCATCCAGCGCGCGGAGGACAAGACCGCGCAGCTGCAGGCCCGTGCCGGTGCCATCGACGAGCTGATGGCCTCCGGCGCGCTGGACGACCCGTCCGGTATGGCCAAGGACGACATCACCGCCGAGCTGGACCGGCTCTCCGGCGGCAGCGACGTCGAGCTGGAGCTGCAGCGGATGAAGGCCGAGCTCTCGGGCGGCCCGTCCGGCGGCCAGCAGGCCATCGAGGGCGGCCAGAACGGTGCGGCGCAGTCCTCCCCGCAGCAGGACCGGCCGCGTTTCGACAAGCAGTGACGGACGGCGGCGGTTAGCCTCGCAGAGATCGTCGGACCGGACCAAGGGAGACCGTCGTGATCGTACGGATCATGGGGGAGGGCCAGGTGAAGCTGGACGACGCCCACTTCACCGAGCTCAACAAGCTGGACGATGAGCTGCTCGAAGAGATGGAGAGCGGCGACGAGGCGGGCTTCCGGCGCACCCTCGGCGCCTTGCTGGACGCGGTGCGCCGCCTGGGCACCCCGCTTCCGGACGACGCCCTGGAGCCCTCCGAACTCATCCTGCCGTCCCCGGACGCCACCCTGGAAGAGGTCCGCGAGATGCTCAGCGACGACGGCCTCATCCCGGGCTGACACCCCGCCGCCCCCGCCCTGCACTCCTTACTCCAGCGCACCGCGCCCCGGCCCCGCGAGGGACCGGGGCGCTACCGTTTGCTCTTGTGAGCCTCCTCGACCCCCGCCCGGACGCGTCCCGCGCCGGCCGCTTCCGATGGCACCGGAAGCATCCGCTCGCCTTCGACGCCGTCGTGGCCGGGGCCGCCTTCGCCTGCATACTCTTCGGCGCGGTGGCCGATCCGCACGGCCCGCACGGACCGCGCTTCGCCGCCCACGAGCCGTCCGCCGTCACCGTGGTGCTGGCCCTGCTGGCCTGCGCCGCCCTGGTGCTGCGCCGCCGGCTGCCCCGTACCGTCCTGGCCGTCACCGGTGTGCTCACCGTCGTCGAACTGATCGCCCGCGGCAGCGACCCCCGCGCCCCGGTGGCCGCCTCCGCCGTGATCGCCCTCTACAGCCTGGCCTCCCGCACCGACCGGCCCACCACCTGGCGGGTCGGCGCGCTGACCGTCATGGCGCTGACCGCCGCAGCCATGCTCTGCGGGCCCCGCCCCTGGTACGCCCAGGAGAACATCGGCATCTTCGCCTGGACCGGGATGGCCGCGGCGGCCGGTGACGCGGTCCGCAGCCGCCGGGCCTTCGTGACCGCCATCCGTGAGCGCGCCGAACGCGCCGAGCGCACCCGTGAGGAGGAGGCCCGGCGCCGGGTCGCCGAGGAGCGCATGCGGATCGCCCGTGAGCTGCACGACGTCGTCGCCCACCACATCGCGCTGGTCAACGTCCAGGCCGGGGTCGCCTCGCACGTCATGGACAGCCGCCCCGACCAGGCCAAGCAGGCGCTGGCCCACGTGCGTGAGGCGTCCCGTTCGGCGCTGGAGGAACTCCGCGCCACCGTCGGCCTGTTGCGGCAGTCCGACGACCCCAAGGCGCCGACCGAGCCGGCCCCGGGCCTCGGGGTGCTCGACCAGCTCGTCGACGGGTTCGTCCGGGCCGGCATCCCGGTCGACCTGGACATCCCGCAGGAGCCGCTGCCGCTGCCCGCCTCCGTCGACCTCACCGCCTACCGTGTGGTCCAGGAAGCCCTGACCAATGTCCACAAGCACGCCGGCGAGGGCGCCCGTGCCACGGTCCGGATCAGCCACTCCGGCACCACGCTGACCGTGACCGTGCTGGACGACGGCGCGGGCCGGGCCGGCGTCCCGCGGCAGAAGGGCGGCGACCGGCCGCCCGTGGAGCCGGGCGGGCCCGGCGAGCCGGAGGAACGCGGCGGCGGCCACGGCCTGGTCGGCATGCGCGAGCGGGTCTTCGCGCTGCGCGGCACGGTCGTCACCGGCCCGCGCGCGGCCGGCGGCTTCCAGGTGCGGGTGACCCTTCCACTGCAGACCGTCCGTACGGGGGAGACGCTGTGACGATCAAGGTGCTGCTCGTCGACGACCAGGCGCTGCTGCGCAGTGCCTTCCGGGTGCTGGTCGACTCCGAGCCGGACATGCGGGTGGTGGGGGAGGCCTCCGACGGGGCCGAGGCCTACGAGCTGACCCGGGCGGAGCGGCCCGACGTCGTGCTGATGGACATCCGGATGCCCGGTGTGGACGGCCTGGCGGGCACCCGCATGATCAGCGAGGACCCGGAGCTCACCGACGTCCGGGTGGTCATCCTGACCACCTTCGAGGTCGACGACTACGTGGTCCAGTCGCTGCGGAACGGTGCCAGCGGCTTCCTCGGCAAGGGCGCCGAACCCGACGAGATGCTGAACGCGATCCGGATCGCGGCGGCCGGCGAGGCGCTGCTCTCGCCCGTCGCCACCAAGGGTCTGATCGCCAAGTTCCTTGCGCAGGGCGGCAGTTCCGCCGACGGCGGGCCCGGTGGCACGGCCGGCGAGCGGCTGGCGACGCTGACCGGCCGGGAGCGCGAGGTGCTGACCCTGGTGGCCGGCGGCCTGCCCAACGACGAGATCGCCGAGCAGCTCGCGGTCAGCCCGCTCACCGTCAAGACGCATGTGAACCGCGCGATGGCCAAGCTCGGCGCCCGCGACCGCTCCCAGCTGGTCGTCATCGCCTACGAGACCGGACTCGTACGCCCACGGGTGCAGTGACGGGCGTAGCGGCCCCTACTCCGAACGCGGTACGGCTTCCGACCGGAAACCGACTTGCGAGCGAGGAAAACCGGCCAGGGCATGGCGGAAGGTGTAGATGGGCCCGAGAACGGTCCCGTCGGCCTTGTAGAACAGAAGAGAGACCCCACCCATGTCCTGGCTGTCCCGACTCAGCCTCGTACAACGGGGCCTGATAGCGCTGATGTCGATCGTGGCGATCGCCTTCGGCGCCATCGCGATCCCCCAGCTGAAGCAGCAGCTCCTGCCCTCCATCGAACTCCCGATGGTGTCCGTTCTGGCGCCGTACCAGGGCGCCTCGCCCGATGTCGTCGAGAAGCAGGTGATCGAGCCGCTCGAGGACGGCATCCAGGCGGTCGACGGCATCAAGACCGTCACCTCGACGTCCAGCGAGGGCTCGGGCGTCATCATGGCGCAGTTCGACTACGGCAATGACTCCGAGCGGCTGGTCGCCGATGTCCAGCAGGCCGTGAACCGTGCCCGCGCGAAGCTGCCCAAGGACGTCGACCCGCAGGTGGTGGCCGGCTCGACGGACGACATCCCCACCGTCGTCCTCGCCGTCTCCTCCCCGGACAAGGACCAGCAGAGCCTCGCCGACCAGCTCGACCGCAGCGTCGTGCCCGGCCTGAAGAACATCGACGGCGTCAGCCAGGTCACGGTCGACGGTGTCCAGGACCGGATCGTCGCGGTCACCCCCGACGACAAGAAGCTCGCCGCCGCCGGACTGACCTCCCAGGCGCTCGGCCAGGCGCTGGAGGCCGGCGGCACGTCGGTGCCCGCCGGTTCGTTCGCCGAGGACGGGCGGAGCAAGACCGTCCAGGTCGGCGCGGGCTTCAGCTCCGTACGGCAGATCAAGGACCTGCGGATCGCCCCGGCGGCCGGCGCCGACGGTGCCGGTGCGAGCGCGGGCGGCCGGCCGGCCGGACCGGTCCGGCTCGGCGATGTCGCCACCGTCAAGGAGCAGTCGGCCACCCCGGCCTCCCTCACCCGCACCAACGGCAAGCCCAGCCTCGCCGTCATGGTGACGATGGACCAGGACGGCAGCGCGGTCGAGATATCCGACGCGGTCAAGGACCAGCTCCCCAAGATCCGTCAGGACCTGGGCAAGGGCACCGCTGTCACGGTCGTCTCCGACCAGGGCCCGGCGGTCTCCAAGTCGATCGAATCGCTGACCACCGAGGGCCTGCTGGGCCTGGCCATGGCGGTCATCGTCATCCTGGTCTTCCTGCTCAGCCTGCGCTCGACCCTGGTCACCGCGGTCTCCATTCCGCTCTCGGTCGTCATCACGCTGATCGTGCTGTGGACCGGTGACCTCTCCCTCAACATGCTCACCCTCGGTGCGCTGACCATCGCGATCGGCCGTGTCGTCGACGACTCGATCGTCGTCCTGGAGAACATCAAGCGGCACCTGGGCTACGGCGAGGAGCGCCGCGAGGCCATCCTTTCCGCGGTCAAGGAGGTCTCCGGCGCGATCACTTCCTCCACCCTCACCACGGTCGCGGTCTTCCTCCCGATCGGTGTGGTCGGCGGCATGGTCGGTGCCCTCTTCGGCTCCTTCTCGCTGACCGTGACCGTCGCGCTGCTCGCCTCCCTGATCGTCTCCCTGACCGTCGTCCCGGTCCTGTCGTACTGGTTCCTGCGCGCCCCCGAGGTCCCCGAGGGCAGCGACCCCGAGGAACTCCGGCGCAAGGCCGAGGAGAAGGAGAGCCGCAGCGCGCTGCAGCGCCTCTACGTCCCGGTGCTGCGCTTCGCGACCCGCCGCCGGGTCACCAGCGTGGTCATCGCCGTCGTCGTCCTCCTCGGCACCTTCGGCATGGGCCCGCTCCTGAAGACCAACTTCTTCGACCAGGGCGACCAGGGCACCCTCACCCTCAAGCAGGAGCTCAAGCCGGGCACCAGCCTCGACGCGTCCGACACGCAGGCCAAGAAGGTCGAGAAGCTGCTCGCGGACACCGATGGCATCGCCGACTACCAGGTCACCGTCGGCTCCTCCGGCTTCATGGCGGCCTTCGGCGGCGGCACCGGTGCCAACCAGGCCTCCTACCAGCTCAAGCTGGCCGACGACGCGGACGCCGAGAAGGTCACCGGCACCCTGCGGGACGGCCTGGACAAGCTCGGCTCGTCCATCGGCGAGACCACCGTCACCGCCGGCAACAGCTTCGGCAACCAGGACCTGAGCGTGGTCGTGAAGGCCGCCGACGCCGACGTGCTGAAGAAGGCCGGCGAGCAGGTCCGCAAGACGGTCGCCGGGCTCGACGACGTCACCGACGTCCAGAGCGACCTGTCCCAGAGCGTGCCGCGGATCTCCGTGAAGCCCAACGAAAAGGCGGCCGCGGCCGGTTACAACCAGACCACCCTCGGCGGCGTGGTCACCCAGGCGGTCCGCGGCACCACCAGCGGCACGGCCGTCCTGGACGACACCGAGCGCGACATCGTGATCAAGTCGGCCCACCCGGCCACCACCGAGGCCGAGTTGAAGAAGCTCGAGGTCCCGACCCCGGCCGGCCCGGCCGAGCTCGGCACCCTCGCCACCGTGCGGACCGTTCCCGGCCCGGTCCAGATGACCCGGATCGACGGCGCCCGTTCGGCGACCATCACCGCCAAGCCGACCGGCGACAACACCGGGGCGGTCAGCGCCACCCTGCAGAGCAAGATCAACGATCTGAAGCTGCCGGAGGGTGCCACCGCGGAGATCGGCGGCGTCTCCCAGGACCAGTCCGACGCGTTCTCCTCGCTCGGCCTGGCGATGCTGGCGGCCATCGCCATCGTCTTCATGCTCCTGGTGGGCACCTTCCGCTCGCTGATCCAGCCGCTGATCCTGCTCGTCTCGATCCCCTTCGCGGCGACCGGCGCGATCGGCCTGCTGGTCGCCACCGGCACCCCGCTGGGCGTCCCGGCGATGATCGGCATGCTGATGCTGATCGGCATCGTGGTCACCAACGCCATCGTGCTGATTGACCTCATCAACCAGTACCGGGCGCAGGGTTACGGGGTCGTGGAAGCGGTCATCGAGGGCGGCCGCCACCGCCTCCGTCCGATCCTGATGACCGCCCTGGCCACGATCATGGCGCTGCTGCCGATGGCCCTGTCCATCACCGGCGACGGCGGCTTCATCTCGCAGCCGCTGGCCGTGGTCGTGATCGGCGGTCTGATCACCTCCACCCTGCTCACCCTGCTCCTCGTCCCGACGCTCTACGCGATGATCGAGCTCCGCAAGGAGCGCCGGGCGGCGAAGAAGGCCGCGAAGCGCTCCGGCCCGCAGACCGAGGCATCCGACCGGGCCCCGGAGCCGGCCGGCGTCTGACCACGCCCCGACCGGCGGAGCCCGGTGACGCTCCCGATGCAGAAACGATGCCCCCGCAAGCCCGCGCTTGCGGGGGCATCGTGCCGGGCATCCGGTCACGGGGCGGCCCGGCCGCCCCGCGACCGGCACCACCGACGAAGGGGGACCACACATGGGAAAGCACGGTGACGGCAAGGGCGGCGCGGACGGCGACCGGCACCAGAGCCCGAAGGAATCCGACGGCCAGTGGACCAAGCCGGTGAGCGACCCGCCGAAGAAGAAGTAGGGGGCGCCGCCATGTCCTCGCCGGGCCGGCTGCTGGAAATCCTCCGCAACAAGGGCGCGCTGACGCCGGAATGGGCCCCGGCCGTCGCCGCGGTCGACCGCGCGCATTTCGTGCCGGACACCTTCGAGGTGGGCGACCGCACCGTCTCCCGCTCCGCCGACGAGGCGGAGTGGCGGCGGATGGTCTACGCCGATCTGCCGCTGATCACCCAGCACAACGACGGCCGGGCCGTGCCTGGCCAGGTCACCTTTCCCACGTGCTCGACGTCCATGCCCTCCCTCATGCTGGACATGGCCGCGATCGTCAGGGACGGCGACGCCGTACTGGAGATCGGCACCGGCACCGGCTACCACGCCGCCTGGCTCGCCCACCGGCTCGGCGAGGACCGTACGACCAGCGTCGAGACCGACAAGGCGCTTCACGACATCGCCCGCGACAATCTCGCGCGGGCCGGCCTGCACCCCCACCTCGTGTGCGGCGACGGCCTGGCCGGAGCCCCCGGCCGGGCGCCCTTCGACCGGACCATCGCCACCTGCACGGTCCGCGACATCCCGTACGCCTGGGTGGCCCAGACCGCCCCGGGCGGCACGATCCGCACGCCGTGGGGCTCCTCGTTCCACTCCTACTCGTTCGCGACCCTGACCGTCCGCGACGGCCACGCCACCGGCCGCTTCTCCGGCCGCCCGGCCTTCATGTGGGCCCGTCAGCAACGCCGCTCGTACGGCCGCATCCGGGACTGGTACCACGGCGAGGAGGGCGACCGCGCGACGACCACCGTCGACCCCCGCTCACTGGAGGGGAATCCGGACGCCCGCTTCGCCGTCGGCCTGCGCGTCCGGGACGCCTGGCCGCTGCTCTGCCCCGCCGACGACGGCAGCGACGAGGCCACCTACTGGATCTTCGACGACGCCCGCACCTCCTGGGCCACCGTCGAATACGTCCCCGGCCGCGAGACCTACGAGACCGAACAGCACGGCCCCCGCCGCCTCTGGGACGAGGTCGAGACCGCCTATCTGTCCTGGACCGCCGAGGGCAGCCCCACCCGCGACCGCTACCGCATCACGATCACCCCGGAGGGCCAGACGGTCTCCCTGTGAGCGGCCCGCGCACGCATTCGGCGGCGTACCTCTCGCCCCTCACCGGCAGCGCTGGTTTCGTGACGTGTGCTGCTGCCCCCACGAAAGGTGCCCGAGCGTGCCGTCCGCCCTGTCCCGCGGGACCGCCCCCGCCCTCACCGCCGGCCTGGCCCTCGCCCTGACCCTCGCCTCCCCGCAGCCCGCCACCGCCGCAGGCGACGTCCGGGTACGCGTAGGCATCACCGGCGGCTCCTACACGGCCGGTGTGGGCCTCGTCGGCACGGGCCCCCGCACCGTCTTCGGCGGCTTCTACTGCGCCGCCGACGGCCTCTCCGCCACCCCCCTCACCGCCCTGATCGACGCCGACGAGCAGTACGGCCTGGGGGGGAGTGAGCGGACGCTGGGACCCCGCCGCCCAGGACTTCGTCGTCACCGCCATCCACGGCGACACCGCGACCACCACCAAGAAGTGGAACGCCTACGTCAACGAAAAAAAGATCACCAAGGGCCCCTGCCACACCGCCATCAAGCCCGGCGACAAGATCCGCTGGACCTTGGAGGCCGCAAGCTGACAGCCCTCAAGGCCGGCCCCCACCCACCCGCACAACTCCCCCAACGGGAGGGGACGGGCCGGAGGGGCCTGGTGTGTGGGCTTTGCTTCCGAAGCGCTGATGCAGAGCAAAGGCGGAGTGCAACGGAGCGTAAAGCGAAGCAGTCCACACACCAGGCCCCGGAGGCCCGTCACCGCACCCGGCACCCACCCCTACGGAAGCGCCAGCATCCGCTCAAGCGCCAACTTGGCGAACCCCTCGGTCTCCGCATCGACCTGGATCCGATTGATGACCTTGCCGGCCGCCAGCGACTCCAGCGCCCACACCAGGTGCGGCAGGTCGATCCGGTTCATCGTCGAGCAGAAGCACACCGTCTTGTCGAGGAAGACGATCTCCTTGTCCTCCGCGGCGAAGCGGTTGGCCAGCCGGCGGACCAGGTTCAGCTCGGTGCCGATGGCCCACTTCGAGCCGCGCGGGGCGGCCTCCAGGGCCTTGATGATGTACTCCGTCGAGCCGACGTAGTCCGCTGCCGCCACGACCTCGTGCTTGCACTCGGGGTGGACCAGGACGTTCACGCCGGGGATCCGCTCGCGCACGTCGTTCACCGAGTCCAGCGAGAAGCGTCCGTGCACCGAGCAGTGGCCGCGCCACAGGATCATCTTGGCGGCCCGCAGCTCCTCGGCGGTCAGCCCGCCGTTCGGCTTGTGCGGGTTGTAGACCACGCAGTCGTCCAGCGACATGCCCAGGTCGCGGACGGCGGTGTTGCGGCCCAGGTGCTGGTCCGGCAGGAAGAGCACCTTCGTCGCACCGGGCTCGCCCTGCTCGAAGGCCCAGTCCAGCGCCCGCTTGGCGTTGGAGGAGGTGCAGATCGTGCCGCCGTGCTTGCCGGTGAAGGCCTTGATGTCGGCCGAGGAGTTCATGTACGAGACCGGCACGACCTGCTCGGCGATGCCGGCCTCGGTGAGCTGGTCCCAGCACTCGGCGACCTGCTCGGCGGTGGCCATGTCGGCCATCGAGCAGCCGGCGGCCAGGTCGGGGAGGATGACCTGCTGGTCGTCGCCGGTGAGGATGTCGGCGGACTCCGCCATGAAGTGCACACCGCAGAAGACGATGTACTCGGCGTCCGGCCGGGCGGCGGCGTCCCGCGCGAGCTTGAAGGAGTCACCGGTCACGTCGGCGAACTCGATGACCTCGTCACGCTGGTAGTGGTGCCCGAGGACGAAGACCTTCTCCCCGAGCTTCGCCTTGGCGGCGCGGGCGCGCTCGACGAGGTCGGGGTCCGACGGGGCCGGCAGATCGCCGGGGCACTCCACGCCGCGCTCGCTCTTCGGGTCGGCCTCGCGGCCGAGGAGGAGCAGGGCCAGCGGGGTCGGCTGGACGTCCAGGGGCTGGGCGGTGGTCACAACACGCACCCTCTCTTCTCTGCAGTGCCTTTTCGTCTACTTGACGCTATCTATCATAACCCGCTTCACGTCACTTTGACGATGGCCATCGTGTCGATGTGACGCATCAGCAAGAGCCCGTGTGCCGTCGGCCACCTGTTCCCGGCGGCCGGTGTGCGAGCATGGGGAGAACGACAGGAGAGGCCGCCCCGGGCGGTGTCCGGAAGGCTTCTCGACGAATTGCGCCCAGCCGGAATTAATCCGGGACGTCCCCGGTTGCAGCTGGTTGCAACCGATGACAAGCGGTCCGTACAACCCGGGAGAGATCTAGATGAGCGTTCAGGACGAGACCACCGTCAGCGACGGCATCATCCTGTCCGACGCGGCCGCGTCGAAGGTCAAGAGCCTTCTGGAGCAGGAAGGCCGGGACGACCTCGCGCTGCGGGTGGCCGTTCAGCCCGGCGGCTGCTCCGGACTGCGCTACCAGCTCTTCTTCGACGAGCGCTCGCTCGACGGCGATGTCGTCAAGGACTTCGACGGCGTCAAGGTCGTCACCGACCGGATGAGCGCCCCGTACCTCGGTGGTGCCTCCATCGACTTCGTCGACACCATCGAGAAGCAGGGCTTCACGATCGACAACCCGAACGCCACCGGCTCCTGCGCCTGCGGCGACTCCTTCAGCTAAGGAGCGCGGGAAGTACGCACGCGAAAGCGGCGCCCCCCCCCAGTGGGGAGCGCCGCTTTCGCCGTCTCTGACTCCGCTGCATCCGCCTCCGCCGGTCCGGCCCGGAGGGAGGCTCCGGGCCGGACCCGGGGCCCGCTACCGCTTCGGCACGGAGTCGCCGCTCGACTCATCGACCACCTTCCGGCCGTCCAGCGGCTTCTCCAGCGTCACCGTCTTGGTGAACTCCTTGGCGATCTTCACGCAGACCTGGCCGGGCTTCTTGTCCTTGCCGACGACCTTCGTCTTCACGGTCGTGCCCGACTCCTCGGCGCTCGCCGAGTAGACGCTGCACACGCCGCCCCAGAAGTGCAGGGTCAGCTTCTTGCCGCCGTCACCCACGTCGTACGACTCCAGGGCCATCGCCCCGGGCTTCCCGGACGGCTTGTGCGGCGACTGCCCCGGCCGCTGCGAGGAGTCGTCCTTGCGGGCCAGGTACTTCGGGTTCACCGCCGGGTGCGCGACCGTCGAGGTGGCGTCCGGGCCGCTGCCCGCGCCCGGCTGGCGCACCTTGTACAGCCACGACGGCACCAGCGCCTGCCCGCCGTCCACGTACTGCACCGAGAGCCCGAAGACCGCACCGGTCACCTCGGCCGGCTTCTGCCCCTTCGTCGGGTCCGGCTCGCACGGCGCGATCCCGCCGCCCTTACCGCCCTCGCTGCCGGGGTCGTCCTTCCCGCCGGGCGGCGAGGGGCAGCCGGCCGGCTTGCGGCCGTCGCGCGAGTTCAGCCGGTCCAGCGTCTTCCCGGCGTTCAGCACCGGATACTCCGCGCCCTTGACCGGGTTCGCCAACTGGCCGCTGCCGCCGACCACCTGACCGTCCGAGCCGACCTGGAGGTCGCTCTGCCAGCCGTACGTCGGCAGCCCGCCGAGCACCGGATTCGCGGTGACGATCCGCACCGCGCCGGACAGTCCGCCGGCATCGAGCCGGGCGTTCTTCTGCCCGAGCGCCGCCAGTACCGGCCGCACCGCCTGCTTGGCCTTCTCCGGCGACACCGCGCCCTTGCCACTGCTGTCGTCCTCGGTCGTGACGTCCCCGCCGCCGCGGTATGACGGACAGCCGGGCCGGTCAGAGGGCTTGCCGCCGCCGGCCCCGTCCTGGCCGCCCTTCGGGGAGGCGGGCAGTGCGCAGTTCGTCCCGCCCGGGGTGCCGTACTGCGAGTACGTCCAGGCGCCCGAGCCGGTCTTGCTCACCTGGAGGACCGGGCCACGGGCGTCCCGCGTCCCGCCGACCTTCCAGTTGGTGCCGTCCGAACGGACCTTTCCGGACACATCCAGCGCCTTTGCCAGCCGTTCCACCGACTGCCGGCTGATCTCGCCCTTGGGGCGGTACACCGGTGCGGACCCCGGCCCGCCGGGCAGCTTGGCCACCGCGCGGTACTTCGAGCCCTGCGGATTGGGCTCACCGGCCGCGATCGAACCGCCGCCGGTGTAGCCGTCGAGCGCAAGGGGCGGTGGGGCGCCCGCGGAGCCCGGACCGGAGTCGTCGCTGGAAGCGGAGGAGGCCCAGTACGCCGCGCCGCCCCCGGCCAGCAGCACCGCGGCAGCCATCGAGGCGACCACCAACGGGGTGCGCCGCCTGCGCTCCTTGGGGTTCGGGGTGTCGGTGCTGTCCTCGGTGTTCACCGCATCGCTCCTTCGGCTCCGCTGGACATCTGACGTGCCATCCTCCATGAGGTGGACGCCGATGGGACGGAGAGGGAGCTCAGACGGTTCCCCCGGAGTCGCCGCGGTCGCCGCCGGGCGGGGTCAGTCGCCGTACTCGGACATGCCGTCCACGAGCGCGGCGGAGGAGGTGGGGACCGAGATCCCGTGCAGATCGGCGGCGCGGCCGGGGGCCGGCGCGGACGGACGGCCGGCCTTCCAGCGGCCCGCCATCGTCGCGCAGTCGCCGCGCAGCTCGTCGAGCGACTCCGGGTCCTGGCGGACGGGGGATGCGCCGTGGCGCGGTGTGACGGCTTTCACAGGCTTGGTCATAGGGGCACCGTACGCAGCCGAGAATCGAGGAGAAAGACCTACTATTGGGTAGTTTCCGTGGTTTCAAGTGTCCGGGATGACCGGGTGGTGTGCGACCTCGCGGGGTAGCGTTGCTCCACGTCCGCCCGTCCCTCCGCCTTCCGCAGGAGCAGACCCGTCGTGCGTATCGCAGTCACCGGCTCCATCGCCACCGACCACCTGATGACCTTCCCCGGCCGCTTCGCCGATCAGTTGGTCGCCGACCAGCTGCATACGATCTCCCTCTCGTTCCTGGTCGACCAGCTCGACGTCCGCCGCGGCGGCGTCGCCGCCAACATCTGCTTCGGCATGGGCCAGCTCGGCACCGAGCCGATCCTGGTCGGTGCCGCCGGCAACGACTTCGAGGAGTACCGCGCCTGGCTCGACCGCCACGGCGTCGACACCCGCTCCGTCCGTATCTCCGAGGTGCTGCACACCGCCCGTTTCGTGTGCACCACCGACGCCGACCACAACCAGCTCGGGTCGTTCTACACCGGTGCGATGAGCGAGGCCCGGCTGATCGAGCTGCAGCACGTGGCCGAGCGGGTCGGCGGCCTCGACCTCGTCCTGATCGGCGCGGACGACCCCGAGGCGATGGTGCGGCACACCGAGGAGTGCCGCACCCGCTCCATCCCGTTCGCCGCCGACTTCTCCCAGCAGATCGCCCGGATGGACGGCGACTCCATCCGCACCCTCATGGTCGACGCGGCCTACCTCTTCTCCAACGAGTACGAGAAGGGCCTGATCGAGTCCAAGACGGGCTGGACCGACGAGGAGATCCTCGCCAAGGTCGGCACCCGTGTCACCACCCTCGGCTCCAACGGCGTCCGGATCGAGCGCACCGGCGAGCCGGCCATCGAGGTCGGCGTCCCGGAGGAGAACGCCAAGGCCGACCCCACCGGCGTCGGCGACGCCTTCCGCGCCGGCTTCCTCTCCGGTCTGTCCTGGGGCGTCGGCCTGGAGCGCGCCGCGCAGATCGGCTGCATGCTGGCGACGCTGGTCATCGAGACCGTCGGCACCCAGGAGTACGAGCTGCACCGCAGCCACTTCATGGACCGCTTCACCAAGGCCTACGGCCACGAGGCCGCTGCCGAGGTCCGGCAGCACCTGCTCTGAGCCGAGGGCTCTGCACCACCGGCTCAGGCGCGGCGCCGCACGACATACGCGGCGCCGCGCTCGGCCGGCCGCTCGCCGACGTACTCCTGGTCGCGCATGGAGCACCAGGCGGGGATGTCCTGCCGGGCGGCCTCGTCGTCGGAGAGCACCGTCACCAGCCCGCCGGCCGGCACCTCCCGGATCGCCTTCGCCAGCTCGATGACCGGGATCGGACAGCGCTTGCCGAGCGAGTCGACGACCAGACCGGCCGGCTCGGCGGCCGCGCCGGGCTCACCGGGCTCCTCGGCGGCCGCTGCCGGGGCCGCCTCCGCCGCCCCGCCGGCCGTCGCCGCCGTCTCCCGCCCCGCCGCCGGGACGCCCAGCCGGTCCCGCACCGAGCGCACCACCTCCGGCAGCACCTCCAGGAAGCGCTCCACATCCGCCTCGTCCGTGCCGTACGGCAACGAGATCCGCACATTCCCCTCGGACAGCACACCCATCGCGCGCAGCACATGGCTCGGCGTCAGCGTGCTGGACGTACAGGACGAACCGGACGACACGGAGAAGCCCGCGCGGTCGAGTTCGTGCAGCAGCGCCTCGCCGTCGACATAGAGGCAGGAGAAGGTGACGAGATGGGGGAGGCGGCGCTCCGGATCGCCGACCACCTCCACATCCGGGACCAGCTCCGGCACCCGGGTCCGGATGCGGTCCACCAGCCGCCGCAGCCGCGCCGCCTCGTCCGCGGTCCCCGGGCCCGTGTGCAGCGCGCGCAGGGACGCCGCGGCGGCCACGATCGCCGGGATGTTCTCGAAGCCCGGGCTGCGGCCCGCCTCCCGCTCGTCCCGCGGCCCCTGCGGCGCGAACCGGGTCCCCTTGCGGACCGCGAGCAGCCCCACGCCGGGCGGCCCGCCCCACTTGTGGGCGCTCGCCGCCAGCAGCGACCAGCCGCCGGGCACCGGCCCCCAGGGCAGCGACTGCGCCGCGTCCACCAGAAGGGGCACGCCCGCCTCCTGGCACAGCGCGGCCACCTCCGCCACCGGCTGCTCGGTGCCCACCTCGTGATTGGCGGACTGGAGGCAGACCAGCGCGGTGTCCGGGCCCAGCGCGGCGGCGGCCTCCTCGGCCCGCAGCCGGCCCGTACGGTCCACCGGCAGCTCCGTACGGCTGCCGCCGGCCGCCTCATGGGCCTCGGCGGCGTGCAGGACGGCGGAGTGTTCGACGGCGGAGTACAGCAGCCGGCGGCCGGCCCGCCGCCGGGCCGCCAGCGCGCCCGAGACTCCCGTATGCACCGCCTGTGTCCCCGAAGGGGTGAAAACCAACTCGTCCGGGCGGCAGCCGACGGCCTCGGCCGCGGCCTCCCGCGCCGCGTCCAGCAGCAGCCGGCCGCGCCGCCCCTCGCGGTAGAGCCGGGCCGGGTCGGCCCAGCCCTCGTCCAGGGAGGCGAGCAGGGCCTCGCGGGCGACGGGGTGCAGCGGGGCGGCGGACGCCGCGTCGAAGTAGGGCACGTACGAGACGTTAGTCCCCTCCGTTTCCCGGAGGGAGGTGTCCCCGCCCGGCCGGGCGGGGCGGGGTGCCCCTACGGGGCCCGCGGACGCCGACCCGGGCCGGCGTCCGCCGCCGACCCGGGCCGGGCGCGGCGTCAGATGCCTGGTGAAAGCGGGTAATCGGGGCTCCGGAGACCGTCTCCCAGCGGCCCCGGCCACCCCTTAGGGGTGCGACGCGGCGCGTTGGGCACCCTCCCCGCGCGACCCCAAATAGCGTCCAGTAGGGTTTGGTCCGCATAAACATCCAAACCCCTGCCCGCGCCAGGGCCGGCGACCGACCAGCGAGACGGCCGCAGCCGGTCTCGCGGGCGAGACTCTCGGGAAGGCGCTACGTGAGTCCCAACGGCTCCGACCGCTCGTCGCGGCGCCCGATGCGGCGGAAGCTGCCGCAGGTGCTTGCTGCGGGCCTGGTCCTGGCGACCGCGACTGGTTGCACATATAAGGACTTCCCCCGCCTCGGCATGCCAACGCCCGTCACCGACGAGGCGCCGCGGATCCTCTCTCTTTGGCAGGGCTCCTGGGCCGCCGCCCTCGCAACGGGCGTGCTGGTGTGGGGCCTGATCATCTGGAGTGTGATCTTCCACCGCCGCAGCAGGACGAAGGTGGAGGTACCCGCGCAGACCCGGTACAACATGCCGATCGAGGCGTTGTACACGATTGTGCCGTTCATCATCATTGCGGTGCTTTTCTACTTCACCGCACGTGATGAGAGCGCACTCCTCAAGACTTCCAAGAAGCCGGACCACGTCGTGAACGTGGTCGGCTTCCAGTGGAGCTGGGCGTTCAACTACCTGGAGAACACGGACGGCGACAAGTCGACGTCGGCCATCAACTCCAAGGCGCTCGAAGCGATCCCGGACAAGTGGAAGAAGACCGCGCCGGCCGGTGCGGACGGCGTCTACGACGTGGGCACCCCGGGCGAGCGCAACCCGCAGACCGGCAACCCCGGTCCGACCCTGTGGCTGCCGAAGGGCGAGACGGTTCAGTTCGTGCTGACCTCTCGTGACGTCATCCACTCCTTCTGGGTGGTGCCGTTCCTGATGAAGCAGGACGTCATCCCGGGCCACACCAATGTCTTCGAGGTGACTCCGAACAAGGAGGGCACCTTCATGGGCAAGTGCGCCGAGCTCTGCGGTGTCGACCACTCCCGGATGCTCTTCAACGTCAAGGTGGTCTCCCCCGAGCGGTACCGGGAGCACCTGAAGGACCTGGCGAAGAAGGGCCAGACCGGATACCTGCCGTCGGGCATCGAGCAGACGGATCACGCCAGGAATGCGGAGACCAAGAACCAGTGAGCATCCTCAACGAACCTCAGGGTGCCGCCGCCGAATCGGCTCCGGCAGCACCGCCTGTACGCAAGAAGCAACCCGGCATCGCCGCCGTGAAGTGGCTGACGACCACTGACCACAAGACCATCGGCACGATGTACCTGGTCACGTCGTTCGCGTTCTTCTGCGTCGGCGGCCTGATGGCGCTGCTCATGCGCGCCGAGCTGGCCCGTCCCGGCACGCAGATCATGTCGAACGAGCAGTTCAACCAGGCGTTCACGATGCACGGCACGATCATGCTGCTGATGTTCGCGACGCCGCTGTTCGCCGGGTTCGCGAACTGGATCATGCCGCTGCAGATCGGCGCGCCCGACGTGGCGTTCCCGCGGCTGAACATGTTCGCCTACTGGCTGTACCTCTTCGGCTCGCTGATCGCCGTGGCCGGCTTCCTCACCCCGCAGGGTGCGGCGGACTTCGGCTGGTTCGCGTACTCGCCGCTCTCGGACGCGGTGCGTTCGCCGGGCGTCGGTGCCGACATGTGGATCATGGGTCTGGCCTTCTCCGGCTTCGGCACGATCCTCGGTTCGGTCAACTTCATCACGACGATCATCTGCATGCGTGCCCCGGGCAT
>NZ_JBHYPE010000068.1:0-28550 GCF_042746015.1 Streptomyces sp. NPDC058773
CCGCGAACTGCGCAAGGAAGCCGGCACGGTCTTCCTCGTCAGCCACAACAACAAGTCCATCCGCGACACCTGCGACCGCGTCCTGTGGCTGGAGCACGGTGAACTGCTGATGGACGGCCCGACCGAAGAGGTGGTCAAGGCGTACGAGGCGCACCGCTGACGCGCGCCGGCAACGGCAAAGGGGCGCACCACGACGGGTGCGCCCCTTTGCCGTTGCCGGAAACCGGGCCGAACGGGGCGGCCCGGCTCCGTCAGTTGTGCGTGCGCAGCAGCGTACGCATCGTCCGCATGGCCACGGAGAGGTTCGCCAGGTCGAACCCTTCCGACCCGTGGATCTCCTCCAGCGTCGCGCGGGCGCGGCTGAGGATCGCCGCGTTGGCCTGCTCCCAGGCCTTGAAGCGCTGCTCCGGCGTCGAGGAGCCGTTGCCCACCGACAGCACGTCCGAGGTCAGCGCCGCATGGGCGGCGAAGAGGTCCTCACGGATCGAGGCGCGGGCCATCGACTGCCAGCGGTCGTTGCGCGGCAGCTCCAGGATGCGGTCGAGGAGCTGGTTGATCCGCAGCCGGTCGCCCAGGTCGTAGTAGACCTCGGCGACATCCAGCGGCTCCTTGTCCAGCCGGTCCGCGACGGCGACGATGTCCAGCGCCGGGAAGACCGAGGAGAAGCCGGAGACCTGGACGGCGAGCTGCTCGGGCACGCCCGCGTCGGTCAGCTCCTCCTGGATCGCCTGGAACCATTCCACGTCGCCGCCCTGGAGCAGCTTCGGCAGCTCCGACCACACCTGGGCGACCCGGTCCGCGAAGAAGTCGATGGTCTCCGACAGCTCCAGCGGCTGCGGGCGGTTGTTGAGCAGCCAGCGGGTGCCGCGCTCGACCAGCCGGCGCGAGTGCAGCCGGATCCGGGTCTGGACGTCGGCCGCGACGACATTGTCGAGCGCCTCGACGTCGTCCCAGACCTGGTTGAGCCGGAAGATGGCGCGGGCGGCGGTGTGCGCCCGGACGACCTCTTCGAGGGAGGCGCCGGTCTCCTCCCGCATACGGTGCAGGAAGCTCGTACCGCCGGTGTTGACGGTGTCGTTGACCAGCACCGTCGTGACGATCTCGCGGCGCAGCGCGTGTCCGTCGACCTGCTCGGGGAACCGGTCGTGCAGCGCCGACGGGAAGTAGGCGTGCAGCAGCCGCTCCAGATAGGCGTCATCCGGCAGCCCGGTCTGGATCAGCGCCTCGGACACCGTGATCTTGGTGTACGCGAGGAGGACCGCGGTCTCGGGCTGGGTCAGGCCGCGGCCGGCGTTCAGCCGCTCACGGATCTGCCGGTCGGTGGGCAGGAACTCCAGCGCCCGGTCGAGGTCGCCGTCGCGCACCAGACGGCGCATGAAGCGCTGCTGGGCGTTGAGCATGCTGGAGGACTGGGCGAGGGCCAGCGCCAGCGCGGTGTTCTGCGCGTAGTTGTTGCGCAGCACCAGCGCGCCGACCTCGTCGGTCATCTCGGCCAGCAGCTTGTTGCGCTGCTTGACGGTCATGTCGCCGTCCGCGACCACGGCGTTGAGCAGGATCTTGATGTTCACCTCGTGGTCGGAGGTGTCCACACCGGCGCTGTTGTCGATCGCGTCGGTGTTGATCTTCCCGCCGGCCGTGGCGAACTCGATCCGGCCCAGCTGGGTCAGGCCCAGGTTGCCGCCCTCACCGACGACCTTGACCCGCAGGTCCTCGCCGTTGACCCGGATGGCGTCGTTGGACTTGTCGCCCACATCGGCGTGGGACTCCGCCGAGGACTTCACATACGTCCCGATGCCGCCGTTCCACAGCAGGTCGACCGGCGACTTGAGGATGGCCTGCATCAGGTCGGCAGGGGTCATCTTCTTGACCCCGGCGTCGATGCCGAGGGCGGCCCGCACCTGCGGGGTGATCTGGATGGACTTGGCCGAGCGCGGGTGGATGCCGCCGCCCTGCGAGAGCAGCTCGGTGTTGTAGTCCGCCCAGGACGAGCGGGGCAGCTCGAAGAGCCGGCGGCGCTCGGCGTACGAGGTCGCCGCTTCCGGGTTCGGGTCGAGGAAGATGTGCCGGTGGTCGAAGGCGGCGACCAGCCGGATGTGCTCGCTGAGCAGCATGCCGTTGCCGAAGACGTCACCGGACATGTCGCCGACGCCGACGACGGTGAAGTCCTCGGACTGGGTGTCCACGCCCAGTTCGCGGAAGTGCCGCTTGACCGACTCCCAGGCGCCGCGGGCGGTGATGCCCATGCCCTTGTGGTCGTAGCCGGCGCTGCCACCGGAGGCGAAGGCGTCGCCCAGCCAGAAGCCGTACGACTCGGCGACCTCGTTGGCGATGTCGGAGAAGGTCGCGGTGCCCTTGTCGGCAGCGACGACGAGGTAGGTGTCGTCCTCGTCGTGCCGGACGACGTCCTTGGGGTGCTCGACCTCGCCGGCGACCAGGTTGTCGGTGATGTCCAGCAGACCGGAGATGAAGGTCTTGTAGCAGGCGATGCCCTCGGCCAGCCAGGCGTCGCGGTCCTGTGACGGGTCGGGCAGCTGCTTGCCGACGAAGCCGCCCTTCGCGCCGACCGGCACGATGACGGTGTTCTTGACCATCTGCGCCTTGACCAGGCCGAGGATCTCCGTACGGAAGTCCTCCCGGCGGTCCGACCAGCGCAGACCACCGCGGGCGACCTTGCCGAACCGCAGGTGGACGCCCTCGACCTTCGGGGAGTACACCCAGATCTCGTACGCCGGGCGGGGCGCGGGCAGGTCGGGGATGGCCTGCGGGTCCAGCTTCATGGACAGGTAGCCGTGCGGGCTGCCCTGGCTGTTCTTCTGGTAGTGGTTGGTGCGCAGCGTCGCCTTGATGACGGTGAGGAAGGACCGCAGGATGCGGTCCTCGTCCAGGGAGGCGACCTGGTCGAGCGCGCCGTCCAGCTCCTCCAGCAGCCCGTCCGTCAGCTCCGTGCCGGCCCGCTGCCGGTCGGGGGACATCCGCGCCTCGAAGAGGGAGACCAGCAGCCGGGTGGTGTGGACGTTGTTGGAGAGGGTGTCCTCCATGTACGTCTGGCTGAAGGTGGAGCCGGCCTGCCGCAGGTACTTGGCGTAGGCCCGCAGCACCATCGCCTGGCGCCAGTTGAGGCCGGCCTGCAGCACCAGGGTGTTGAAGCCGTCGCTCTCGGCGGCACCGGTCCACACCGCGGTGAACGCGTCCTGGAAGCGCTCGCGGGCGTCGTCGCCCTTGACGTGCTCGGGCATCCGCAGCCCGAAGTCGTAGATCCAGGCGACGGTGGAGTCGGCGCAGCGCAGCTCGTGCGGGCGCTCGTCGATGACCTCGACGCCCAGGCGGTTCAGGCCGGGCAGCACCCGGGACAGCGAGACCGGCTCGCCCCGGCGGTAGATCTTGAAGCGGCGCTCGCCGGGGCCCGCGTCGACCGGCTCGTAGAGGCTGACCGAGAAGTCGCGGCCGGGCTCGCCGGTGAGCTTCTCCAGGTGCTGGACGTCGGCGACGGCGCTGCGCGGGCTGTTGTCGGCCTTGTAGCCCTCGGGGAAGGCGTGGCCGTAGCGGCGCAGCAGCTCGGCGGCGCGCTCCTCGCCGACCTCGGCGTTCAGCGCCTCGGAGAAGCCGTCGGCCCAGGAGCGGGCGGCTTCCACCAGCCGGCTTTCGAGGCGGTCGGCGTCGGCGTCGGTGAGCTCCGGCAGGCTGGCGCCGGGCTCGACCCGGATGACGAAGTGCAGCCGGGAGAGGATCGACTCGGTGTTCCAGGCGGTGAAGTCGACGCTGGTGCCGCCCAGTTCCTCCTTGAGGATGTCGATCAGGCGCAGCCGGACGGCGGTGGTGTAGCGGTCCCGCGGGAGGTAGACCAGCGCGGAGTAGTAGCGGCCGTACTCGTCCTGGCGGAGGTAGAGGCGCAGCCGCCGGCGTTCCTGGAGGTAGAGGACGCTGGTGGCGATGGACCGCAGTTCGTCGACCGGCGTCTGGAACAGCTCGTCGCGCGGGTAGGTCTCCAGGATCTGCAGCAGGTCGCGGCCGTCGTGGCTGTCGGGGCTGAAGCCCGCGCCCTCCAGGACCTCGGCGACCTTGCGGCGGATGACCGGCACCCGGCGCACGGACTCGGTGTACGCGGCCGAGGAGAACAGGCCCAGGAAGCGCCGCTCACCGACGACATTGCCCTTGGCGTCGAACTTCTTGACGCCGACGTAGTCGAGGTAGGAGGGGCGGTGGACGGTGGCGCGGCTGTTGGCCTTGGTCAGGATGAGCAGCTTGTGCTCGCGGGCCTTGGCCCGGGCGTCGGCGGGCAGCCGGTTGAAGGACGGCGAGACGGGGTGGCCGTCGGCGGTCTCGCGGTGCGTGGGGTCGGCGCGCAGGATGCCCAGGCCGGTGCCGGGCACGGCGGTCAGCACGTCCTCGTCGGCGCCGCCCTCACCGGGAGCGGTGGTCAGCTCGTACTCGCGGTAGCCGAGGAAGGTGAAGTGGTCCGCGGACAGCCACCGCAGCAGCTCCTGGGCCTCCTCGATCTCGTCCTTGCCGAGGTCGCCGGCGATCGGCTCGGCGGGCAGTTCGTCGGCGATGCGGCCGGCGGCGGCCCGCATCTTCTCCCAGTCCTCGACGGCCTCGCGGACGTCGGACAGCACCCGCCGCAGGTCCGCGGTGATCTGCTGGAGGTCCTCGCGGTCGGTCTCGCGGTCCATCTCGACATGGATCCAGGACTCGGTCACCGCGTCGTGCGGCAGCTCGGTGGCCTTGCCCTTGCCGGTCCTGCCGTGCGCGTCGCAGTTGGAGTCGAAGACCTCGATGAGCTTGCCGGTGACATCACGGCGGACGATCACCTGCGGGTGGATCACGACGTGGATGCCGCGGCCCTGCCGGGACAGCTCGTTGGTGACCGAGTCGACCAGGAACGGCATGTCGTCGGTGACGACCTCGACGACGGAGTGGCTGCAGGTCCAGCCGTTCTCCTCGACGGTGGGGGTGTGCACCCGGACGTTCGCGGTGCCCTGCGGGCGCAGCTCCGCGAGGCGGTAGTGCGAAAGCGCGGCGCCGACGACATCGACCGGGTCCCGGTCGGTGAGGTCCTCGGGGGCGGTGTGCAGGTAGTAGCGCTGGAGGTATCCCGACAGGGCGTCCGGGTCGAGGCCGCGTACCGGGTGCTTGCCCCCGGCCGGGCTGCTTTCAACGACCCGGGCGGCCCTCGCGAGCAGCTCGGTCTTGGCTTCGTCCAGCTTGGTCTGCATGTCCTCTGGCTCCTGTCGCGCGCCGTTGCGTGACGTCGTGGAAGAACGTGATGGAAGCCGCACAACGCCGCGACGGGGGGTGTCCTGTCGCTGTCGACGCTATGCCGCGGTGAGAGAAGGCCGTGCCGTTATCGACGATGTTTGACAAAGTCGACACGGGATGTCGGCCGCAAGGACCAGCGGCCGCCCGGTCACGGTGGTGCCCCGGGCGCACGGCAGGGGCCTCGATGCCCCCGCGGGTTATCGCGCTGATCACGGTGCAAGGCTATCGCCCCCCTCCTGGGTGCCGTCATGGGCCGTGGGGGAACAAATCCGCGGCCTGAACTTAGACCTTCTGGACAACGCGGCGCCGACACGGGGCGTGAGCGCCGTCACGCCGCCCGGCTCCCCGGCGTCCCGACGGACCGGCGACGGGTGGGGCAGCGGGCCCCAGCAGGCACGGCACGGCTCCGGGCGGGACCTAGAGGACGATCTCTCCCGCCAGCTCGACCGCCTCGGCGAGCGTGTCCACCACCGGCACCCCGGCGGTCTCCAGGCTCCCGCGGCTGTGCGAGCCGCCCGTGTAGAGCACCGCGAAGGCCCCCGCCTCCTGTGCCGCCACCGCGTCGTCCACGGCGTCACCGATCACGACCGTGCGCTCCGGATCGACGCGCTCCATCGCCGCCAGATGCCGGACCATGTGGGCGCTCTTGGTGCCCCCGGACGGCCCGGTCCGGCCCTCCACCCGCACGAACCGCGACTCGATCCCGAAGTCGCGGACGATCGGTATCAGCTCGTCGTGTCCGTACATGCTGAGGATCGACTGGCTGCGGCCGGCCGACTGCCAGCCCTCCAGAAGCGCATGCACTCCTTCGGCGAGCTCACAGCCCAGCCGGTGGGTGCTGTAGTGGCGGTGGAACGCCTCGTCCATCACCAGCCACTCCGCCTCCGTCGGCAGCCGCCCCATCAGCCGCTCGTAGAACCGCGGCACGGGAACGCAGTACAGCTCCCGGTACGCCTCGAGGGTGATCGGCGCCATCCCGATCTCCGCGAAGGCGGAGTTCGTCGCCCCGATGACGGCGTCGATGTCATGGAACAGCGTGCCGTTCCAGTCCCAGACGATGTGCGTCGCCGACTTCCCCATGCGGTCCCCCAGCTCGGTGCCCGTGCGCTTCCCCATGAGGAAAACGTACCCGCACCCACTGACAACGCGGTCGGCCACCGGCCACACGGCGGGACCGGCAGGCGGCCCCGCTCAGCCGATCAGCTCCGGGATCTCCTGCACCCCGAACCACATCAGGTCGTGGTCCTCCGCACCGTCCACCGTGAACTGCGCGTCGTCGTCGCCCTGGTCCGCCGCGCCGAGCGCCGCCGCGGCCGCCGCGACGTCCTCCTCCGCGTCGGCGGCGTCCACATGCACCGCCGCCGCCTTCGACAACCGCACCGGGCCGGCGACCCGCACCTCGCCCAGCGCCGACTCGTCGAGCCCCCGGTCCGGGTCGGCCACCGCGGCGCCGTCCGGCACGTCCACGGCCACCACCACGCGCCGCCGCGCGGCCTCGGGGTGCCCGGCGAGCAGCCGCAGCGACGCCTGGGCGGCGCGGCCGAGCGCCGCGTACTCCAGCTCCTCGATGTCGTCCGAGACGTACCACTCGCGCAGCGCCGGGGTGACGGCGTACGCGCCGAGAGGGCCGGGGCCCAGCTCACCGTTCTTGTGCGCCTCTGCGAGACCGGAGAGGGTCAGGGGGACGTAGACGCGCATGGCAGTCGCTTCCGCTCGATTCGCTCGACTCCGACGATGATCCCGCCAGCATACGGGCGGGCGTCCCCCATCGTGCCGCCCCCGCGTCCCCGCGCCACCCGCCCCGGGCCCCTCCGCCGCCCCGCTCCCGAGGCGTCGTCCCGGGCCCGCGCCACGGACGGGTGAATTCTGCGCGCCCCGGTTCCGGCCCGTCCGCGCCTTGCTGCCGCCGCGATCCCGCCGATAGAAGATCCCCACCACAAAAAGCTACCGCCCAGTAATTCACGGGCCCGGCACCACGGGGGCGATCACTGGCATGACGGACACCGACCACAGCACGGCAGACACCACACCCACCACCGCCGGCAACGGCAACGGCAACGGCAACGGCAACGGGAGCACCGCACGGCCCACCACCATCGGCCTCACCACACACCCCGCCGCCTCGGCCACCGCGCCCACACCACCCGACGCCACCGTGACCGGCCGCGGCCCGCGCGCCCGCCCCGCCGCCGGCACTCCGAGCACCCTCCCGGCCGTTCCCCGGCCGCGCCGGTCCCCCGTCGGCCGCCGCCCCCTCGGCCCGGCCGGCAGCGGCCCCGGAGCGTCCGCCCCTGATGGTGCGGACGGAAGGAGCAGCACGGGCAGCCGGAGCCGCCCGGCCGGCCGTGGCCCCGGCTCCGCCGGGCGCGGCCCCACCCGGACCGCGCCGCGCCCCGTCCGCCCCGCCGCCACGGCCGCCGCCGAGAGCCGCCGGGCCCGTGCCGCTGCCGCCTACCCCATCGGTGCGGCCGGCGCCCCGCTGCCGAGTGCCGGCGCGCGGCGGCGGGCCCATGAGAGCCAGCCGCACCACTGGTTCGCCCAGCAGCTGGTGCTCGCGCTCAGCGGGCAGCGCCCCGTACACGCCCTGCTGGGACACGCCCTGCCCGCCGCCTACGACCGGCTGGCGGAGCTCGCCCCGCAGGCACCGCTGCGGCCCGCCCCGGGTCCCGGCCGACGCGGCGCGGCCCCCACCGTGCGGGACTGCGGGCTGTGCCGGCCGCGCCGCGGGGTCATCGAGGCCTTCGCCCGGATCGCGGCGGGGGAACGGCTGCGGGCCCTGGCCTTCCGGCTGGAGCTGGGCGCCGACTCCCGCTGGCGCTGCGCCGCCCTCGACGTCGGCCCGGCCCCTGCCCCGGCCTGCCCGGCACCGTGACCGGCACACGGCAGAGCGCCCCGGCCGGAATCCGGCCGGGGCGCTCTCCGCGCCGCGGCCCCGGCACCCCGTGCCCGAGCCGCGTCAGCGCTCCCTCACTACTTCTTGCGGCGACGCCCCGCGCTCTTCTGCGCCTTGCGCCGCTCGGCGCGGGTCAGACCATCCGCCTCGGAACGGGCCGGGCCCGCCTCGTCGTCGCTGATGAAGTCGCCCTCGATGACGCTGCCGTCGCCGTCCACCTTGGGGGCGGTGAAGTGCAGCCGGTCCGGACGCTGCGGCGCCTCCAGGCCCTTGGCGTGGATCTCCGGGCGCCCCGCGGCGGCGGGCACGGGCTCGCCCTTGTCCAGCGACGTCGGCTCGGCCGCCTCCTCCACCGGAACCTCCTCGACCTGCTGCTCGACCTGGACCTCCAGGTTGAACAGGTAGCCGACGGACTCCTCCTTGATGCCCTCCATCATCGCGGTGAACATGTCGAAGCCCTCGCGCTGGTACTCGACCAGCGGGTCCTTCTGGGCCATCGCCCGCAGGCCGATGCCCTCCTGGAGGTAGTCCATCTCGTAGAGGTGCTCACGCCACTTGCGGTCCAGGACGGACAGCACGACCCGGCGCTCCAGCTCCCGCATCACATCCGAGCTGAGCTGCTCCTCACGGGCGGCGTACTGCTCGTGGATGTCGTCCTTGACGGCCTCGGCGATGAAGTCGGCGGTGATGCCCGCGCGGTCGCCGGCCTCGTCCTCCAGCTCCTCGACCGTCACCTTGACCGGGTAGAGCTGCTTGAACGCGCCCCACAGGCGGTCCAGGTCCCACTCCTCGGCGAAGCCCTCGACGGTCTCCGCCTGGATGTAGGCGTCGATGGTGTCGTCCATGAAGTGCTTGATCTGCTCCTGCAGATCCTCGCCCTCCAGGACGCGGCGGCGCTCGCCGTAGATGACCTCGCGCTGGCGGTTGAGCACCTCGTCGTACTTCAGGACGTTCTTGCGCGTCTCGAAGTTCTGCTGCTCGACCTGCGACTGGGCGGAGGCGATCGCCCGGGTCACCATCTTGTTCTCGATCGGGACGTCGTCGGGCACATTGGCCATCGCCATGACCCGCTCGACCATCTGCGCCTTGAACAGCCGCATCAGGTCGTCCCCGAGGGACAGGTAGAACCGCGACTCACCGGGGTCGCCCTGACGGCCGGAACGACCGCGCAGCTGGTTGTCGATCCGCCGCGACTCATGCCGCTCGGTGCCGAGGACGTAGAGCCCGCCGAGCTCCTTGACCTCCTCGAACTCCGCCTTGACCGCGGCCTCGGCGCGCTCCAGGGCGGCGGGCAGCGCGGCCGCCCACTCCTCGACGTGCTCGACCGGGTCCAGGCCGCGCTGGCGCAGCTCCGCCTCGGCGAGGTCGTCGGGGTTGCCGCCGAGCTTGATGTCCGTACCACGGCCGGCCATGTTCGTGGCGACGGTCACGGCGCCCTTGCGGCCGGCCTGGGCGACGATCGACGCCTCCCGGTCGTGCTGCTTGGCGTTCAGGACCTCGTGCGGCACACCGCGCTTGTTGAGCTGCTGGGAGAGGTACTCGGACTTCTCCACGGAGGTCGTGCCGACCAGGATCGGCTGGCCCTTGCCGTGCTTCTCGACGATGTCCTCGACGACCGCGTCGAACTTCGCGGGCTCGGTGCGGTAGATCAGGTCCGCCTGGTCCATCCGGACCATCGGGCGGTTGGTCGGGATCGGGACGACACCGAGCTTGTAGATCTGGTGGAACTCGGCGGCCTCGGTCATGGCCGTACCGGTCATGCCGGAGAGCTTGCTGTAGAGGCGGAAGAAGTTCTGGAGGGTGATCGTGGCGAGCGTCTGGTTCTCGTCCTTGATCTCCACCCCTTCCTTCGCCTCGATGGCCTGGTGCATGCCCTCGTTGTAGCGGCGGCCGGCGAGGATACGGCCGGTGTGCTCGTCGACGATCATGACCTCGCCGTCGATGACGACGTAGTCCTTGTCGTTCTTGAAGAGCTCCTTGGCCTTGATCGCGTTGTTGAGGTAACCGACGAGCGGGGTGTTCACCGACTCGTACAGGTTGTCGATGCCCAGCCAGTCCTCGACCTTGCTGACACCGGACTCATGGATGCCGACGGTGCGCTTCTTCTCGTCGACGTCGTAGTCGCCCGTCTCCTCGATGCCGCGCTGCGGGTTGGCGGCCTCGCCCCGCTTCAGACGGCGCACCAACTTGGCGAAATCGCCGTACCACTTGGTGGCCGAGTCCGCCGGGCCGGAGATGATCAGCGGCGTACGGGCCTCGTCGACGAGGATCGAGTCGACCTCGTCGACGACCGCGAAGTTGTGGCCCCGCTGGACGAGTTCGTCCTGCGACCAGGCCATGTTGTCGCGGAGGTAGTCGAAGCCGAACTCGTTGTTCGTGCCGTAGGTGATGTCGCAGTTGTACTGCTCGCGGCGCTGGGCCGGCGTCATGTCGGCGAGAATGCAACCGACGGTCAGGCCCAGGAACTTGTGGACCCGGCCCATCATCTCGGAGTCGCGCTCGGCCAGGTAGTCGTTGACCGTGATCAGGTGGACGCCCTTGCCGGACAGCGCGTTCAGATACGTCGGGAGGGTGCCGACCAGGGTCTTGCCCTCACCGGTCTTCATCTCGGCGACATACCCGAGGTGCAGGGCCGCACCGCCCATCAGCTGGACGTCGTAGTGGCGCTGGCCGAGCACGCGCTTGGCGGCCTCACGGACCGTGGCGAACGCCTCGGGCAGCAGGTCGTCGAGGGTCTCGCCGTCCGCGTAGCGCTGCTTGTACTCGTCCGTGAGCGCCCGCAGCTCGGCGTCGGAGAGGGCCGCGAAGTCCTCCTCGATGGAGTTGACCTGGCCCGCGATGCGGTGCAGTTTGCGCAGGATCTTTCCTTCGCCTGCACGCATGATCTTCGTCAAGACGGACACTTGGGCTGGTCTCCTTGCCGGTCGGGCCTGCACGGTCGAGTGCGCGGGCGCGGCATTTTTCCAAGGGGGCAGGCCCCGCCGCAACGGCCATCGTAAAGGAGGACGCCGCCGGGCCGGGAGGTACGCCGCAGCGAACCCCGCCGTCCCCTTCCCCACGTGAACGCACAACGCCGCGAGAAGGTGCCGGGACGGCACCGGAATCACGCGGAAAACCCTTCGCCACGGATTCCGCGAACCTGGAGACTCACGTCATGGAGCCCGTCACCCTCACCACCGAGCGCCTCGTGCTGCGCCGCTTCGAGCCCTCCGACGCGCCCGCGGTGCACGCCGCGTGCCAGGATCCCGGCATCCAGCGCTGGACGGGCGTCCCCTCACCCTACGGCCTGAGGGACGCGAAGCAGTTCGTCGGTACGACGGTCCCCGGGGGCTGGCGCGACGACACCTCCTACCACTTCGCCGTCGTCACCCGGGCGGCCGGCGCCCTGGTCGGCGCGATGGGCCTGGTGGGCCTGGCGCGGCTGCGCACCGCCGAGCGGCAGGCCGAGCTGGGCTTCTGGACCGCCAAGGAGCGGCGCGGCCACGGGTACACCGTCGAGGCGGCCCGCGGGGTGCTGCGCTGGGCCTTCCGCGACCTGGGCGTGGAGCGGATGGAGTGGCACGCGGAGGCCGGCAACGAGGGCTCCCGGGCCGTGGCCCGCAAGCTCGGCTTCCGGATGGAGGGCACCCTGCGGGCCAAGCGGGTGCGCGAGGGCACCCGCCGGGACGTCTGGATCGGCTCCCTGCTCCCGTCCGACCGGGCCGGGGAGCCCGGCCGGTCCGCCGCCGGCGCTCCGGCCGTCCCGGACACCACGCCGTATCTGCCGTACCCCGGCTGAGCGCGGCGGTGCCGACCCCTGCGCGGAGCCGGGGTCCCTCAGGACAGAGCCGGGCCCGGCACCGCCCCCACCAGTGGCTTCTCCGGGCCGGGCACCGTTGTCAGTGCCCACCCCTACGCTTTCCCGCATGACCGCCGTGCCGCAGCGGGTATCGCAGCCCGCGCCCGTGACCACCCTGTCCGCCGACGACGCCCGGCGCCTGGCGCTGCGGGCCCAGGGCCTGCTGGGTGCCCCGGACCGGCGGGCGGGGGTGCGCGGGGTGCTGCGGCATCTGGGCGCGGTGCAGCTCGACACGATCTCGGTGCTGGCCCGCTCCCATGAGCTGGTGCCGTACGCCCGGCTCGGCGCCGTCGGCCGCGACGCGGTCGAGGCCGCCTACTGGACCACGGCTCCTTCCGGCGCGCCCGCGGCACGCCCCCACAGCTTCGAGTACTGGTCCCATGCCGCCTGCATCCTGCCCATCGAGGAGTGGCCGCACTTCGCCTTCCGCCGCCGCGCCCGGCGGGCCAAGGGGCACCGCTGGCATGTGCTGGCCGACTCCGAACGCTCCTGCGCCGCCGTCCTGGACCGGCTGACCGCCGACGGCCCGCTGACCACCTCCGAACTGGGCGGCGGCCGTAACGGCGGGGAGTGGTGGGACTGGTCCGAGACCAAGATCGCGGTGGAGTGGCTGCTCGACACCGGCCAGGTGGTCTGTACGGAACGCCGCGCCTGGAAGCGCGTCTACGACCTCGCCGAGCGCGCCGTCCCGGACTCCCTGCTGCACGACGATCTGGACGACGCCGAGTGCCTGCGCCGCCTGGTCGCCCAGGCCGGCGCCGCGATGGGCGTCGCCACCCGTGCCGATCTGGCCGATTACCACCGCCTCAAGGCCGAGCAGGTCGATGCCGTGGTCGCGGACTCCGGACTGGTTCCGGTCGAGGTGGCGGGCTGGGGAAAGCCCGCCTGGGCCGACCCGGCCGCGCTGGCCGCCCCGCCCCGCGGCCGGCACCGCACGACGCTGCTCTCGCCCTTCGACTCCCTGATCTGGGACCGGCCGCGCACGGAACGGATCTTCGGTTTCACCCACCGCCTGGAGGCGTACGTCCCCCGCCCCCGGCGGATACACGGCTATTTCGCGATGCCCCTGCTGGCGGGCGGCCGGCTGCTGGGCCGGGTCGACCCGGCCCGCGAGGGCACCACCCTCGTCGCCCGCCAGGTCTCGATGCAGGGCCCCCAGGCCGTCGCCCCGATGGCCCGCGCCCTCTGGGAAGCCGCGTCCTGGGTCGGCTGCGACACCGTCCGCGTCGACCGCTGCGACGACCGGAAACTGGCCGACGCCCTGCGCTCGGAACTCACCCACACGAGCGACTAGCCACGGTCACCCGACGGCTCCGGGGCGCTCACCGCCCCGGGCCGAACGGCGCACCGGGCAGCCGCCCAGTGCGCCGGACCGCTCATCCCGCCCGGCCCGCTCAGCGGATTTCGAGGATCTTCTCCCGCATCGCGTACACCACCGCCTCCATCCGGGAGTGCAGCTGCAGCTTCTCCAGGATGTTGCGGACGTGGTTCTTCACCGTGTTCTCGGAGATGAAGAGTTCCTTGGCGATATCGCGGTTGTTCATGCCCGTCGCGACCAGCTTGAGGACCTCCAGCTCACGGTCGGTGAGCCGGGGCGCGGGCACCAGCCTGCGCTCGTCCGTACGCTGGATCATCGACTTGAACTCCGTCAGGAGCTTGGACGCCATCGACGGGCTGATCTGCGACTGGCCGTCCGCCACCGCGCGGATCGCGGTCGCCACCTCGTCGGTGGAGATCTCCTTGAGGAGGTAACCGGTGGCGCCGGCCTTGATCGCGTCGTAGAGATCGGCCTCTTCGTCGCTGATCGTGAGCATGATGATCTTCGCGCTGGGGGCCACCTCCTTGATGGAGGTACACGCCTCGATTCCACCGCGCTTGGGCATCCGTACGTCCATCAGCACGATGTCCGGCAGCAGATCCGCGGCCTTGTCGACAGCCTCCGCACCATCGCCCGCCTCACCGACGACCTGGATGTCCTCTTCCTGGGCCAGCACGATCTCCAGCCCCCGCCGGAAGAGCGCGTGATCATCCACCACCAGGACCCGGATCGGCTCCTTGCGCGGCACGCTCACGCCCCGGCCGTCATCGCTCCCGGAACCGCCGTGGTCCTCATCCGCGTGGTCGTGCACGGGCCCGAAACTGCCCCCCATTGGTCCTCCCCGTCAACTACTCGGCCGCATGGCCGGAGCTTGGAAATAAGGCTGGTTGACAGCAGCCCCCCGCGGCCGGCCCGATCAATGCCATACGACCGTCTCCCCGGCTCGTCGCCGCGTCGGGTCCCCGTACTCCCCGGCCGGCACAAACACTATACGGCTTCAACTCCTGCTTCCTCCGGGCACGATGGTGCCCCCGGCGTGCGCCGGGGGCACCGAGCGGGTGGGGTTCAGCCGCCCAGCGCGCCGCCTGCGCCGCCGGGCTCCTCCTCCCCGAACAAGTCGGGGTTCAAGTGGATGACTCCGTAGTCGTATGCGTGCCGCCGGTAGACGACACTCGGGAGCTTGGTGTCGGCGTCGACGAAGAGGTAGAAGTCGTGGCCGACCAACTCCATCTCGTTGAGCGCCTGGTCGAGCAGCATCGGCGCGGCCGAGTGGGTCTTCTCGCGGACGATCAGGGGTCCCTCACCCTGGACGTCGATCGACCCCATCCTGGTGGTCGGCACCTTCTGGTCGACCTCGGCGGCGAGTTCGCCGTTGGTGTTCAGGCTTGCGGCGTCGGGCACGGTGACAGCGACTTCGCTCGCCGGGATGCGGCCGTTGCCGCGGCGCGAGTAGCGCTTGTCGTGCTGCTTGCGCAGACGCGCCTCGAGCTTGGCGGTGGCCAGATCCAGCGCGGCGTACGGATCGGCCGCGGCCGCCTCGGCCCGGACCACCGGGCCACGGGAGCGGAGCGTGATCTCCACCCGGTCGGAACGGTCGGCCTGCCGCGGGTTGGGCTCCTTGGACACCTCGACGTCCAGGCTGATCACCTTGGCGTCGAGCTTCTGGACTTTGTCCAGCTTCAGCTTCTCGGCCACGTGCTTGCGGAACCGCTCGGGCACCTCTGTCTTGCGGCCCTTGACGACGATGTCCACGCAGAACTCCGTTCCCGGATCGCTCCGCTCAGCGGGCGGAGCAATTCCTTCTTGCACCAGGCTCCGGTGGGTGCCGAAGCCTCGGACTTGGCGACTTTCACCTCCTCCTCCCCCGACGACCAGCTCTCCACTCCCCCCGTTTTCAGGGTCGCCGAAAACGCCCCTGAACGCATTTATCGCGGCATTCGAGGCATAACACCCGCCAAGTCCTCACAACCGAACATAGCTCTCCCGGACGGTTGTCGGCACCCCCTCGGAGGCGTCGGCTCCATTTGGGTGACTTTTCCTCGCCACCTAGGTGCCCCGTGGTAACGGATCGATGTGCGCGCCCTCGATCCGGAAAGCGCGGCCCGGCGCCGCCACCACCGCGGCCCCGGCCACCCGTCCGCCGGCCACCGTGACCGCCCGCGCCGCCTCGGCGAGCGTGGCCCCCGTCGTCACCAGGTCGTCCACCAGCACCGCTGACCGCCCCCTGAGCAGCCTCTCCGCCCCCGCCCGCACCTCCAGTGCACCGGCGACGTTCGCCAGCCGCTGCCGGGCGCTCAGCCCCGCCTGGTCGGCCACCGCGCGACGCTGCCGCAGCACCGCGAGCACCCGGGCGTCCGGCCCCACCCGTCGCAGCTCCCCGGCCGCCGCCAGCGCGATCCTGCGCACCGGATCATGCCCACGGCCCGCCACGGCTCTCCGCGCCGACGGCACGGGCACCAGCAGCAGCGGCCCGTCGGCCCGCAGTCCCCGCACCGCCCCGGCGAGCACCGCGCCCAGCGGCCCGGCCAGCCACAGGGCACCGCGCTCCTTGTGGGCCAGCAGCACCGCCCGCGCCTCGTCGGCATACGGCGCCCCCGCCCACACCCGGGGCAGCCCCGCGGGCTCCGGCCACGGCCGCACCCGCCGCGCCCCGCGCCCGTCCCGCGCAAGCACCCGACGGCATTCCGCACACAGCTCCGTACGCGGCCGACCACACCCCGCACAGTCGACCGGCAGCACGAGACCGGCCAGTTCGCGCCACACCCCCTGCATGACTCCACTGTCCCGCCGTTCCCGCCCGGCCACCACCCCTGTGGATAACCCGCGGAGGCGGCCGACGAATCAGTCTCACGGGACAGCGCCGCAGGTCGTCGCCACAGCACCGCAGGCCCGGACGGCACGGCACACGCCGTACGGGTCGTGCCGTCGTCCGGCATCGCGGCCGGCCGACCGCGCGGCGCGTCACAGGCGACGGGCCGGGACAGAGCAACGCCTCACCCGGGATAGACCGGCGCCGTTCCTTCCTTCGCCACGGTCTTCCAGTTCGCGTCCAGCGGCAGCCGCACGATGCCCTCCGCGGCGTCCGCGATCAGCGGCCGGGTCTCGTCCTCCGTCGCGGCCACCGCCTTGACGCCGTTGACACCGGGCAGCGTCTGCGCGTTGGACGCCGAACCGTCGGTCTCCATGAACTGCATCTGCTGCACCCCGCCGGACTCCCGTCCGACCACCACGAGCCGGCTGCCGCCCGCCCAGGACGCCGCCACCACGTCTTCCAACTGCGGCGCGATCGGCCGCAGTTCCTGCACCGAAAGCTTCGGGTGCGCCGAACTCCCGCCGCGTTCGACCCGGCCGAGCTGGAGCGTCGTACGCCCCTTGTCCTCCACCAGGATCGCGATCCGGATGCCGTCCGCGGCCACCTTGATCGCCTTGATCCGGCGCCCGCCGAGGCCGGGCACCGCCACCTCTTCGGGGTCGCCCTTGCCCTCACGCATCCGCAGCAGCCGCGAACCGTGCGCGGCGCCGTCCGCTATCCACAGGTCGCCCAGGCCGTCCCAACTGGGCGCGGTCAGCCCGCTGTCGGCACCCTTCGCGGGGCCGGTGCTGGTCAGCAGCGGCTCACCGCGTTTGATGTCGTCCTCCAGGCCGGCCACATACAGCGACCGGCCGTCGTTCGACACCCCGGCCGCGGTGTCCTCACCGCGCGAGATGGCCACCGAACGCAGCGGGGTGTGGCCGGTTCCGAACGGCCCGCGCACCGGCGTCGGTTCGGTCGCGGAGTCCGACATCGCCACGACCTTGTGGTCGGCGTCGATGAAGTACTCCTTGGGGGCGGGCCTGGTGCCCGGCGACGGGGCGAAGTCGCTCTCGGCCTGCTCCTGGGACAGCGAACACAGCGAATTGCCGCTGCTGTCCTGGAGTTCCACCTCGCTGACCTTCGAAGCCCGCGTCATGTCCTGAACGGTGAAGAAGAGCTGAGCCGCCATCCGCTTGCACTGGGTGGTGTCCGTACTCACCGCCTGTTTGCTGAGTTTGACCCGCAACGCGTTGGAGTCGTCCAGCGCCAGATCACTCGCGGCGAGCCGGGTGCCGGACGGGAACGCCGAAGTCGTCACCTGATTCAGCCAGTCGGTGGGGCCGGACAGCAGCGCCTCCACACTGGCCGTGATCGGCTTTATCCGCTGCCGCAGATAGACCGGGTCCGCGACGAGCGCGTTCCGGTTCACCTTCGGCTCCTGAGACTCCGACTTGTAGGACGCGAAGTAGTACTTGTTGACGGAGCGGTAGATCCGCTGGAAGTCGGACAGCCCCAGCACCAGCCCGTCGGGCAGCCGGTCGATACGCCACTGTCCGCCCTCCTTGATGAGGTGGATCGTCCGGCGGTACGGCTTCTCCTCCGGGGTGTAGGCGTGGTGGTCGTCCACCGCCGCCACCTGGCTGCCGGAGAGCGTGACGGTGTAGCCGTTGCCGTCCTCGCGGTTGGGCTGCGCCTTCGGCTCGGCCTTCGGACGCTCCTGGAGCACATTGGTGATCCGGAACGGCCGCCAGCTCCGCTTCGCCGACTTGGCCAGATACTGGGTGGCCGTACGGAAATCCGCTTCGTCACTGGTCGTCGCGTCGAGGAAGCTGCGCACGATGTTGGTGGGCTGCGCACCGTCCTGCGGGGGCACGCCGTAGACCCGCACCTGCGACTCGCCTTCGGAGCGCGGCGACTGGTCGACCGAGGTGACGTCGCCGCTGTCCGGCATCGACGCACAGCCCGCCAGCAGCACAGCTGAGCAGCCGAACAGCAGCATCCGCCGCGCCGGCCCGGCTCCCCTGCGGGCGGGCGGACGGGAGCCGGTCCGCTCCCCGCGCTCGTCTCCGCGCTCAGTGTCCACGCAGCCCGCCTTCCCGCTCCACGCCCTGTCCGGCTTCCTCCTCGGCCCCGCTTGCGCGGAGCGGCTCGTCGCCGTACGCGCCGTCGCCGCGCTCCGCCGCTTCGCTCCGTACGTCCCCGGTCTGCGGCACCACCCGGGCCCCGCTGCCGGGCAGCGCCGCCGGGTCGACCTCCGGGCGGGCCGCCGTCGGCTCGGGTACGGGGGACGCCGCGTCACCGGCCTGCGCGGCACGCGTCTGCACCGGGATCGTGGACGCCTTGCGGCCCGATCCGGCACGCGGCTGCCCCGTCTCGTCCAGCCCGCGGTGGCGCCGCGAGTCGTCCGGCTCCAGGGGTATCGGGGACCCGCGCAGCGTCTCACCGGCCGTGCTCGGCAGCGTCAGCCGGAACTGCGAGCCGCCGCCCGGCTCGCCCCAGGCCTGCAGCCAGCCGCCGTGCAGCCGGGCGTCCTCGACGGCGATGGACAGGCCGAGTCCGGTACCGCCGGTCGTACGGGCCCGGGCCGGGTCCGCGCGCCAGAAACGGTTGAAGACCCGGGTGGCCTCCCCGGGCTTGAGGCCGACACCGTAGTCACGCACCGCGACGGCCACCGCGCCGCCGCTCCCGCCGCCCGCGGACGCCAGCCGGACGACCACATCGCGGCCCTCGCCGTGCTCGACGGCGTTGACAACCAGGTTGCGCAGCACGCGCTCCACCCGGCGGGGGTCGGCCTCGGCGACGACGGGCTGCTCGGCGCCGCGGATCAGGAGGCGGGTGCCCTTGGCCTCGGCGAGCGGTTCGGCGCCCTCGATGACGCGGTGCACCACGTCGCGCAGATCGATCGGCTCGGCCTCCAGCGCGGCCGCGCCGGCGTCGAACCGGCTGATCTCCAGCAGCTCCGCGAGCAGCGACTCGAAGCGGTCGAGCTGGCCGCGCAGCAACTCGGCGGAGCGTGCCGTGGCGGGGTCGAACTCGTCCCGTGCGTCATGGATGACATCGGCCGCCATCCGTACGGTCGTCAGCGGCGTCCGCAGTTCGTGCGAGACGTCCGAGACGAAACGGCGCTGCATCCGGGACAGCTCCTCCAGCTGCTGGATCTTGACCTGGAGGTTCTGCGCCATCTTGTTGAAGGACTCACCGAGCCGGGCGATGTCGTCCTCGCCGGTGACCTTCATCCGCTCCTGGAGCAGCCCGGCGGCCAGCCGCTCGGAGATCCCCGCGGCCATCCGTACGGGCGTGACGACCTGCCGCACCACCAGCCAGGCGATCGCGCCGAGCAGGATCACGACGAACACCCCGGCGGTCGCCAGGGTCCCCGTCACCAGCTTGAGCGACTCCTCTTCCTGGCTGAACGGGAAGAGGTAGTAGAGCTGGTACTGGTTGCTGTTCACATCGTTGAGCCGCTTGCCGATGATGAGCGCCGACACCCCGTCATCCGACCCGATGCGCTTGATCTGGGTGTACTGGCGGAAGGTGCCGGATTTGGTGTCCAGCTTCCGCCGCAGATCGGCCGGCACGCTCCGCTCGGGGTCGACATCGCCCGAGGCGCGCGGCCCACGGGTGCCGGGGCTGGAGTCGCCGAACGGTTCATCGGAGTCGGAGCTGAGCGCCACGACGGAGAAGACGCCCTGGCCACCGCTGGCGAGCTGTTCGACCAGGCCGGTCAGCCAGGTCGCGGAGTCCTGGGTACCGCGGTTGCCGGTACGGGCCCCTTCGTCGGGGCGGGTGTCGTCGGCGCCGTCCGCCATCTTCTGGGCGACGCTGAAGCCGCCCACCGCCTGGCTCTGCGCGGCCTGGGCCTTGGCCGTGAGCAGGCCGTTACGGACCTGCCCGACGACCACGACACCGAGCAGCAGCACCACGGCGAGCGACATCAGCAGGGTGGTCGCCACCACGCGCAGCTGGATATTGCGCCGCCACAGCCGCAGGGCGGGCAGCAGCGGCCGGCGCACCCAGCGGCTGAAGAGCCGCAGCAGCGGGTGGACCGGTCCGCTCACCGCGCCGTCGGGCAGCAGTTGCCCACCACGCAGCAACCAAGCAGACAACCTGCCTGAAAAGGACATATCGCCTGCCGGGCCGACGGTGCGCCCCCGCTTTCCCTCCGGGGCCGAACCGTCCCGGATCATCTCAGCTGGGCCCGGCCTTGTAGCCGACCCCGCGCACGGTCACCACGATCTCCGGCCGCTCCGGGTCCCGCTCGACCTTGGAGCGCAGCCGCTGCACATGGACATTGACCAGCCGGGTGTCGGCGGCGTGCCGATAGCCCCAGACCTGCTCGAGCAGCACCTCACGCGTGAACACCTGCCACGGCTTGCGCGCCAGCGCCACCAGCAGATCGAACTCCAGCGGGGTCAGTGCGATCGACTGCCCGTCCCGCTTCACCGAGTGGCCCGCCACGTCGATGACCAGGTCACCGATAGCAAGCTGCTCGGGCGTGGGCTCCTCCGAACGCCGCAGCCTGGCCCGGATCCGGGCCACCAGCTCCTTGGGCTTGAACGGCTTGACGATGTAGTCATCCGCACCCGACTCGAGCCCGACCACCACATCCACCGTGTCGCTCTTGGCGGTCAGCATGACGATCGGCACCCCGGACTCGGCCCGGATCAGCCGGCACACCTCGATACCGTCCCGTCCGGGCAGCATCAGGTCGAGCAGCACAAGATCGGGCTTTGTCTCACGGAAGGCCGCAAGGGCCTTGTCACCGTCCGACACGAACGACGGCTCAAAACCTTCGCCGCGCAGCACGATGCCGAGCATCTCCGCCAGTGCGGTGTCGTCGTCGACGACCAGGACGCGTCCCTTCATTCGGCCATCATCCCATTACCTGATCGTGACTTACTCCATCGTGATGTGGAACACACCTCTGCCAGCCCCTCCCGGGTCACCGGAGACACCACACCGGCCTCCGTGACGATCGCCGTCACCAACTCCGCCGGAGTGACGTCGAAGGCCGGGTTGTAGGCCTGTGCGCCCAGTGGCGCCACCGGTATGCCGCCGCCGATCTCCGTCCCGGGCCCCTTCAGGAACGGCAACGAGAACTCCGTCACTTCCTGGCCCGGACGCTGCTCCACCTCGATGTCCGCCCCCTCCTCGGTCTCCAGATCCACCGTGCTGGTCGGTGCCACCACCACGAACGGAACGTGGTGATACCGCGCCAGCACCGCCAGCGGATAGCTCCCGACCTTGTTCGCCACCGATCCGTCCGCCGCGATCCGGTCCGCGCCGATCAGCACCGCGTCCACCTCGCCCGCGGCGAACAGCGACCCTGCCGCGCCGTCCGAGAGCACCGTGTACGCCATACCCGCCCGTGCCGCCTCGTAGGCGGTCAGTCGCGCGCCCTGGAGCAGCGGCCGCGTCTCGTCGACCCACAGCCGGCGCAGCTCACCGGCCCGGTGTGCCGCAAGCGCCACCGCCAGGGCGGTGCCCTCGCCCCCGGACACCAGGGCACCGGTATTGCAGTGCGTGAGAATCCGGTGGCCGCCACCCGGCAGCAGCTCGCCCAGCAGCGCCAGGCCGTGCTCCGCCATCCGCGCGCTGGCCTCGATGTCCTCGTCATGCACGGCCCGCGCCTCGGCCAGCGCCGCGGCGGCTGCCGCCTGAGCGCCGCCCTCGTCCAGTGCCGTGCGGTACGCGGCGGCCGCCCGCCGCACGCCGTACCCCAGATTGACCGCGGTCGGCCGGGCCTGCGCCAGCGCCTCCCCCGCCTCCACCACGTCAAAGCCACGTGCCGCGGCCAGCGCCACGCCATACGCACCCGCGATACCCAGCAGCGGCGCCCCGCGCACGGCCAGCGTCCGGATCGCCTGCACCAGCGCCGGAACGTCCGTACAGACCAGCTCGACCTCCTCCGCCGGCAGCCGCGTCTGATCGAGGAGGACCACGACGGGCCCCTCGGGCGGCTCCTCCCAGCGCAGCGACGGAATCGCGAGCGCCCCGGCGCCCGCCTCGGATACCTCGTACTGATCGCCCATTCGCTCAGTCTGCCGCCGACCACCCCTCGAACTGAAGGTTCACTCGTACTCCGGGCACCGGTACACGACGCCGGTGGCCATGACACGATGACTGCCACCGCGGACCCCGGACGCCGGCTGCTCCGGCGGACGGGCACCAAGAAGGAGCGACGATGAACAACTCTCCGGGCTGGGCCTCGCCCGGATCCACGCCCTCCGACGAGCCTGCCCGCGGCACTCAGGAGCAGCCCGCCCAGACAGACCCGACCGACGCGGCGGGGCAGTCGTCCCCACCGAACTGGTCCAAGGAACAGCCTCCTGCCGGCCAGTGGTCGGCCCCCGCCGGTATCCCCGGTCAGAGCGGCCCGCACGGCCGGCCCGGCTGGGGTGCGGCCGGCGACCGCACCCGTGCCTCGTCGCCCGGCCACGGCGGGCCCGGCTGGGGCAGCGCCCCGGGCCCCGGACATCAGCCCCCGTGGGGCGGCGGCTGGGCCTCGACGCCACAGGCCGCCAAGCCCGGCGTCATCCCGCTGCGTCCGCTCGCCATCGGCGAGATACTCGACGGCGCGGTGGCCACCATGCGCGCCCACTGGCGCACCGTCCTCGGCATCTCGCTGATCGTCGCGGTGGTCGCGCAGACCGCTGTCACCGTGGTCACCGGCGTGTGGTTCCAGGGCGCCGGCGGCAAGGCCTCCCCTGCGGGCGGCAACCTCCCGCCGCTCCGCGAAACCATGCGCGAGCTGGCCAATTCGCTCGCCGCCACCGCCATCACCTCGGCGATCGGGCTGCTCGCCACCCTCATCGCCACGGGGCTGCTCACCATGGTCGTGAGCCGGGCCGTCCTGGGCCGCCCGGTGACCGCAGGGGACGCCTGGCGTGACGCCCGTCCCCAGCTCCCGCGCCTGCTCGGCCTGCTCGTTCTGCTCCCTCTGCTCATCACCAGCATCATCACGGCCGGTGTGGCGCCGGGCGTCATCCTCGTCGCCACGGGCTCGCCGAGGGCGGGCCTGATCCTCGCGGTGTTCGGCGGGCTGGCCGCCACCCTCGTGACCATCTGGCTGTGGGTCCGCTACAGCCTCGCCTCCCCCGCGCTGATGCTGGAGAAGCAGGGCGTCATCACCGCGATGCGCCGGTCCGCGAAGCTCGTACGGGGTGCCTGGTGGCGAGTGCTGGGCGCACAGCTCCTCACCTACCTCCTGATCGGCATCGTCGAGTTCATCATCCAGATCCCGGCCACCCTCGTCGCCTTCCTCATCGGTGGCGAGAGCCTCATGGACTGGGCGAACGGCACCAGCAACGGCACCGGCTGGTCGTTCCTGATCGTGCTGGGCGTCGGGGCCGTCATCAGCTCCACCATCACCTTCCCGATCAGCGCCAGCGTCACCGCGCTCCTGTACATGGACCAGCGCATCCGCCGCGAGGCACTCGACCTCGAACTCGCCCGCGCCGCAGGCCTCCCCGGCTACGGCGCAGACGCCCCCGCCCCGCACCCGGCACACCCCGCCCCCGCCGCCACGGGCCCGACCGCGGGCTACGCATCCGCAGCGGCCGCGCCGACCGCCACGGATGGCTTCAAGACAGACCTTTCCAAAGCAGGCAGCAACTCCGGGGCCAGTGCTCCCGAAGCGAGCGAGCCCACGGCAGACGGCCCCGAGACGAGTGACCCCCGCGCGAAAACCGGCGAGACGGCCACCGCGCCCACAACCGCCCCGGATGCTCCGGCTACTCCGGCCAAGACCACCCCGGCCGACGGCACCGGGCAGCAGCCCGACGACACCGCTCCGGGAAGCTGACGCGGTGACCACAGGGGGGAACGGGGCCACGCTCGGGCGACTCCTGGCGCGCCCCGACGACGACATACCGGTGCGGACTCCACGCGTCCCCGCCCGGGAGGCCGCCGAGCGCGAGCTGTCCGATCCTCGGTACCACCAGCACGACCCCAACCCGATCCAGCGTGCCCTCGACTGGTTCTGGGAGCGCGTCAACGATCTCTTCAACGCGGCCGCCCACACCACGCCGGGCGGCTGGATCGGGCTGCTCGCCATCGCCGCATTCGTGCTGCTGCTCGTGGTCGCCCTCCGGCTGCGACTTGGAGCGGTGCGCCGCACTCCGACGACGGACGGCGCGCTCTTCTCCGACGCCCCGCGCACCGCCGCCGAACACCGAGCGAACGCCGACCGGCACGCCGCCGAGGGCCACTGGAACCAGGCGATCCAGGACCGCATGCGCGCCATCGTCCTCTCCCTCGAAGAGCGCGCGCTGCTCACCCCCGGACCGGGCCGCACCGCGGACGAGGCCGCGACCGAAGCGGGTGGGGCACTCCCCGCGTACGCCGGCCGACTGCGCACTGCGGCACGCACTTTTGACGACGTCACATATGGCGGCCGCCCCGGTACGGAGCAGGCATACGCCCTCCTGACCGGGCTCGACACCGACCTCCAACACGCCAAGCCCGACCTGGCCACGACCCCGACCAGGAGCCGCGGATGACCACGGCCGCCCCTGACACCCCCGCGCTCCCTCCCACCGTGCGCAGTCTGTGGACCCGGTCCCGCGGACCGCTGCTCGCACTCCTTCTGCTCGTCATCAGCGGTGTGGTGATCGCGGCCCTCCAGTCCGGCGAACAGCACGGCCGGCTCGACCCACGGTCCGCCGACCGCACCGGCAGCCGGGCTCTCGCCCAACTCCTGGCGTCTCACGATGTCTCCACCCGGGTCGTGACCACCTCCGAGGAAGCCGCCGCAGCGGCCGGCCCCGGCACGACGCTCCTCGTGACCGATCCCAACATGCTGACGCACGATCAGCTGACGGGCCTGCACACCGCAACCGCCCATACCCCCGGCCGCACCATCCTCCTCGCACCCGACTCCTCGTCTCTCGAAACCTTCGCGCCAGGCGTCCGGACGGACTCCCCCGCCACCGTCTCGGCCCGCCGACCCGCCTGCTCCCTGCCGGAGGCCCGTCGCGCGGGTAACGCCCTCCTGGGCGGACTGAGTTACACCACGGCCGTCAGCGGCACCGACCGCTGCTACCTCAGCGGCGACCGACCCACCCTGCTCCGCCTGCCGGCCCCCCGCACCGGGCGCGACACCGTGCTCCTCGGCTCCCCCGACTTCCTCTACAACCACCGTCTCGCCGAGCACGGCAACGCCTCGCTCGCCCTTCAACTCCTCGGTACGCACAAGCATCTGGTCTGGTACCTCCCCTCCATGAGCGACCCGTCCTCCGCTCAGGACAACCAGCCCGGTTTTTTCTCTCTCATCCCGTCCGGCTGGTACTGGGCTCTGCTCCAACTCACCTTTGCCGCCGCCATCGCGGCCGTGTGGCGCGCCCGCCGCCTCGGCCCGCTGGTGCCGGAAAGACTCCCGGTCACGGTCCCGGCGTCCGAGACCACCGAGGGCCATGCCCGCCTCTATGAGCAGGCCAATGCCCGCGACCGAGCTTCCTCTGTACTGCGCTCCGCGACCCGCACACGACTCGCCCCCCTCATCGGCGTCTCCCCGACCCACGCCCACACCCCCGACATCCTTCTCCCGGCCATTCACGCCCACCTGACCACCGCGCCCGGTGCCGAAGCGGACCTTCACCCCCTGCTCTTCGGCCCGGCCCCCGCGGACGACAAGGCCCTGGTCCACCTGGCCGACCAACTCGACTCACTCGAATCCTCGATCGTTTCCCAAGAGAGGCACGCCCCCCGTGAGCACCCCGACCGCTGACAGCGCCCGAGCCTCTCTGGAGGCCCTGCGCACCGAGATAGCCAAAGCCGTTGTAGGCCAGGACCCCGCCGTCACCGGCTTGGTCGTCGCACTCCTCTGCCGCGGTCACGTGCTCCTCGAAGGCTCACCCGGCGTCGCCAAAACCCTGCTCGTCCGCGCCCTGTCAACCGCTCTCGAACTCGACACCAAACGCGTCCAGTTCACCCCCGACCTGATGCCGAGCGATGTCACCGGCTCGCTGGTCTACGACGCCCGCAGCTCGGAGTTCTCCTTCCAGCCGGGCCCCGTCTTCACCAACCTCCTGCTCGCCGACGAGATCAACCGCACGCCTCCGAAAACCCAGGCATCCCTGCTCGAAGCCATGGAAGAGCGCCAGGTGACCGTCGACGGGACGGCCCGTCCCCTCCCCGAGCCGTTCCTGGTGGCCGCCACTCAGAACCCCGTGGAATACGAGGGCACATACCCGCTCCCCGAAGCCCAACTCGACCGGTTCCTGCTCAAGCTGACCGTGCCGCTACCCGCCCGGCACGACGAGATCGACATCCTCACCCGGCATGCAGCCGGCTTCAGCCCCCGCGACCTCGGCGCCGCAGGACTGCGCCCTGTCGCCTCCACCGCTGACCTCGACGCTGCGCGAACCGCGGTCGCCAAGACCGCTGTCTCCCCCGAAGTCACCGGCTATATCGTCGATATCTGCCGTGCCACTCGCGAGTCCCCCTCGCTTTCCTTCGGCGTCTCCCCCCGAGGCGCCACGGCCCTGCTCTCCACATCACGAGCGTGGGCCTGGCTCACCGGCCGCGACTATGTCACCCCCGATGACGTCAAGGCGCTCGCTCTTCCCACACTCCGACATCGCGTCCAGCTCCGCCCCGAAGCGGAGATGGAAGGAGTCACCGCGGACTCCGTGATCAACGCCGTACTCGCTCATCTCCCCGTCCCCCGCTGAGACGACACCGTGGCCCTCACCGGACGCACCGCCCTCATCTCCGCATGCGGAGCCCTCTTCGTCGGCTTCGTGCTGCCCAGCTGGCTCGGCATCCTCGCCGTCCAACTCGTCCTGCTGATAGCAATCTTGTGCGATCTCGCGCTCGCCGCGCCAGTGCGAAAGCTCCATTTCACCCGAACCGGTGACACAACTGTTCGACTAACAGGCGAAGCTCACACCCACCTCACCGTCACCAATCCGAGCCGCCGCACGCTGCGCGCCCGGATCCGTGACGCCTGGCCGCCGAGCTCCTTCCGCCCCGGTTCGGACCTCCCCGCGTCCCGCCACACCGTGCGCATCCCCGCCGCCGAACGCCGCCGCCTGACCACCACGCTCCACCCCACCCGCCGCGGTGACCACCAGGCGGTCCGCGTCACCGTCCGCTCCTATGGCCCGCTCGGCCTGGCAGCTCGGCAAGGCAGTCATCACGTCCCCTGGACGCTGCGTGTCCTTCCGCCCTTCACCAGCCGCAAACACCTCCCCGCCAAGCTCGCCCGTCTCCGCGAACTCGACGGCCGCACCAGCATCCTGACGCGCGGTGAGGGCACCGAGTTCGACAGCCTCCGCGACTACACCACCGGCGACGACACCCGCTCCATCGACTGGCGCGCCACCGCCCGCCGGCAGAACCTCGCGGTCCGCACCTGGCGCCCCGAACGCGACCGCCGCATCCTGCTCGTCCTGGAGACCGGCCGTACCTCGGCGGGCCGCGTCGGCGACATTCCCCGACTCGACGCCTCCATGGACGCCGCCCTCCTGCTAGGCGCCCTCGCCGCCCGCGCCGGCGACCGCGTGGATCTGCTCGCCTACGACCGCCGCGTACGCGCTTCGGTCGCGGGCCGCACGGCCCGCGACGTCCTCCCGGCCTTGACCGAGGCCTTGGCGCCCCTCGAATCCGAACTGGTCGAGGCGGATGCCCGTGGCCTGGCCGCCACAATCCGCCGCCACACCCCGCGCCGGTCCCTCATCGTGCTCTTCACCGGCCTCGACGCGGCCCCCGTGGAGGAAGCCCTCCTGCCCGTCCTTCCTGGCCTCACCCAACGCAACGAACTGATCGTCGCGGCCGTGGCCGACCCCCGCATCGAGGAAATGGCCGCCGGCCGCCACACGCCCCAGGCCGTCTACGCCGCCGCCGCCGCGGAACAGACCCGCGCCGCCCGCCGCCGCACCGCAGACCGCCTCCGCCACCACGGCATCACCGTCATCGACTCCACCCCCGCCCAGCTGGGCCCCGACCTGGCCGACGCCTACCTCACCTTGAAGTCCACCGGTCGCCTGTAGGCCCGCCTACTTCGCCTCTCCCCCATCCGCCCAGACAGGGATCTGGACGGCCTCTGCCGAACACGTGGCTCGTTGTGAGCGGAAAGGGAATGCCCACACGCGGCTGCTCGGGCGACGGAGAGACCGCGACGCCAGTACTGACACGCGGGCGAACAACGCCTCCCTCAATGCATCGTGCGTCGTACAGACACTCAGACACCGGGAAAGGGCCTCGGCAGATGGGCATCGGGCCGCCGGGACAAGGTCTGAGAAAGACTGCCTCCCAACACCCAACAGCCCTTACCAGTGCCAGGAATCCAACAAGCAAGCTCCGCTCATGAATCGCCATGCTCCATCGATCCGAAAGCCGGAATTCTCATCCATCCCGGAACGCAAAAAAGCTCCGGTCCCTGAACCAGAAGGTTCAGGGACCGGAGCATAAAATTTGTTCGGCGGCGTCCTACTCTCCCACAGGGTCC
>NZ_JBHYPE010000069.1:0-27992 GCF_042746015.1 Streptomyces sp. NPDC058773
GTGCCGGACTGCTTCGCTTTACGTCCGGCACACCCCACCCGCTCCGACCCGTCACCTCCCGTTGGGGGGTGGGAAGACGGTTGGCGGGGGTTTGCCTGGGTGGTCCGGTGCGGCTCGTCGGTCGCAGTGACTGGCTACGAGTGGCCAGCCCCCACCCACCGGAGGCCCGTCACCGCACCCACAAACCACCTGGCCCGCCGCAGGCGCAACGGCGAGCAACCCACACGGCGGGAAAGCCAAAAACGTGGGGAAAAACGGGCTAGGCCTCCAGCCCGATCGCAAAGGCAGCCTCAAGGTCATGCTGCGAATACGTGCGGAACGCAATATGCGTTTCCGTGGAGGCGACGCCAGGGACCTTGCTGATGCGGCCGGGGATGACGTCCGCGAGGTCGTCGTGGGCGGCGACCCGGACCATGGCGATCAGGTCGTGGGCGCCGGTGACCGAGTAGACCTCGCTGACGCCGTCCAGTGCGGCGATCTTCTCGGCGATCTCCGGGATCTGGTCCACGTTGGTCTTGATGAGCACGATCGACGTGATCACGGCTGGCTCTCTTCCTCGGTCGCCCGGTCGTTCGCCCTGGTGGCCCCCACACTATCCCTCCGGTAGCGGGCCCATGCGTAGAGGAAGCCGAGGGCGAAGCCGATGACATGGGCGAGGTAGGCGACGCCCGGACCGCGGGGGTCGTCCTGGGCGGCCTGCCACTGGATGACGAACCAGAACAGCAGCACGAGCCAGGCGGGGAAGCGCAGCGGCAGGAAGAAGAGGAACGGGAAGAGGCTGGTGACCCGGGCCGTGGGGAACAGGTAGAGGAAGGCGCCCAGGACGCCGGAGATGGAGCCGGAGGCGCCCACCAGCGTCTGGCCCGAATCGGCGTGCGCGGCCGCGTAGCCGAGCAGCGCCAGGTAGCCGATGATGAGGTAGAAGGCGGTGAACGGCAGCCGGCCCATGCGTGCCTCGGCCATCGCGCCGAAGACGTACAGGAACAGCACGTTGCCGAGCAGGTGCAGCCAGCTGCCGTGCACGAACAACGCGGTGAGCGGGGTGATCAGCGCCCGCGCCGAGCCGCTCCACAGATCCAGCGGGATCACCCCCCACCGCTCGAAATAGGCGGTCTGGGCCTTGAGCAGGGCGTCGCCGGTGCCGTATATCCGGTTCAGGCCGGAGGCGGGGCCGACGACGAAGACCGCACAGCACAGGCCGATCAGCACATTCGTCATCCGCGAGAACACCGCGGTCAGGGACCGGGTGGTATGCGGACGGCGGGGGAGGAGACCGGACGAGCGGGGAGATCGGGGAGTGGGGGCCGGCGCCGTCATGAAGTGATCATGGCTCAATGGGGGCAATCGGGACAGAGTGCCTCGCCGTGTCCCGGCACCCGGGCGGGACCGCACCGGCCCCCCGGCAGGCCGTAGGGTTACAGGCAGTACTTTGCGTACTTCCGCAGTCCGACGGCGCACCGCGTGAACCGCGCAGCAGCACATGACGACGATCACGAAAGAGGACGACACGATGGCTGTTCCCCTGCCGACGGCCGGAACCCGGTGGCGCTGCACGCTGTGCGGCAACCTCACGCGTTTCGATGTGACCCGCCAGGCCAAGGTGGTGGAGTACGTCCACCTGGACCTCGCCGGGGAGCCGAAGGTGGAGGAGCGCGAGGTCCTCAGTGAGAGCATCGAGTCCGTGCGCTGCCGCTGGTGCAACGCGGTCGACCAGATCGAGCTGGTGGACCGTCCGGGCGCGAGCGCCTGAGATCGGAGCGATGCAGCCGTGGTGGACCGTCCAGAAGGGGAGCCGGGGGCCCAGCGTGACGACGTACCCGAGGGTGCGGCGGACGAGGTGCTCGACCGACCGCTGCCCGAGGGCGTACGGCGCCGGGTCGTGGCGCTCACCGCGGAGTCGTTCGGCGCGCTGACGGTCGCCGAACTCCCGCCCCCGCTGCGGCAGTACGCCCGGTTCACCCCGACGCGTCGGGCCAAGTTCGCCGGGAACGCGATGGCCGCGGCGCTGGAGAGCGACGCGGTCTTCCGGCAGCGGATCGCCGGCAAGCTGCGCGAGGCGCAGGCGGAGCTCGCCGCCGCGCTGGAGCACGGCACCCCGCCCGCGGCCGCCGATCCGCTCGATGTCGCGGCGGCGGCCTATGTGCTGCGCCCCGAAGGCTGGGTCAAGCTCGTCGCGGCGGCCGGTGAGGAGGCCCAGCGGGCGCATGCCGAGCGGGTCGGCGAGGAGACCGAGCGGGAACTGACCCGGCTGCGCGAGGAGCTGGCGCAGGCGCGCGGCGAGGCCCGTACGGAGGCCGACCGGATCCGGGTGGATCTGGACGCGGCGCGCAAGGAGAACGAGTCGCTGCGGCGCAAGCTGCGCAGTGCGCTCAGTGACGTCAAGCGCGGTGAGGCCGCGGTCCGCAAGGCCGAGGCCGCGCTGGCGGAGGCGAGGGACCGGGCCGCCACGGAGAAGACCGCCGGGGACAGCGAAGCGCGCCGGCTCAAGGGCCGGATCGCCGAGGTCGAGGCGGCGCTGGAGACCAGCCGGCGGGCCGCCCGCGAGGGCCGCAGCGTCGAGGACATGCGGTTGCGGCTGCTGCTGGACACGGTCCTGGACGCGGCGCAGGGGCTGCGCCGCGAACTCGCCCTGCCGCCCGCGGACGTGCACCCGGCGGACACCGTCGAGGCGGTCGCGCCGGGCCGGATGACGCCCAAGGACATCGCGACCCGGGCGCTGTCGGAGACGGACCCGGCGCTGCTCGACCAGCTACTCGCCCTGCCGCAGGCACATTTGGTGGTGGACGGCTACAACGTCACCAAAACCGGCTATCCGACCATGCCGCTCGAAAAGCAGCGGCTGCGGCTGCTGGGCGGCCTCGCGGTGCTGGCGGCGCAGACCGGCGCCGAGATGACCTGTGTCTTCGACGGGGCGGAGCTGGCGGCCCCGGTGCTGCTCGCGCCGCCGCGCGGGGTCCGGGTGCTGTTCAGTAAACCGGGCGTAACGGCCGATGAGTTGATTCGTCAGCTGGTAAGGGCCGAACCGCCCGGCCGTCCGGTGGTCGTGGTCTCCACGGACCGGGAAGTGGCCGACGGCGTGGCCAAGGCCGGGGCCCGTCCGGTGGCATCGGCGTTGCTCCTCAAGCGACTTGCCCGGACCTGAGGTATCTCTTCCGTTTGCGGCACCGGACGGAAATGCCCGGGTAGCCCGTATCTGAGCGTCAGTTGGCGCTCACTGCCTGTGCGACGTTGGTAAAAGATGGGGTTCGTGGCGCAGATTTTTCTCGTGAGGATTTGAAGCGATCACAGCTCGGTCATTAAGGTCGGCCCCGAACCTTCATGCAGATGATCATCCAACCGGGATGAACAGTGAAGGAACCGCCGAGTCCGCGGCGTTCACGCGGAGCCGGGGTCTCACCCCCCCACTTCCCGGTAGGCGGCTGGAGGAAGAAGGAGCTCGCCCCCGTGGCGTCCCACCGTCGACCCAAGCAGCCGAGCCGTACTCGCGTGACCGTGCTCACCGCCACCGCCGCGGCGGCCGTGGCCCTTTCGTCCCAGGCCGCCCAGGCCGCCCCGACGCCGTCGAAGAAGGACGTCAAGTCCAAGGTCGACAAGCTGTACGAGGAGGCCGAGCAGGCCACCGAGAAGTACAACGGGGTCAAGGAGCAGCAGGAGAAGCTCCAGAAGGAGGTCGACGACCTCCAGGACAAGGTCGCGCGCGGTCAGGGTGAGCTCAACCAGCTGCGCAAGGGGCTCGGCGCGGTCGCCTCCGGCCAGTACCGCAGCGGCAGCATCGACCCCTCGGTCCAGCTCTTCCTCTCCGGCGACCCGGACACCTACCTCGAAAAGGCCGCCACGCTCGACCAGTTGAGCGGCAAGCAGGCCGACGAGCTGAAGACCATCGCGGACAAGCAGCGCCGGCTCGCGCAGGAGCGGGCGGAGGCCGCGGGCAAGATCAAGGACCTCTCCGAGACCCGTAAGGCGCTCGGTGACAAGAAGGACGAGATCAAGGGCAAGCTCGGCAAGGCGCAGGAGCTGCTCAACACCCTGACGGCCAAGGAGCGAGCGGCCATGCAGGCCGCGGAGAACCGCGCCGACCGCAGCAACGAGCGGGCCGACCTCGGCGACGACGTCCCGGCCTCGCAGCGCGGTGCCGCAGCCCTCCAGGCCGCCCAGTCCAAGATAGGTTCGCCCTACGTCTGGGGCGCCACCGGCCCGTCGTCCTTCGACTGCTCGGGTCTGACCTCCTGGGCGTACCAGCAGGCCGGCCAGTCGCTGCCGCGCACCTCGCAGGCGCAGGCCAACGCCGGTACCCGCATCAGCTCGCAGAGCGCCCTCAAGCCCGGCGACCTGGTGCTCTTCTACGACGACCTGCACCACATCGGTCTCTACGCGGGCAACGGCCAGGTCCTGCACGCGCCGAAGCCGGGCGCCTCGGTGCGCTACGAGCCGATCGGCAACATGCCGTTCGCGTTCGGCGTGCGGGTCTGACAAGCCCCGCCACCGTCTCAACCTGCCGCCCGAACGGGCGAATTGCGGCCCCGGCCGCTGACCTGCCGCCCCGTCGGTGACCTGCACAGTCACCGGCGGGGCGGCTTTTTGCCGGGGAAACGGGCGCTTTGGCCGGTGTGTGCCGCCGCCGTTACTGTCTGCCCTCGCAGCGGCCCGGTTCACCGACCGCCCTCCCGGGGCGGCAGGGGCCGCAACGGAAGGAGTGCGGCTCTCGTGGTGTCCCACCGCCGTACCTCGCAGCACGGCCAGACCACCCTCGCCGGCGTCACCGTGGTGTCCGCCGCCCTGGCGACCGCGGCCGCAGCGCTCTCGGCGCCGCCGGCCGCCGCCGACCCCGCGGGCCACCCGTCCGCCGGCCGCGCGGCGGCGACGGCCCGGGTCGACAGCCTCTACGTGCAGGCGGAGCGGGCCACCGAGAAGTACAACGCCGCACAGGCCCGTACCAAGGAACTGCGTCACGAGGTGGCCGCCCTCCAGGACCGCACCGCCCGTGCCCAGGAGCGGGTCAACCGGATGCGCGGCCGGCTGGGCGCGCTGGCCGCCGCGCAGTACCGGTCGGGCGGGATGGACCCCACGCTCCGGCTGATGCTCTCCGAGCGGCCCGACACCTACCTGGAGAAGGCCTCCGCGCTCGACCGGATCGGCAGCAGCCAGGCCGCCGAACTGCGCGGTCTCCGGGTCGCCCAGCGCCGCCTGGAGCAGCAGCGCCAGGAGACCGGCAGGAAGCTCGCGGAGCTGGAGACCAGCCGGCGGGCCGTCGCCCGCCACAAGAAGGACGTGCAGCGCCGGCTGGCCACCGCGCGACGGCTGCTGAACGCGCTCCCCAGGAGCGACCGGGCGGCCTACGAGCGGGCCTCCCGCAGCGACGGGCACCGGGAGACGGCCCCGGACCTGGGTGGCGCCGTACCGTCCTCCGGGCGGGCCGCCGCCGCCGTCGCCGCGGTGCGCGCCGCGGTCGGCTCCCCGTACGCCTGGGGGCGCAGCGGCCCCTCGTCCTTCGACTGCTCCGGACTCACCCAATGGGCCTACGGCCGCGCCGGAGTCTCCCTGCCGCGTACCTCCCAGGCCCAGCGGGGTGCCGGCCGGCAGGTGCCGCTCTCCCAGGCACGCCCCGGGGACCTGGTCATCTACCGCTCGGACGCCAGCCACGTCGGGATGTACGTCGGCAACGGCCAAGTGGTGCACGCGCCCTACCCCGGCGCACGGGTCCGCTACGACCGCGTCGGGATGATGCCGATCTCGTCCGTCACCAGGCCCTGAGGCGGATCTCCGCGTTTTCGCCCGGCCCGGCACGGCTCTACGATCGTCCGCATGTCACACCGGTGGGCGAGACGGCGGCCGTCGCGGGCCGCGGCGGCGGGCTGCGGCGCCCTGCTGCTCGCCCTGCTCGCCCCGCTGGCCGGCTGCGGCCCCGCGGGCCCCCCGGCGGCCACCGCCCGCTTCCCGGACGTCCAGCGGATGCTCGACACCCGTGCGCGGGCCGTCGAGCGCGGCGACGCGGCGGGCTTCCTCGCCCCCGTCGACCCGCGGTCCGTCGGCTACCGCGAGCGGCAGCGCGCGATGTTCGGCCACCTCAAGGGCGTGCCGCTGGCCGACTGGCACTACGACCTCGACTCGACCGAGGCCTTCCCGCTCCCGGCCGGCGGCGACGGGACGCGGCTGGCCGCGAAGGTGCGGCTGCGCTACCGCCTCAAGGGCTTCGACACCGCCCCGGTGCACGCCGTCCAGTACCTCACCCTGACCGAGCGCGACGGCCGCTGGCTGATCTCCTCCGACACCGACGGCACGGCGGCGGGCCGCAGCGGCACCCGGCAGCTGTGGGACCAGGGGCCGGTACGGCTGGTCCGCGGCCGGTACAGCCTGGTGCTGGGCGGCACCTCGCAGCGGGCCCGGCTGACGGATCTGGCGCACCGCGTGGACCGGGCCGTGCCCGCCGTCTCCGCGGCCTGGAAGGGCAAGTGGTCGCAGAAGGTCGTGGTGGAGGCGCCGGACTCGGTCGAGGGGATGGCGCAGCTGATGGGCAGCGACGACCCGTCCGGTTACGCGGGGATCGCGGCGGTCACCACCGGGGAGGCGGGGGTCTCGAAGAACGCCCCCGCGGACCGCGTGATCATCAACCCGGACGCCTACGAGGAGCTCAACGACCTGGGCCGCAGGGTGGTCCTCACCCACGAGACCGCCCATGTCGCCACCCGTACGGCCACCACCCCGGCCACCCCGCTGTGGCTCTCCGAGGGCTTCGCCGACTGGGCCGCCTACCGCGGCATCCACCGCAAGGCCGCCCTCACCGCCCCGGAACTCACCCGCGCCGTCTCCGCGGGCAAGCTCCCGGCCCGGCTGCCGACCGACGAGGACTTCGGCTTCAAGGCGGGGGCCGACCGGCTGGCGAAGGCGTACGAGGGCAGCTGGCTGGCCTGCCGGATGATCGCCGCGAAGTGGGGCGAGGCCAAGCTGCGCGCCTTCTACCGGGCGGCCGGCAAGGGCGTGATACCTGCCTCGGCGGACCACGAGGGGGCGCCGATGGAGGTGGCCACGGCGGCCCCGGCCGGCTCCCGTCCGGCCACCCCGGCCGCCCGCACCGAAGCGCGGCCGAAGGCCCGCGCCGACCGGACGGACCACGCCATGCGCAGCCAACTCGGCGTCAGCATGGCGGAGTTCACCCGGCAGTGGCGGGCGTATGTGCAAAAACAACTGGCGCGGTGAGGGCCGGGGACGGGCTCACGGTGACGAGGGCGCCCCGTCCGTCCGCGGGCGCGTGGCGCTGCCGGTGAGCTCCGGCGGCGCGGCGGGGGTCCCGTCGGACGGGCGGCGGGCCCGTACCACGCCGGCCGTCCCGGACGGTTCGCCTCCGTCGCCCCGCGTGGAGACCCACAGCCGGCGGCAGGCGATCAGCGAGGCGGCGACCAGCAGCCCGTTGCGTACGAGCAGCAGCCCGACGCCCCACGGCTCGCTCGCGACGACCTGCCCGAACCCGACCGGGAACTCCAGCAGCGTGACCCCGGTGGCGAGCAGGACCAGCACCACCGGCAGCGTCTGCCGGGCGGCCCGCACGGTCACACACACCGCGCCCAGCGCCACCAGCCAGAGCATGTACTGCGGGCTGATCACCCGGCTGGTGGTGGTGAACAGCAGGGTGGCGGTGAACGCGGCCTCGCACAGCGTCGTGGGGCAAAGTTCCCGCACCCGCACCCGCCACAGGAACAGCCAGCCCGCGGCGGCCAGGCTCAGGGTGAGTGCCACGGTGCTGACGAACGGGACACCGGGGCCGAGGAATTCCAGCGAGCCGTAGTTGAGCAGCACCTGTCCGTCCCACCCGAATTGGCGGGCGACATGGAAGACCAGCGCGCCGAGCGACTCGACCTCCGTACCGCGGTCGCGCTGAAAGGTGAGGAAGGCCAGTGCACCCGGTGCGGCGGCGACGCACACCAGCGTCAGTGCGGCCGCGGTGCCGGCCGCGCTCCACCACAGGGCGCGTGCCCGGCGCCCGCGCAGCGCCGCCCCCGTCAGCAGCAGCACCGGCCAGGCCTTCAGCAGCGCCCCGAAGGCGATCAGCGCGCCCGCCACCCGCGGCCGCCGGACGGCCGCGAACAGCGCGGCGACGGCGACGGCGGTGACCATCAGGTCGTAGCGGGCGTAGGCCGTCGGGCCCAGCAGCGCCACCCCCGCGATCCACACCCAGGCGCCGGCCGGCCGGTGGTCCGCCCGGCGGCCGGCCCGCAGCAGGAGCGCCAGCGTCGCCGCGTCGGTGACCAGGATCAGGGCGAAGAACGCCGTGGTGTAGTCCAGGAACGGCAGCAGACCGGGGGAGAGGATCGCCAGCGCGGCGGCCGGCGGGTACTGCCAGGTCACGTCGTCCAGCGGAAAGGTGCCGCTCTGCAGCACGGTGGACCAGCCCCGGTAGATCACCGAGACATCGGTGGTGACATCCGGCCCCGGCAGCACCAGCACTTTCAGGACGCACAACAGGACCACGGCCCGGGTCACGGCCCAGGCCGCGACCGGGAGCCCCACCCCGCGCGCTCTGCTGATGCTGCTCATCGTCACCTCGTCGCTTCTCGGCCGCTGCCCGGCGGCGCCGTTCGCGGCCCCGGAACCGGCGCCCGCTCCCGTTCGTACCGCGCGGCCGGCCCGTGCTTGTCGACACGGACGCCGGCCGCGGCTGTCACGACCGTAGACGAGGCACGGCCGTGGCGGGCAGGCGCCCGGCCACCGGCCCCCTGCCGTCGCCCACCGGCGGTCCGACGCCCACCGGCCGTCCGACGCCCGCCCGCCGGACACCGACCGCCACCGGCCCGGTACTGTCGGGCCACCAGCGCCGTCACCGACCGTCGAGAGACCATCGTGCAGAAGACCTTGATCGTCACGAACGACTTCCCGCCCCGGCCCGGCGGCATCCAGGCCTTCCTGCACAGCATGGCGCTGCGCCTGGACCCCACCCAGGTGGTGGTCTACGCCTCGACCTGGAAGCGCACCGCGGAGGGGCGCGCGGCCACCGCCGCCTTCGACGCCGACCAGCCGTTCCCGGTGATCAGAGACCGTACGACGATGCTGCTGCCGACGCCGCGGGTGACCCGGCGGGCCACCGCGCTGCTGCGTGAACACGGCTGCTCCTCCGTGTGGTTCGGGGCGGCGGCGCCGCTCGGGCTGATGGCACCCGCGCTCCGGGCCGCCGGCGCGCGCCGCCTGGTGGCGACCACGCACGGCCATGAGGCGGGCTGGGCGCAGCTGCCGGCCGCCCGCCAACTCCTGCGCCGGATCGGCACCGGCACGGACACCCTCACCTACCTCGGCGAGTACACCCGCTCGCGGATCGCCGGCGCGCTCACCCCGGAGGCCGCCGCGCGGATGGTCCAGTTGCCGCCCGGCGTCGACGAGAAGACCTTCCACCCCGGTTCGGGCGGCGACGCCGTACGGGAGCGGCTCGGGCTGGCCGGCCGGCCGGTGGTGGTGTGTGTCTCGCGGCTGGTTCCGCGCAAGGGCCAGGACACCCTGATCGAGGCGATGCCGGCGGTGCTGGCCAAGGTGCCCGACGCCGTGCTGCTGATCGTCGGCGGCGGCCCGTACGAGAAGGAACTGCGGGCGCTGGCCCGGGAGAAGGGCGTCGCGGAGTCGGTGCACTTCACCGGCGCGGTCCCGTGGGAGGAGCTGCCGGCCCACTACGGCGCCGGCGATGTCTTCGCGATGCCGTGCCGCACCCGCCGCGGCGGGCTCGACGTCGAGGGTCTCGGCATCGTCTATCTGGAGGCGTCCGCCACCGGCCTGCCCGTGGTGGCCGGCGATTCGGGCGGCGCCCCCGACGCCGTCCTGGAGGGCGAGACCGGCTGGGTCGTCCCCGGCGGGTCCCCGGGCCCCACCGCCGACCGTCTCGTCACCCTGCTCCGGGACCCGGCCCTGCGCCGCAGGATGGGCGAGCGCGGCCGCGCCTGGGTGGAGGAGAAGTGGCGCTGGGACCTCCTTGCCGAACGGCTCAAGGAGCTGCTGTAGGCGGGCCGTTGACGGTCCGGCCCACACAGCGAATCCGCCGCCGTGGCGCACGGCCACGACGGCGGATTCGGAGCTTTCGGAGCGAGCCGTGCCCGGCCGACGAGCCGTGCCCCGCTGCTCCCTACGCGCGGTAGAGCGCCTCGATGTCCTCCGCGAAGTCCTTCGCGACCACGTTCCGCTTGAGCTTCAGCGACGGCGTGACATGGCCCGACTCCTCGGTGAACTGGGTCGGCAGGATGCGGAACTTGCGCACCGACTCGGCCTTGGAGACCGCCGCGTTGCCGTCGTCGATGGCGCGCTGGACGGCGGCCAGCAGCTGCGGGTCCTCGGCGACCTGGGACGGGGTGACACCGGCGGGGTGGCCGTGCTCCTCGGCCCAGCGGGGCAGGAACTCCTCGTCCAGGGTGACCAGCGCGCCGATGAACGGCCGGCCGTCGCCGACGACCATGCACTCGGCGATCAGCGCGTGCGACCGGATGCGGTCCTCGATCACGGCGGGGGCGACGTTCTTGCCGCCCGCGGTGACCAGGATCTCCTTCTTGCGGCCGGTGATGGCGAGGTAGCCGTCCTCGTCGAGGGTGCCGAGGTCGCCGGTGTGGAACCAGCCGTCGGACAGCGCCTCCTTGGTGGCCGCCGGGTTGTTCCAGTACTCGGTGAAGAGGTGCTCGCCGTGCAGCAGCACCTCGCCGTCGTCGGCGATCCGGACGACCGAGCCGGGCAGCGGCTGGCCGACGCTGCCGATCTTCTGCCGGTCCCAGGGGTTGAAGGCGGTCGCCGCACAGGACTCCGTCAGGCCGTAGCCCTCCAGGACGGTGAAGCCGATGCCGCGGTAGAAATGGCCGAGGCGCTCACCGAGCGGGGCGCCGCCGGAGATGGCGTGGGTGGCGCGGCCGCCGAGGACGGCGCGCAGCCTGCCGTAGACCAGCCGGTCGAAGACCTTGTACTTGAGCTTCAGGCCGAACGACGGGCCGCCCGGGGTGTCCAGCGCGCGGCTGTACGCGATCGCGGTGTCCGCGGCCTTGTCGAAGATCTTGCCCTTGCCGTCGGCCTGCGCCTTGGCCCGCGCCGAGTTGTAGACCTTCTCGAAGACCCGCGGCACGCCCAGCACCAGCTTCGGCCGGAAGGAGCCGAGGTCGTCGGTGAGGTTCTTGATGTCGGGGGCGTGGCCCAGCTTGATGGGCGCCATCACCGCGGCGACCTGCACCAGCCGGCCGAAGACATGGGCGATGGGGAGGAAGAGCAGCACCGAGGACTCGCCGGTACGGAACAGCGGGCGCAGCCGCTCGACGATGTTGCCGCACTCCGCGAAGAAGCTGCGGTGGCTGAGCACACAGCCCTTGGGGCGGCCGGTGGTGCCGGAGGTGTAGACGATGGTGGCCGGCGAGTCCGCGTCGGCGAGCGCGCTGCGCGTCTCCACCTCGTCGTCGGAGATCCCGTCACCCGCGGCGTGCAGCCGGGCGATGGCGTCCCGCTCGATCTGCCAGATGTTCTCCAGCTCGGGCAGCCGGTCGCGGACCGACTCGACGGTCGCCTCGTGGCCGGGGGTCTCCACCAGGCAGGCCACCGCGCCGGAGTCACCGAGGATCCACTGGATCTGCTCGGCGGAACTCGTCTCGTACACGGGGACGGTGATCGCGCCGGCGCTCCAGATGGCGAAGTCCAGCAGCGTCCACTCGTAGCGGGTGCGCGACATCAGACCGACCCGGTCGCCGGGCTCGATCCCGGAGGCGATCAGGCCTTTGGCGGCGGCGCGGACCTCGGCGAGGAAGGTGGCGGCGGTGACGTCCTGCCACACCCCGTTCACCTTGCGTCCCATGACCGCAACATCCGGGTGCTGCGCGGCATTTCGGCGGATGAGATCCGTCAGATTGCCGTCCGCGGGGACCTCGTACAGGGCCGGAAGGCTGAACTCGCGCAAGACTGCTGCTCCTCAAAAGCGCCGGCGCCACGACGCTGTGTGGTGCACCGGCGGCGGTCCATGCTCGTGCAAGGGGGATTGGACTGCCCGGACGTTACCCATCGGTATCGCGGTTGGGATAGAGGGGAGCGGCCAGATGTTCGATGCGTCACACGCTGCGGGACACGCCATGGGGACTGACCCGCGCAGACTAGACCAATGGGTCGGTGACCCGAAAGTAACCCCAGGTCCGGGCCCCCTCCCGGGCGGCCGCCCGGGCGATCTAGGGTGACGCCATGCGTGTGCATGTGGTCAGTGACATTCACGGCAACAGCCGCGACCTCGCGGCGGCCGGAGCCGGTGCCGATGCCCTGGTCTGCCTCGGTGACCTGGTCCTCTTCCTCGACTATGCCGACCACTCGCGCGGCATCTTCCCCGACCTCTTCGGCGTCGCGAACACGGACGCACTGGTCGAACTGCGCACCGCCCGCCGCTTCGAGGAGGCCCGCGCACTGGGCCGCCGGCTGTGGGGCGAACTCATCGGCAGCGGCCTGAGCCGGGCGTCCGTCATCGAGGACGCGGTCCGCCGGCAGTACGCCGAACTCTTCGCGGCCTTCCCGAGCCCCACGTACGCCACCTACGGCAACGTCGACATCCCGCACCTGTGGGCCGAGTACGCCGGCCCCGGCACCACCGTCCTCGACGGCCAGCGGGTGGAGATCGGCGGCCGGGTCTTCGGATTCGTCGGCGGCGGCCTGGCCACCCCCGCGCCTCCCCGGGCACGCAACTCCCCGCGCGCCGGGGAGACCCCGATCCCCTATCTGCTCAGCGACGAGGAGTACGCCGCCAAGATCGAGGCGGTCGGCGAGGTGGACGTGCTGTGCACCCACATCCCGCCCGACGTCCCCGAGCTCTGCTACGACACCGTCGCCCGCCGCTTCGAACGCGGCAGCGCGGCCCTGCTGCACGCCATCCGCACCACCCGGCCGCGCTACGCCCTCTTCGGGCACGTCCACCAGCCGCTCGCCCGCCGGGTCCGGATCGACGGTACGGAATGCGTCAATGTCGGCCACTTCAACGCGACCGGGACGCCCTACGTCCTGGAGTGGTGAGGCCGGACAGCCCCGGCCGCGCGCCCGCCGGGGAGCGCCCGGCGCCCGTCCCGCCCCGGCCGTACCGGGCCTGCTGGTGTCCGTGCGCGGGATCCCGCGCGGTAGCCTCAGAGCCTGTAGCAGCGCAGACACCGCGTCATGACGCCTCCCCGGCTCATTGGGGGTGCCCCCGCTCGCGAAGCCGAGAGCGGGGGAGGAGCTGAGAGCTCGGGGAAGAGTCGGCGGACCGGCAGGAATCGGCATGGAGGAGTCACGGCGATGGCCGAACACACCAGCTCGAGCATCACGATCGAGGCGGCACCCGCCGACGTGATGGGAGTGATCGCCGACTTTGACCGCTACCCGGAATGGACCGGAGAGGTCAAGGAGGCAGAGGTGCTCGCCAAGGACGACCGCGGCCGCGCCGAGCAGGTGCGCCTGCTGCTGGACGCCGGGGCGATCAAGGACGACCACACCCTCGCCTACACCTGGACCGGCGAGAACGAGGTCAGCTGGTCCCTGGTCAAGTCCCAGATGCTGCGCGCCCTCGACGGCTCCTACCGCCTCTCCGCGCTCGGCGGCGGCGCCCGTACCGAGGTGACCTACCAGCTCACCGTCGACGTGAAGATCCCGATGCTCGGCATGATCAAGCGCAAGGCCGAGAAGGTCATCATCGACCGTGCGCTGGCCGGGCTGAAGAAGCGCGTCGAGAGCGGCCACGACGGCCCGCAGACGCCCGCCGACGAGGCCAAGAAGCTCTGAGCGTGCGCATCGTCCTCGTCACGGGCTCCGGCGGTGCGGGCCGCACCACGCTCGCCGCCGCGACCGCCCTGGCCGGCGCCCGCCGGGGCGAGCGGGCCCTGCTGCTCACCACCGGGAGCAGCGCACCGGAAACGGTGCTGGGCACCCCCCTCGGCGCCGATGCCCCCACCCCGATAGCGCCCGGTCTGCACGCCCGCCGCATCGACCCCGGCGACCGCTTCCGCCAGGAGTTCCTCGCCTTCCAGGACCGCGCCGGCGCAGCCCTCGACCTGCTCGGCGCCGCCCCCCTCGACGAGGACGAACTCACCGAACTCCCCGGCTCCGAGGACTTCGCGCTGCTGCACGCCCTGCGCGCCGAACACGCCTCGGACGACTGGGACCTGGTCGTCGTCGACATGCCCTCGGCCGCCGAGACCGTCCGGCTGCTCGCCCTGCCGGCCCAGGTGCGCCGCTATCTGCGCCGGCTGCTGCCGCCCGAGCGCCAGGCGGCCCGTGCGCTGCGCCCGGTGCTCGCCCAGCTCGCCGGGGTGCCGATGCCGGCCCAGAAGCTGTACGACGCCGCCGAGCGCTGGGAGACCGAACTCGCCGCCGTCCAGCGGACGATCGACGACCCCGGCACCTCCGTACGCCTGGTCACCGAGGCCGGTCCGGTCGCCGCGGCCACGCTGCGCAGCGTCCGTGCCGGACTCGCGCTGCACGGCCGCCGCACCGACGGCGTGGTCGTCAACCGGCTGCTGCCCACCGGCTCGGCCGACCCGTTCCTCGCCGCGCTCTCCGGCAGCCAGCAGACCGCCCTCAAGGCCCTGCGCGAGGAGTTCCCCGACGTCCCCGTCCATGAGGTGCCGCATCTCGGCCGGGACCCCCAGGGTGTCGACGGACTCGACGAGTTGATCGGCGGACCGGCCGGCGAGATCTGTGCGGCCGGGCCCGCCGGAGCGCCGCACCCCGACCCCTGGACCGTCGAGGACCGGCTGGCCACCGACGGCATCCTCGTCTGGCGGGTGCCGCTGCCCGGCGCCGAACGCCGGGGCCTGGGACTGGTGCGCCGCGGCGACGAGATCGTGGTCACCGTCGGCCGCTTCCGGCGCATCCGTACCCTCCCCTCCGCGCTGCGTCGCTGCACCGTCGCCGGCGCCGGACTCCGGGACGGCGCACTGGAGATCCGCTTCACGCCGGACCCGGATCTGTGGCCCAAGAGCGACTGAACGCGCTACCACCGTTCGGGTAACGTCGGGGGTGGGCCCCGCCCCGACGTGCCGACCCCGATGTGCCCGTCCCGCACTGCTTCGCCGTACCGCCTCGCCGCAGGAGTCACGGAGTTCCTCATGAGTGATGCCACCGAGCGCCCCGCCGACCGCAAGGCCGAGCCCGATGCCGACGCCTGGGCGACCGCCTGCGCCGAGGACCTCGCGGCCGAGAAGGCCCGGCACCGCGCCGCCCACGGCCCGCAGCCGGGCAGCGCCGCCGAGGAGCTGCGCAAGCTCGCCGAAGCGGTGACCGACAAGCTCTCCGGCATCCAGCTCCCCGGCGCGCTCGGCGGGATCGCCGCACAGGGCGCCGTCAACCAGCTGTTCAAGCAGGCCAAGGCGGCCGTCGAGCCGGTCATCGAGCGCAACCCCGACATCTTCGACCACCTCGCAGCGGCCGGCTCCGAGCTGCTTGCCGCCTACCGCTCCGCCGTCACCGGCAGCGAGCGCCGCTGGACCCGTGACGACACCGGGGACCGGCCCGAAGCCTCCCGCGAGGACGACCCGCGCGATGACGACGGCCCGACCGGCACCGAGCGGATCGACCTGGACTAGAGCCCCTCGTAGGCGCCGAGTCCCGCCCGATGTACGGGAGGTGTCCTCACCCCGGCAGCCGGAAGAACGTGGGCGGCACGCCCGCCTCCGGTACGGTGGGTCACGGCGGGGTTCGAGCGGAAAAACTGAGGGACACATGGGACTCACCATCGGCGTCGACATCGGCGGCACGAAGATCGCGGCCGGCGTGGTCGACGAAGAGGGCTCGATCCTTGAGACGTGCAAGGTGCCGACTCCGCACGCCACCGACGCGCTGACCGAGGCCATCGCGGAGGCGGTACGCACCGTCGGCGCGGGCCACCACGTCGAGGCCGTCGGCATCGGCGCCGCCGGCTACGTCGACGAGAAGCGCGCCACCGTCCTGTTCGCCCCGAACATCGACTGGCGCCACGAACCGCTCAAGGACAAGGTCGAACAGCGTGTCGGCCTCCCCGTGGTCGTCGAGAACGACGCCAACGCCGCGGCCTGGGGCGAGTACAAGTTCGGCGCCGGCCAGGGCCACAGCGACGTCATCTGCATCACGCTCGGCACCGGCCTCGGCGGCGGCATCATCATCGGCAACAAGCTGCGCCGCGGCCGCTTCGGCGTCGCCGCCGAATTCGGGCACATCCGGGTCGTCCCGGACGGTCTGCTGTGCGGCTGCGGCAACCAGGGCTGCTGGGAGCAGTACGCCTCCGGCCGGGCTCTGCTGCGCTACGCCCGCCAGCGCGCCTTCGCCACCCCCGAGAACGCCCAGATCCTGCTCGCGCTCGGCGACGGCACCTCCGAGGGCATCCAGGGCCGGCACGTGAGCGAGGCGGCCCGCCAGGGCGACCCGGTCGCCATCGACTCGTTCCGCGAACTGGCCCGCTGGGCCGGCGCCGGCCTCGCCGACCTCGCCTCGCTCTTCGACCCGTCCGCCTTCATCGTCGGCGGCGGCGTCTCGGACGAGGGCGAACTGGTCCTGGAACCGATCCGCAAGTCCTTCCGCCGCTGGCTGGTCGGCAACCAGTGGCGGCCGCACGCCCAGGTGCTCGCCGCCCAGCTCGGCGGCAAGGCCGGTCTGGTCGGCGCGGCCGACCTGGCGCGCCAGGGCTGATCCGGCACGGGCCGCCCGGCGGTACGGCACCGTCCGTCGCGCCCCGTGGGGGTGCGGCGGACGGTGATCTATCTTGGCCCGCGTGACCCTCCCGGTGAGAGGACCTGCCGCCGTGATCTCGCTCCCCGCCTCCGCCACCGAACCCGGCCCCGCCGGGGCACCAGGACGCGGCGGTGCGGCCGTGATCCGGGTGCTCAGCTACAACATCCGCTCGCTGCGCGACGACCGGGCGGCGCTGGCCAGGGTGATCCGGGCCTGCGCGCCCGACCTGGTGCTGATCCAGGAGGCGCCGCGGTTCTTCCGCTGGCGCAAGGCCGCCGAGCGGCTGGCCCGCTCGGCCGGTCTGGTCCATGTCACCGGCGGCGGCACGACCGCGGGCCCGATGATCCTCTCCACCCTCCGCGCTCATGTGGAGCGCACGCAGGAGGTGCTGCTGCCCCGCACCCCCGGACTGCACCAGCGCGGGTTCGCCATCGCGGTCGTCCGGATCGGCGGGGCCCGGCTCGGGGTGCTCAGCTGCCACCTCAGCCTCGCCGACCGGGAGCGCTACCGGCAGGCCGGGCTGCTGCTGGAGCGGCTGGCCGCGCTGGACGTGCCGTACGCGGTCGTCGGGGGTGACCTCAATGACCGTCCGGAGGGCCGCAGCTTCCGGCGGCTGGCGGGGGTGCTCACGGACGCCTGGGCGGCCGAGCCGTGGGGCGGGGAGTTCACCTCCACGCCCGATGACCCGCATCAGCGGATCGATGCGCTCTTCACCACCGCGGGCGTGGAGGTCCTGGGCTGCGGGGTGCCGCACGGGCTGGCAGGGGTGACCGAGGCCGACCTCCGGGCCGCCACCGACCATCTGCCGGTGCTGGCCGCCCTGCGGGTGCCGGCCGCGGACTGACGCCCACCGGCCGACGGCCGACGCCCACCGGCCGCGGGCCGGCTCACACCACGGCGCCGCTGCCCGGCAGGTCGTCGTCCTCGTCGTCGTCCTTCATCCGGGCCACCAGGGTGGCGAAGCCGCCCAGGAAGCCGCCGATGCCCAGGACCGTGATCCACCACGTCACCGGCTGCTGGAGGAGCACCATGGTCACCAGCAGCAGCGGGCCGCCGACCACCGCGAGCCAGGCGAACTTGGTGGTGACATCGGCCTGCGGCAGCGGGGGCGGCTCGGGCGGGGTGAAGTGGCCCTCGTCGGTCTCGTCGAAGTCGTCGTCGGAGGCCTCGGCGGCCTGCCAGTCGCGGGGGCCTACGCCCGGCGCGAAGACCACGAAACTGCCCGGCCGCGAGGGGCCACTCGCGGTGTCCCCGGGGCCCTCGGCGTCCTGCCCGGTCTTGCCGTCCGGCCCGGCCACCTCGGCGGACGCCGTGGCGTCCGGCTTCTCGGCCCGGCCTTCCTTGCCGGATGCCTCGGGTGCCTCGGATGCCTCGGGTGCCTCGGATGGCCCGGACGCACCGGCGACCCCGGCCGCGCCGGCCGGTCCGTCCCCGTCGCCCGCGTCCTCGGCATCCCCCGCGGGGAACGACGGCTGCTCGCCGTAACCCGCCACGATCTCGGCCCAGGCGGCCTCTTCGTCCAGCGGGTCCCGGGGGTCGCGGGGGCTACGCTCCGCCACGGGCCGCCGTCCCCTCCTGTGCCGCGTCCGCCGCCTCCGGCGCGAGCCGGGAGATGAACGCGAAGGTGTCCCGGAAGATCTGCTCGGCGTCGTGGTCCAGCGTCGCGACGTGGTAGCTGCGTTCCAGCAGCGTCTGCCGCACGTCCGTGGAGGAGACCCGGGCCAGGATCCGCTCGGAGTCCGCGGCCGGTACGACATGGTCCTGCGGGCTGGTCATCACCAGCAACGGCTGGGTGACGCCCGGGAGTTCGGAGTCGACCTGCTGGAAGAACCGGCGCAGCGAATGCGCGGCGTGCAGCGGCACCCGTTCGTAGCCGACCTCCTCGGCGCCGGGCTTGGCGATGTCGCTGACCACGCCCTTGGTGGTCCGTACGACATGCCGCAGCACCGGGAGCAGCGGCGCGGCCGCGTCATGGACCTTGTTGCCCGGGTTGACCACCGCGACGCCGCTGACCGCGTCGCCGTGCTTGGCGGCCAGCCGCAGCGCCAGCGCGCCGCCCATGGACAGACCGCAGACGAAGACCTTGGTGCAGCGCTCGGTCAGCGCGCGCAACTCCCGGTCCACCTCGGCGTACCAGTCCTGCCAGGTGGTGATCTGCATGTCCTGCCAGCGGGTGCCGTGACCGGGCAGCAGCGGGAGAGCGACCGTCAGTCCCCGGTCGGCCAGATATTCGGCCCAGGGGCGTACGGACTGGGGGGAGCCGGTGAAGCCGTGGCACACGAGGACGCCGACCTCTCCGCCGTCACGGCGGAACGGCTCGGCTCCGGGAAGGAGCGGCACCGGGGGACTCCGATCGATAAGGGGGCCTGGCGGGTTACCTCAGGGTACGCAAAGTAACGGCAAGCGGGTAGGTCCGACGGCGTCCGCGGCGCGAGAGCGGCACCGGGGCAGGTTAAGGTCTTTGCGTCACACACAGGAGGCAGTCGGTTGATCTACGGCGCAATGAAGTTTTCCATCGGCGGGTCGCTGAAGCTTGCCTTCCGGCCGTGGGTGGAAGGCATCGAGAACATCCCCGCCGAGGGTCCGGCGATCCTCGCGAGCAACCACCTGTCCTTCTCGGACTCGTTCTTCCTGCCCGCGGTGCTCGACCGCAAGGTCACCTTCATCGCCAAGTCCGAGTACTTCACCTCACCGGGCGTGAAGGGCAAGCTGACCGCCGCGTTCTTCAAGGGCGTGGGCCAGCTGCCGGTCGACCGCTCGGGCGGCCGGGGTGCGGGCGAGGCGGCCATCAAGAGCGGCATCGAGGTGCTGGAGCGCGGTGAGCTGTTCGGCATCTACCCGGAGGGCACCCGCTCCCCGGACGGCCGGCTCTACCGCGGCAAGCCGGGCGGACTGGCCCGGGTCACGCTGGCCACCGGCGCGCCGGTCATCCCCGTGGCGATGATCGACACCGAGAAGGTGCAGCCGCCGGGCAAGGTCGTGCCGAAGATGATCCGGCCGGGCATCCGTATCGGCAAGCCGCTGGACTTCACCCGCTATCAGGGCATGGAGGGCGACCGCTTCATCCTGCGGTCGGTCACCGACGAGGTCATGTACGAGATCATGAAGCTGTCCGGTCAGGAGTACGTCGACATCTACGCCACCGCGGCCAAGCGGCAGCTCGCCGAGGCGGCGAAGGCCGAGGCGGAGCAGGCCAAGAAGGCAGCCGCCGAATAGACGGGCAGGGCCGAGGACGGGCGCGGGTGCGCCCGTCGAAGGGTGGGGGCCGGCAATGACGGATGCGGAGATACGGACCGGGCGCGGAGGCCTGGCCGCCAGGGGCAGAACCAAGCCCCCCAAGGTACTGCGGATGTCCGTCGAGCTGCCGCTGTGGCGCGCGCTCACCGGCTACCGGATTCTGACCCTGGTCTACACCCTGTGCCTGGTCGGTCTCTCCTACCAGAAGTACCAGCGTCCCCTGGGCGCCGCCGCCTACATGGGCGCGCTGACCGTCTGGATGGTGCTGACCTGGCGCCGGACGACCTCCCCGGAGCGCTGTACCCGGCACTTCCTCCTCGCCGACCTCGGCTTCGCGGTCGGCGGCATCCTGCTTACGCCGGTGGTCGACACCCACGCCCGCATCATGGACGGGTCGCCGACGCTGCCCTCCATCTGGACGGCGGGCGCGGTGCTGGGCTTCGCGATCAAGGGCGGCTGGCGCTGGGCGGCGGTCGCGTCCAGCGCCGTGGCGGTGGCCAATCTCGTCGAGCGCCAGGAGCTGGCCCGCGACACCGTGCACAACGTGGTGCTGGTGTGGGTGGCCAGCGTCGCCATCGGCTATGTCGTCGAGGTGGCCCGCGCCAGTGAGCGGACCCTCGCCCGTGCGCTCCAGATAGAGGCCGCCACCCGGGAGCGGGAGCGGCTGGCCCGCGACATCCACGACAGCGTGCTGCAGGTCCTGGCGATGGTGCAGCGGCGCGGCGCCGCGATCGGCGGCGAAGCGGCGGAACTGGGCCGGATGGCCGGGGAACAGGAGGTCGCGCTGCGCACCCTGGTCGCCGGCGGGCTGGTGCCGCCGCCGCGCCGGGCCGGACCGGACGGCGAGACGCAGCCGCTGCCGCACCCGGCGGGTGAGGCCGTGGCGGACGACGCGGTGGCCGCCGTCCTGACCGCACCGGCGCCGGAGGCGGACGACGACGGGCCGTGCGACGTCCGGGCGTTGCTGGCGCCGTTCGCCGGTGCCGGGGTGACGTTCTCCGAGCCCGGTGCCGCGGTCGAGCTGCCGGCCGCCGCGGCGGCCGAACTCGCGGCCGCTGTCAGTGCGGCGTTGGACAATGTCCGGGTGCATGCGGGGGACGGGGCCCACGCATGGATCCTGGTGGAGGACGAACCGCACGCGGTGATCGTGACGGTCCGGGACGACGGCCCCGGCATCCCCGAGGGCCGGCTCGCGGACGCCGAGCGCGAGGGCCGGCTGGGGGTGGCCCTGTCGATCCGCGGCCGGCTGCGGGACCTGGGCGGCACCGCGGCGTGGGTCTCGGTCCCCGGCCAGGGCACGGAAGTGGAGTTGACGGTCCCCAAGGGCACGGCGCCCGAGGGCGGAAGACGGGGGAAGGCGAGAGCGTGAGCGAGCGGACGGGCCTGAAGGTCATGGTGGTCGACGACCACCCGATGTGGCGGGACGCGGTCGCCCGGGATCTGGCCGAGGCCGGGTTCGACGTCGTGGCGACGGCCGGGGACGGCCTCCAGGCGGTGCGCCGGGCGCAGGCCGCCTCGCCCGATGTGCTGGTCCTGGACCTCAATCTGCCGGGGCTGCCCGGCGTCCAGGTGTGCAAGGAACTGGTCGGCAGCAATCCGGCGCTGCGGGTGCTGGTGCTGTCCGCGAGCGGTGAGCACGCCGATGTCCTGGAAGCGGTCAAGTCCGGGGCGACCGGCTATCTGCTGAAGTCGGCGAGCACCGCGGAGTTGCTGGACGCGGTGCGGCGGACGGCCGCCGGCGACGCGGTGTTCACCCCGGGCCTGGCCGGTCTGGTGCTCGGTGAATACCGCAGGCTGGCGACCGAGCCGGCCCCCGTGACCGCCGACGAGCCGGGCGCGCCGCAGCTGACGGACCGGGAGACCGAGGTGCTGCGGCTGGTCGCCAAGGGACTCTCGTACAAGCAGATCGCCGAGCGCCTGGTCATCTCGCACCGCACGGTCCAGAACCACGTCCAGAACACCCTCGGCAAGCTCCAGTTGCACAACCGCGTGGAGCTGGTGCGGTACGCCATCGAGCGGGGCCTGGACGAGGCGTGACCGGCGTGTTCACCGGCCGGGCCGGCCGCGGCCCGGTGCGGTCCGCTCGTACGGGTGAACGCCCCGGCCCAACTCCCCGGTAAATCACCGACATCACCGCCTGCCCCATCCCTGAGTGACCCAGATCACCATTAGCGTGACCGGGGTCGGATCGAGTACGGCCGTGTGCGCGGCCGCTGACGGGATGTAGGTGAAGCAGCGATGCGGGTCGGAGTACTGACCGGCGGCGGCGACTGCCCCGGTCTGAACGCGGTGATCAGGGCGGTCGTCCGCAAGGGCACCCAGGAGTACGGATACGGGTTCGTCGGCTTCCGGGACGGCTGGCGCGGGACGCTGGAAGGCGACACCGTGCCGCTGGACATCGCGGCGGTACGCGGCATCCTGCCGCGCGGCGGCACCGTCCTCGGCTCCTCGCGGACCAACCCGTTCAAGGAGAACGACGGCGTCCGCCGGATCAAGGAGACGCTCGCCAAGTACGAGATCGAGGCGCTGATCGCGATCGGCGGCGAGGACACCCTCGGCGTCGCCGCCCGGCTCTCCGACGAGCACGCCGTGCCCTGCGTCGGCGTCCCCAAGACCATCGACAACGACCTGTCGGCCACCGACTACACCTTCGGCTTCGACACCGCGGTGGGCGTCGCCACCGAAGCCATCGACCGGCTGCACACCACCGCCGAGTCCCATATGCGCGTCCTGGTCGTCGAGGTGATGGGCCGGCACGCCGGCTGGATCGCGCTGCACTCCGGTCTCGCCGGCGGGGCGAACGTCATCCTCATCCCGGAGCAGCGCTTCGACATCGACCAGGTCTGCCGGTGGATCGAGTCCCGCTTCCAGGTCCGCTACGCCCCGATCGTGGTCGTCGCCGAGGGCGCGATGCCCAAGGACGGGCAGATGGTGCTCAAGGACGACTCCACCGACTCCTTCGGCCATGTCCGGCTCTCCGGGGTGGGGGAGTGGCTGGCCAAGGAGATCGAGTCGCGTACGGGCAAGGAGGCACGCACCACCGTCCTCGGGCACACCCAGCGCGGCGGCACGCCCAGCGCCTTCGACCGCTGGCTGGCCACCCGCTTCGGGCTGCACGCCATCGACGCGGTGCGCGACGGCGACTTCGGGACGATGGTCGCGCTGCGCGGCACGGACATCGTCCGGGTGCCGATCGCGGACGCCACCGCCCGGCTGAAGACCGTCGATCCGGCGCTCTACTCCGAGGCCGGGGTGTTCTTCGGCTGAGCCGGAGCGCGCACCGCTCCCGCCGCCGCTCCGTCCGGGCGGCACCGCCGGGCGATGGGCCGTATATTCGCCATACGCGACCTATCCGGCCTATCGCCCATAGGCGGGAGATTCTGAACCGGCGGAAGAACCCGGGAGAGCTCGTGGAGATCGTCGCCTTCGGCGTGCAGGCGGATGAGCAGCCGTTCCTGGAGAAGGCCTTCGCCGGCCGCCACCAGGTCCGCAGCCTGGACGTCTTCCTCAACCGCGACACCGCCCCCATCGCCCGCGGATACGAGATCGTCAGCTCCAGCGTCAACGCCGATCTGGGCGCCGACGTCCTGCAGACCCTCGCGGCCGGCGGGACGAAGATGATCGCCCAGCGCTCCACCGGCTTCAACAACATCGATCTGGAGGCCGCCGCCGACCTCGGGCTGAGCATCGGCCGGGTCGCCTTCTACTCGCCGTACGCGGTCGCCGAATTCGCCTGGTGCCTGGCGCTGGCCGTCAACCGCCGGATCGTCCGGGCCACCAACCGCACCCGTAACTTCGACTTCCGGCTGGACGGCCTGATGGGCCGCGATCTGCGCGGGCGTACGGCGGGGGTGCTCGGCACCGGCAAGATCGGCACGGCCTTCACCCGGATCGCCCATGGCTTCGGCATGGACCTGCTGGGCTGGGACCTCGCCGAGAATCCGCGCTGTGTCGAACTCGGTATGAAGTACGTCGCCCGGGAGCGGCTGTTCGCCGAGGCGGACCTGGTCTCCCTGCACCTCCCGCTGGTGGACGACACCCGCCATCTCGTCGACGCCGCCGCGCTGGCCGCGATGAAGGACGACGCGATCCTGGTCAACACAAGCCGCGGCGGACTGGTCGACACCGCCGCCCTTGTCGACACCCTCAAGGCCGGCCGGCTCACCGGCGTCGGCCTGGACGTCTACGAGGAGGAGGCGGCGTTCTTCTTCTTCGACAAGTCCCTGGACATCATCAGCGACGACACCCTGGCCCGGCTGATGACCTTCGGGAACGTCCTGGTCACCTCGCACCAGGCGTACTTCACCGAGGACGCGGTGGGCCAGATCGTCGAGGCCACCGTGGCCAACGTCGAGGACTATCTGGCCCACCGCACCAACCGGAACATGCTGGTCACACGAGGACAGCTGCCAACAGCTGTGCGGTGACCGAGGCGCCGTCCAGGGTCAGCACCGACTCCGGGTGGAACTGCACCCCCGCGAAGCCCGGACCGCGCAGCGCATGCACCTCGCCGGTGACCGCGTCCCGGCTCAACTCCACGCGGTGCATGGCCAGTTCGGCGGCCGTGGTGTCATCGCAGCGGGCGGTGAAGGTGTTGTAGAAGCCCACTGTCTCCTCGCGCCCGAAGAAGTCGATCCGTTCCTGGGCGCCCTGGAACGGCACCTCCTTGCGGACGATCTCCAACCCCAGCTCCGCGGCGAGGAGTTCATGGCCCAGGCAGACGCCCAGCAAGGCGGGGCGGTCCGAAGGGCCTCGATGAGGGGCGGTGGCCGGGAGACGGGCGGGCCCGGGCCCCGCGACCAGCTCCGCGGTCAGCGACCGCAGAAAACGCATCTTGGGGTCCGCGGCGTCCGACGGATCGCCCGGCCCCGGGCCCAGCACCACCGGACCTTGGTGCGTACGGGCGGCCTCCCGCAGCCCCGGCTCGTCGAAGCGGCGCACCGAGACCGTCAGCCCCGAGGTGCGCAGCAGATGCGCCAGCATCGCGGTGAAGGTGTCCTCCGCGTCGATGACCAGGGCATGTCCGCTCAGCGCGGCGGTGGGCGCGGTCGTCTGCATCCGCAGCCAGAACGGCGCCAGACCGGCCCGGCGGCCGTCCAGCGCGGCCCGCACCCGCGGGTCGTCGGCCAGCCGCGGCCGGCCGCCGTCCGCCGGACGCGCCGGTGCCGCCCGTACGCCCAGCGCGGTCAGCACGCCCGCCGCCTTGGCGTGCGTCTCGGCGACCTCCCCGTACGGGTCCGAGGCGCGCACCAGCGTGGCGCCGACCGGCACCCGCAGCCGGCCGGCCGCGTCGATGTCCGCGGTACGGATCAGGATCGGCGAGTCCAGGGTCTGCGCACCGCCGGCGTCCCGCCCGATCAGCGCCAGCGCGCCCGCGTAGTAGCCGCGCCCCCGTCCGTCCGGGCCCGCCGGCTCGTGCCGCTCGATCACCCGGCAGGCGTTCTGCACCGGCGAGCCGGTGACCGTCGCCGCGAACATCGTCTCCTTGAGCACCTCGCGCACATCGAGCGTGGACCGGCCGCGCAGCTCGTACTCGGTGTGCGCGAGATGCGCCATTTCCTTGAGCCGGGGCCCGATCACGACACCCCCCTTGTCGCCGACGGTGCACATCATCTTCAGCTCCTCGTCCACCACCATGGACAGCTCCTCGGCCTCCTTGCGGTCGCCGAGGAACGCCAGCAGGCTCTCGGGGGTGGGCCCGCCCTCCGGGTAGCGGTAGGTCCCGCTGATCGGATTCATCACGACCGTGCCCCCGGCCATCCGGACGTGCACCTCGGGGCTGGCGCCGACCAGCGTGCGCACCCCGGGCCGGTGTACGACGTACGTCCAGTACGCGCCCCGCTCGCCGACCAGCAGCCGCCGGAACAGGGCCAGCGCGTCGGCCGCCGAGAAGTCCGCGACCGCGCCCTCGAACGTCCGGCGGATGACGAAGTTCGCGCCTTCGCCGGTGCCGATCTCGTCCCGCACCACCCGCCCGACGATCTCCGCGTAGGCGTCGTCGTCGACGTCGAACGCCCCGTCCGTCACCCGCACGTCATGGGTGGGCAGCGCCGCCAGCAGCTCGTCCAGCGGCACCTCGGCGGTCTCCCGGGGGCGCAGCACGGCCAGCGGGGTGCCGTCGTCCTGCGCCCGGAAGCCGCGCTCGCGGATCTGCCGGAACGGGATCAGGGCGAGCGCGTCGGTCACCGGCGCGTCCGGCACCCCGTCGCCCAGCGGGATGTCGGCCAGCCGCTCGACCTCGGTGACCTCGCCGGTCAGCACCTCTATGGTGCCGGCGGCCTCCCGGCCCGGGGTACGGCGGCGCAGCAGGGCGAACGGCGGGCAGGCGGGGTCGAGCAGCCGCCGGACGAGCGCGGCGGCGTCGGTGGGGGCGGGGGGCTCGCGGTGCATGGCGGGAGTTCCTTCCAGGAGGGGAGGAACGGCCGCCGGAAAAGGCTGAAGGCCGCCCCTCGGGCGGCCTTCGCGAAATCTGGGAGTGCGCGCGAATCAGTGGGCCGCCGGATGAGCGGTCCACCACCAGTTGCTGTTCAGAGCAGGTCGCGTGCACATGGGGCGCACCCTACCCGACGGTCCGCGTGCCGTGCGTCTCAAAGTCCGGATACCCGGACGGACACCCGCGCGCGACCCCGTAATGTGGGGCTTGTGACCGTGAACGCTGAAACCCACGCCGGTGGCAACACCTGGCGAGACCTGCCCGCGGCGCAGCAGCCTGACTGGCCGGACCAAGAGGCTCTGCGCGATGTGATCGCGGAGCTCGAGTCCTATCCGCCGCTCGTCTTCGCGGGCGAGTGCGACCAGCTGCGCGAGCGCCTGGGAGCGGTCGCCCGTGGTGAGGCGTTCCTGCTTCAGGGCGGCGACTGCGCGGAGGCCTTCGACGCCGTATCCGCCGAGCACATCCGTAACAAGCTCAAGACGCTGCTCCAGATGGGCGCGGTGCTGACCTACGCCGGGTCCGTCCCGGTCGTGAAGGTCGGCCGGATCGCCGGCCAGTACAGCAAGCCGCGCTCCAAGCCCACCGAGACCCGCGACGGCGTGACGCTGCCGACCTACCGCGGCGACTCCGTCAACGGCTTCGAGTTCACCGAGGCGGCCCGTGTCCCGGACCCGCAGCGGCTGAAGCGGATGTACCACGCCTCCGCGGCGACCCTGAACCTCGTGCGCGCCTTCACCACCGGCGGCTACGCCGACCTGCGGCAGGTGCACGCCTGGAACCAGGACTTCGTGAAGTCCTCGCCCTCCGGACAGCGCTACGAGGCGCTGGCCCGCGAGATCGACCGCGCGATGAACTTCATGAACGCCTGCGGGGTCAACCCCGAGGAGTTCCGCACCGTCGAGTTCTACGCCTCCCACGAGGCGCTGGTCCTCGACTACGAGTCGTCGCTGACCCGGGTCGACTCGCGCACCGGCAACCTCTACGACGTCTCCGGCCACATGGTCTGGATCGGCGAGCGGACCCGTCAGCTGGACGGTGCGCACATCGAGTTCGCCTCGCGCATCCGCAACCCCATCGGTGTCAAGCTCGGCCCGACGACCACCGCCCAGGACGCGCTGACGCTCATCGAGCGCCTCGACCCGGAGCGGGAGCCGGGCCGGCTGACCTTCATCACCCGCATGGGAGCGGACAAGGTCCGCGACAAGCTCCCCGAGCTGGTCGAGAAGGTCACCGCCTCCGGTGCCCAGGTCGCCTGGATCTGCGACCCGATGCACGGCAACACCTTCGAGGCCGCCTCCGGTCACAAGACCCGGCGCTTCGACGACGTGCTGGACGAGGTCAAGGGCTTCTTCGAGGTCCACAAGAACCTGGGCACGCACCCGGGCGGTATCCACGTCGAGCTCACCGGTGACGATGTCACCGAGTGCGTGGGCGGCGGCGACGAGATCTTCGTCGACGACCTCCACCAGCGCTACGAGACCGCCTGCGACCCGCGGCTCAACCGCAGCCAGTCGCTGGACCTGGCCTTCCTGGTGGCGGAGATGTACCGCGATCAGTGAGGCAGCGGGCCGCTGACCTGCGCTGACGGTCGGGGCTGAGACAACGGTGGGGCGCGGATCTGTGTTACGCGCCCCCCAGCCGTTTGCGGCCCCAGCCCGGCCACGTAAAGTAAGGG
>NZ_JBHYPE010000070.1:0-1979 GCF_042746015.1 Streptomyces sp. NPDC058773
CGCGAAGGAAGGAGAGATGTGCTGACCCCGGATTAGTGTCCATATCCGTTCCCGCGCTCACATGCGTCGCCGGTAACAGCGGGGTGTGAAGCTGAGCGTTCAAGCCCAAGAGTTCCCCGACCACCGGGAAACAACAGGCGAGGGAAAGACTGGACGGGTGAACCGCGTGAACCCCTGTTGATGTCTCGTAAGGTTGAAGCTGCCTGGTGGTTTGCAGTCGGCAGCTATAGAACCCGACGCCGAGAGGCGTCAGGCGACTTCCGGAGATTTGAGACCGGAAAGAGGACACCGCCGGTTCCGGGATAGAGGGGGCACCCACCCCAGTCGCAACTTACGTGTGTGGAACGTGGAAACCCCGATGGAGTCCGGGCCTCGGCCCGGTAAGCCAACCGCAAGGAAGGCCCAACTCTCCAGCGGGAACAGGATGGTCCAAGAAGCGAATGCCGGTAGATCGAAAGATCAGGGGAAAACCGGAGGCGGCCTTCACGCCTCCGGCCATAACTCGCCGGATATGGGTCCCGGTGACCCAGCCTGAAAGGGGGCCCACGTGGACCAGGTGAGCCTTTGCAGCATCCCGAGTAAAGCAGCCAGAACCTGGCGGACAAGTTAGACGCGAAGGGGGAACTTACAGTTGGAGATACCCAAGCCTGTTCGGACTTCCATAGCGAACGGACCCCAGGGCGGACATCTCGACTGGCACAGCCTCAACTGGGCCGGAGTCGAGGAGAACGTACGGCGCCTGAGACAGAGGATCTTCAAAGCGACACAGGAAGGGGACCTCAAGAAGGTCCGCAATCTGCAAAAGCTCATGCTGAGAAGCCGCAGCAACACGCTCGTGAGCGTGAAGCGGGTGACACAGCAGAGCAGGGGCCGCAAGACGGCAGGGATCGACAGGGAACGCGCTCTCACCCCCCAGGCGAGAGCACGGATGGCAGTTGAAATCGACGGCCAAACACAACCCTGGCGAGCCAAGCCCGTCAAGCGGGTCTACATCCCGAAGAGCAACGGAAAGCAACGACCACTCGGCATCCCCGTCATGCGTGACAGGGTCATCCAGGCACGTGTGAAGAACGCGCTGGAGCCTGAGTGGGAAGCTCGGTTCGAATCACGCTCTTACGGATTCCGGCCGGGCCGCGGCTGCCACGACGCCATCCAGGCGATCTTCAGCACCGCGAAGGGCAAGGCCGCCAAGCGCCAGTGGGTACTTGACGCCGACCTGGCTGCCGCGTTCGACCGCATCGACCATCCCCACCTGCTCGAAGCCATCGGGCAATTCCCAGCCAGGGAATTGATCCGGCAGTGGCTGAAGGCTGGTGTGGTCGATGACGGACGCTTCACCCGGACCGAGGAGGGAACCCCTCAAGGCGGAGTGATCAGTCCTTTGTTGCTCAACATCGCTCTGCACGGGATGGAGGAGGCCGCAGGAGTTCGTTTCGCTACCCGCAAGGGAAAGGTCATGTGGGCTGCGAAAGGAACCCCGATCCTGGTGCGTTACGCCGATGACTTTGCCGTGTTCTGCACGAGCAAGGAGGAAGCGGAGACCGTCAGGTCACGCCTGACTGAATGGCTGCAACCCCGAGGGCTTCGCTTCAATGAAGAGAAGACACGGATCCTCCATCTGTCGGATGGATTCGATTTCCTGGGGTTCAACGTCCGCCGCCATGGCGACAGCCTGATCATCACACCCAGCAAGGACGCGGTCAAGAGGATCCGGAATCGACTGAAATCTGAGATGCAGGCCCTGTTAGGTCAGAGCATCACAGTCGTGCTACGCCGTCTATCCCCTATCGTTAGGGGCTGGTCCGCGTATTACCGGACAGTGGTGTCCAGCCGGACGTTCTCGGCACTGGACAGCTATGTGTGGACGCTCACTTACAAGTGGGCCAAGCGCACCCACCCGAAGAAGTCGAAGCGCTGGATCGTGAACAAGTACTTCGGCAGGCTCAACCGATCCAAGACGAACAACTGGGTATTCGGTG
>NZ_JBHYPE010000070.1:2076-27645 GCF_042746015.1 Streptomyces sp. NPDC058773
GGCCAAGCGCACCCACCCGAAGAAGTCGAAGCGCTGGATCGTGAACAAGTACTTCGGCAGGCTCAACCGATCCAAGACGAACAACTGGGTATTCGGTGACCGTGCCACAGGCGCACACCTTCCCAAGTTCGCCTGGACCAACATCAGACGGCATCAGTTGGTCAGGGGTAAGTCGTCACCCGATGACCCTGCACTCCTCGACTACTGGAGTCAACGCCGCCAAACGCGCACACCGCCACCGATGGACAAGATCAGCCTTACTCTGGCAGCCCGTCAGAAGGGAATCTGCCCACTGTGCGGTCAGGCGCTCATCGCCGGCGCGGAATACGAGCCCGACAGTCCACGCGAGTGGATCGATTGGTTCGACGCGATGAAGAAGCGGTTGCATAAACACCACTTCACCTACCGGCGGCATGGCGGCTCTGATGAGAGCAAGAATCTTCGGCTCGTCCACTCGGAATGCCATCGCCAGCACCACTCCGGCGACGGCGACCGGAAAAGAGCAGAACCTGTGAAGCCTTCGGGCTTGCTTGAGCCGTGATGCTTGGAAACAGGCACGTCCGGTTCTGAGGGGGCCGGGTCACGGCGACGTGACCCGGCTACCCGACCAGTGGCGAGGCATCGCCACTCGCTACGAGAAGACCGCAACCATCTACCTGGCCGGACTCCACATCGTAGGCATCTTCCTCTGGTCAGCCCGATGATCCAAACGAAAGTCCCTGGCGACGACGCGCAGCGTGGACCCCGTCGGTGGTGGGAATGCCCCAGCCACCGACGGGGTCCACGCGCGGGTCGACACCGCATCGCACATCGCCCGGGCGACGCCCGGGCCGTGGCTCGACGTGACCACCCCCGCAGGCAGCCGACGGTGGTCAGACCGGCGGGGTGAGGAACTCTTCCCAGGTCAGGAGTTCGGCGTCCACCTGGGAGCGGGGATAGCCGCTGGGTCCGACGGAGTCGGCGTCGAGCGCCGTCTCCAGGGCCGTCGTCGCTGCGAAGGCCACCTCCGGTTGCTGGGGCCGGTCGCGCAGCCGGACCAGGACGCAGCCGTAGACGGGCAGGTCCGTGGGGCCCGTGTAGACGCGCATGGTGGGGTAGGCGGCCGGGCGGGGCTGGACGGTCACGGTGCCCGCGGTGATCTCCCAGTAGTTCTCGGCGCTGATGGGAGCGTCGGTGGCGAGGGTGTAGTTCTGCTGCTTGAAGGCCGCGATGAGTTCGGAACCGGCCGTGGGGGCGTTGAGATACTGGGCGTCGGCGGCGGGCAGTTTGAAGAGGAAGCGCGCGGTGCTGTCGTCAAAGACGCGCAGTTCGCTGGGGCGGACCGTGACGCGGTAGACGCGGGGCGCGGCGGTGTTCGGGTCCTTGGAGTTGTCCAGGAAACGGGCTTGGACTTTCTGGACCTTGGCGCCGTCGCCGAGCGGCTGGCCTGCCGTGGTGAAGGCGTCAGCCAGCGCGTGCAGGTCTCCGGAGTCCAGGGAAGCCTGGGCGGCCGGGGGAAGTGCGAAGAGCGGGACGCCACGGCTTGTCGCGACGGCGGCGTCGACGAGCAGGGCCGAGCGGAGCGTGGTGTCACTGAAGTCGGCCCCGTGCAGCAGGGCTCCGGCGAGGGAGAAGGGCCGCTGGCCGTCTCCCGGCGCGGCGTGACAGCCGGGCAGCTTGGCCTGGATCAGGACGCAGTCGCTGAGGTCCGTACCGGAGAGGTACGACTGGGTCAGCCGGATCCCCTGGAGGTAGCCGCCCGCGAGCACGGCGCCGTCGAAGTCCACGTGGTCGACCGTGGCACCGGTCCCGAACCACTGGATGCCGTGCAGGTCGGCTCCCGCCAAGTTGGCGGCGGTTGCCCGGGTGCCCTCGCACACCGCGCCGCGCAGAACGGCGGGCCGTACCTGGTCGGTGAGGGCGTCGATGCCGGGGCCGCCGTCGTGGAGTTGCAGGGTGTAGCGCGCGATGCGCCAGCGGGTGCCCTTGAGCACGGAGACGACCTCGTCGTGCGGTGAGAGGGTGACGCCGTGCTTGGCGAAGGCCGCGACCACGTCATCCGGGGCGTACTTGGCGACATCGAGCTCTTGTGGTGTGACCGAGTCGAGGGTGAACAGGAACGCCTTGGCGCCCAGCCGGGCATTGGACAGGTCCGCACCCGACAGGTCGGCGTGGGCGAGGTTCGCTCCCGGCCCGTTGACGTTGCGCAGTGTCGCTTTGCTCAGGTCGGTGCCGACCGCGACGACCGCACTCAGGTCGGCCTTGTCGAGGGCCGAGCCGACGAGCTTGGCGTCCGAGAGGAGCGTTCCCGCGAGGTGGGCGCCGGTCAGGTTGCAGGCGGAAAGGGTCGCCGCGCGGAGGTCGGCGCCGGATAGGTTGGCGCCGGTGCAGTCGAGGAGGTGTCGATCGCCCGGAGCGGAACCGGGGCCCGAGCCGGCGGTGGTGCCGAGGACCGCGCCGCGGGCGTGGCTCTGCGCGAGCACGACATGGGCCGCGCTCCGCAGCTTGCCCCAGGAGACCGCTTCGAGCCGGGCGCCGGTCAGGTCGGTGTCGTTCAGTACGGTGCCGTCGCAGTGGGTGCCGGTCAAGGTGGTGCCGGCGAGCGTGGCGTGGCTCAGGTCGGCGGACGAAAGGTTGGCTCCGGTCAGGTCACTGGAGGTGACATCCGCCCTGCTGAGGTCGACGCCGGAGAGGTCGGCACCGGCCAGAATCAGCTGCCGCAGATCGGCCTCCGCGGCGGACTTGGTGCGCCGGATGTCGTCGAGACCGGGGGTGACGGTCTGTGGGGCGAAGACGCCCGAGGCGTCGTCCGTCATGGTGAGGAGCGGGGCCAGCTTGTCCACGCTGTAGGTGATTGCTTTGGCTCCTTGGGACGTCCGGACCTTCCATGTTGTGCCCAAGGGCGACCCGGACAGTTCGAAGACGGCCGCTTGGGTGGCGTTCTCCGTGAGGGTCAGCCAGCCAGTGTTCGTGTCCAGCCGGATCCACAGCAGACCGGCGAGCCGGATCAGCGTTCCGCCGCCGTCGTCCTGATAAAGCGTCACCCGCTCGGCCGGTGTGACGTCCGTCGCTGCCATCCCCGGCACCGGGATCTTCTTCCCGCCGCTGCCGTGGACCTCGAACGTGGTCAGATAGACAGTGGAAGACCCTCCGGTGGAGGCGAAAAGCAGCTTGCCCGCGAACTGTCCGGGTCCTGTCATGGTGTGCTCCCTACACGGTCTTGTAGCGCACGTCGGCCAGGACGGACACGTAGTGCTCCTGGATGCTCAGCACGGCCTGGTCGAACAGGAACGTGAAGTCCCGCACGATCGGCAGTGCGACGCCCTTACTGCCGAGGTCTTCGAGGACCTTGTCGTAGTGCGGTTCGCCGACGATGGGCCACACGGTGCTGCCGAACGTCGTCTGGTCGATGTGCGGGACGTCGGAGGACTTGAGCGTGGCTTGGAACATCACCTTGTGAAAGCTGTACTGCATCGTCTGGACGTTGTCGGCGGCGCCGAGCTTGAGGTCGCGGAGGATGTCGGTGCGGAGCAGATCGAAGACGATCTTCGGCTTCTCGTCGTCGGCCTCGATGGTCAGCGTGAATTCGAGGTTCTGGGTGACGACCATGCCCATCACCGCGGTGGCCTTCTCGATGGCCGCGTAGTACTCCTGGGAAATCTTGAGATCGCTCAGATCCGTGGTGAGGTCGCTCACCGTGGTGTAGGCGTTGCCGTCCATGTGCTTGAGCACCTTGTTGTACACGTCGGACGGCAGCTGCTGCTGGAGGATCTTCTCGGTCTCCGCGGTGAACTCGTAGACCTGGGCGAACGCGTAGGTCTGGGGAATGTCCTGGTGAGGCAGCGACAGGGGGGTGACCTGAGCGGTCATGGTGCAGCCCTTGTACGGCTTGAACGCCGGCACCAGGGTGAGGTAGGTGTCCACCTTCAGACTGTCCGGGTCCGGGATGTCCTTCGGCGTGAGGGTGAAGTCGAGCTTCCCCGCCTTCCAGTAGGCCCAGTGCAGGGCGCCCATCGTGTATTCGGAGACGTAGACCTCCAGATGGTGGTCGTCCGTCGGCGGCGTCGGCACCGGCAGGGCCGCGGGCTGCGGGCCCGGGTAGGGGGTGCCCTTGTAGGTCACTTCGCCGGTGACGCCGATGGTGAGGCCGTTGTCGCCGGGGAAGGCGAGTTTGGAGTCACCGACGGCGAAGTTGAACGTGATGTCGTCGGTGAGTTTGCCACTGGCGGGGATGGACGCGAGCATCGGGTTGATCGCGTTTTCGACGGGCTTGGCGAACTCGACGCCGCCGATGGCGGCCACCGCGTCCGTGTTGAGGTGTTCGCCGCCCCAGAATTCCTTCTCGTGCTGGATGACGCTGTCGCCCGGCGGGGCGGTCTTGCTGTCGGAAGGTGTCGCGGTCGAGTTCTGGTAGGTGATGTCGTAGGTGTTGCGGCCAGAGTTATAGGTGAAGCTCACCGTCACACTGGTGTCGAGCTTGCCGATGCTGGGGTGGTAGTCGAAGGTGTCCGGGCCCTGCGACGCGTAATCGTGCCCGGTCCTGACGGTGAACGTGTCCTTGGTCCATGTCTCCGTCCACTTGTACGGCACGGAGAAGTGGACGGCGTCGTAGGTGAGCGTGAACGTGCCGTTCACCTGCTGCTTGACGCCCTGGTACGCGGGCTCGAAACCCTGCAACTTGCCCTCGGACAGCTTGACGTCCAGCTTCTCGCAGGTGACCACTGTGAAGCCGCTGTTTTCGATCTCGAAGCGCGCGATATCAGAGACGTCGTGGTCCGGGAACGCCATGTCCTTGAGGTCGTTCGCCAGCACGTCCTTGACGTAGTGCTGGGTGAAGAAGTCGATGCCCTTCGGGCCGATGGCAACGGTGAGGGTCTGCATGGGTGGGACTCCTTGGGGCGTCAGGCGGGAATGGCGTAGACCTGCAAGCCGTCGCCGCTGCGGTAGAGGTGGTAGATGGTGCCGCCGTCCTGGACCTGCCATGCGCCGCCGGGGACGGTCACGGTGACGGCTGCGTCGTTGGTGAGCGTGATGTTGTGGGCGGCGAAGTCCGCCCTGACAGGGGAGATGTTCCGGTCGTCGTAGTTCGGCTGCGCGGTGAGCGGGAGCGTGAACAGTGGTGGTGTGGGCGTCCAGTGGGCGAAGGCCGGGCCGTCGCGGGTCTCGGTCAGCGGCGCGTAGCCCAGGGCGTAGAGGTTGCGCCAGACGTCCACCGCGATCTTCGCGGCGACGATGTTCTGCGGGGTCTTGGTGACGGTGGTGTCGGGCGTGCGCACGATGAATCGTCCGTCGGGGCCGTAGATGTCCAGCAGATAGTCCGCTGCCTTGGATCCGGCACCCGAGTAGGACAGCACGTAGGTGTAGCCCTGTGACTCGACGGCCATGTCGAGATGGGTGACGGAGTTGTCGGCGTTCGCGCCGTCGCCTCGCAGCGGGAAGGAGGAAGTGCACGCGTAGACCTCCGACCGGGTCGCGTCGTCCGCGACCGGGACGACCTTCCAGGCGCCCTGGCGGTCGTCGTCCAGGACGAGCCACTGCGCGCCCGCCCGTTGGGTATGGATGACGGTACTGGTCAGGCGGTGATGGACGGCGAGCCCCTGCTGACCGTTCAGCACCTGCCACGCCATGCCGCGAGGGTCGGAGATGACCCACGAGCGGCCCTTCTCGATCACCGTGATCTGTGCGCTCTGCGCGGGGTCGTCCATGTGGTCCGGGTCGTAGGCCAGAGCGATGCCGTTCGCGGCGAGCACGTCGATCAGTGGGTCGTTCGCCGGCTGGAAGCGGGCCGAGTCCAGTTGTGCGGTGAAGTGGGCATCAAGGGGGAACAACAGGGTGGCGTCCGCCTCTTGCAGTGCTTCGTGCAGCGCCTCGGGAATGGTGCCGGCGTCCAGGGCGGCGGCGAGCTGTGCGGTGGGGGCCTGGCAGACGGCGGGGCCGGTGGTGAAGGACGGCACCGGATTGCCCTTGGTGTCGAATGCCTGGATCCGGTTGTTGAGTGACTCCAGGACCAGGATGCGGCCGTCCGGGGCGACAGCGAGTGCCTTCGGGCCCTTGAGCAGCCCTTCCCGGATGCCCTGACCGGAGACGAGCAGTGCTTCCGGGGCCTTGTCGTCGGTGACCGGTTCCGCCGGCAGGGGCAGCAGCATGAGTTTGTGGTGCTGCCAGGAGCAGGCGATCACGGCGTTGCTGGGGTGGACGGCCAGCGCGTCCACGTTCTCCAGCGGGAACCGGCCCCAGCTCGGGAGGTCCTTCTGGTCGAAGCCGAAGTCCCGCGTACCGTCGTCGAGCCGCACCTGCCGCAGATGCATGACGCCGTCGCGCGGGTCCAGGACGAAGTTCGTCTCGTCAATGGACTCGGCGTTGGGGGACAGCGCGTAGGCGATGGCGGGGCGGGCGGTGAAGCCCACCGTGGTGGTCTTCCGTCGGGAGTCGGGGTCCGCCAGCACGGAGACGTTCTGCACCGCCCACAGCTGGTCGCCGGAGACCGGGGCGTCGGGACGGTCCGGGTGGAGCGCCTGGCCCGACGCGCGCCAGGCGTAACCGACCTGGAAGGCACTGTTGTTGAGGGTGGCGGCGGCGATGTCGCACAGGCCGGAAGTGCCCTGGCAGTCGAGGTCGGCCTTGGTGGCGCTCGGAGGTGTTCCGTCGGCGCGCCAGACCGGCTTGCCGCCGGCCAGCGCGAGCTGTTCCTTGTAGACGTACTGGGTGTCGGGCGCGAGCGGCACCAGGTTCTCCGTGATCTGGTGATCGCCCAGGTCGAGCACCGCTTCCCCGGTGGGCTTCGAGGGCGTCCAGTCGCTCTGCCAGGACCCGGCCAGCCAGCCGTTGGCGCTGTAGACGCCCGCGACGATCCGCAGGTCGCCGCCCGCCGGCACGTCCGCGAACCGGAGCCGCAACGGCTCCTTGCTGGTCACATGCGGCAGCTCGCCGGTGAGCTGCCGGCTTGCGCCGCCCCGGTACTGCAACGTCACCAGGTACCGGGTCGCCACCGCCGGCCACACGGCCGTCTCGGGGTGTCCGGCCTCGCCGTGCCGCGGGTCGGGGTGCAGGGTGAGGGCGACATCCAGCGACCGGCTGGCCTTGACGGTGACGCAGGCGGGGGAGGACAGCACCTCGCCCGTCGTGATCGCGATCTGCTCGAAGTCCAGGCCGGCGGCCACCAGCTTCAGCGCCCAGCCCACCGGCCCGAAGGCGTTCGACAGCGCTCCCTCGCCGACCTGCTCGACCAGCCACTCCCCCAGCTTCTCCAGGCCCTTCTGCACCACGATGCCGAGGACGAAGTTCGCCGCCGCGGTGAGGAACTTGGAGGACCGGGTGAGCGCGGTGCCCACCGCGATCGTCCCCCCGGCGAGCGGAATGCCGACGCCGAGTACCACGGCGACCAGGTCGCGGTCGTTGATGATCCGGTTGAAGAGCTTGGTGCTGGTGAGAGCCTTTCCTGCGGCCAGGCAGACCAGGGGTACGCCGTACTCCCACAGCGCCGTGAGCAGCGCTCCCTCGGTGCTGACGTCCGCGTTCCAGTCCGAGGTGCCCAGGCTGCCGAAGTACAGCTTTACCGAGGCGGCCTTCCCCAGCGCGAAGGACACCTCGTTCGGCTCCGCGGGAACGGGGATGCCGAGGATCGTGTCCACCGCCGGGACCGAGCCCCACTTGGTGACAGAGCCGAGCGACGTCCCCGACTCGTCGAAGAGTTCGTAACCCAGGTAGAGGGTGCGCAGATAGGAGTTGGAGGCGTCGATGCTGAAGGTGCCGGCATCGTCCACGCCGGGGGCTCCCACGTTCACGCCGTGATGGGAGGTGGGCTCGTCCACGGTCCATCGGTAGGAGGGAGTCCGGGGTGCGGACGCGCCGAGCGCCGCTGCTCCGTCGGTGACGAGCACGGACGTGCCGGGGCGGCTGCGCCAGGTCTTGCCCCGCAGCCATGCGTCATCGGAGGACGTACGCCGCGCCCCCGCGATCACGGGACGGCTCTTGTCGAGGACCCGCTCGTGCAGGTCGAAGGTGTACAGCTGGTCGCCGGCCTGGATGCCGTCGACCGCGTACCCGGCGGTCAGCAGGGTGCCGCCGGAATCCCGGCAGGGGACGCGGCGGGACCAGTCCTGCCCCAGTTCACTGATGAGGCCCGCGAGTTCGGCCACCGCGTTGTACTGGTCGGGGTCCATCTCTTCGTCCGGGGCGATGTGGTCGTCCCGAAGGATCTGCGCCGTGTGCGGCTCGGTGGTCGCGAGATCGGGATGATGCGCGATGAGCCCGACAGCTGTGTCATGGTCCGTGATCAACGTCTCGGCGTGGAGGCGCAGTTCGAGCGCCGCTTCCCCCGTGCACGGGCCGACGCCGAGCCTGGCCAGCTTGCCGCTGCGCGTGATCTCCCGGCCTTCGCGGTCCCGGCGGGCGAGCAGGGTGGCACGCAGCCGCTGTGGCGCGAGGTACAGGGCCATCATCACCACCTCGGGCAGATGCACGCCCTTCGGCGCGGGCCGCACCACGCGCAACCACCGCACCGCACCGGTGTCGAGGTCCGCGTCGTCCACCTCGGCGAAGTGCGTGAACTCCGCGGCCGACGCCCCCTGTAAGCCCCGTGGGGCCGTGAGCAGTGCCGCGAGCACGGGGTGCTCCCGCCTCGCTGCGTCCAGGGTCTCGTCGGTGTGTGGACGGAGCGCGTACGCAGATCCGTGCACGTCCACCTGTAGGTCTTCAGTGACGAGGGCAGGACGAAGGTCGAAGTGGAGAACAGTCAACGGGGCTCCTGGCCTTGAGAAAGTGCGGGCGTGGTCGGTGGTTGGGATGACGGCGCGGCCGCTCGTGTCCGGGCCCCGCAGCGACAGAGCCCGATGGTTACGAATGCGAGGGCAGAGCCGCAGCTCCCCGATCCAGCCACGGAGTGGTAACCCGCCACACCGGCCGACAGGGTGATGCCTCCCGTCGGTCTTGCGCGCCGCCCGGACACCATGCGGTCCATCCGCTTCGCACCGGCATTCGACGCCCGATGGGCTGTCGGGCGAAGATGCCCCGATGGTGAGGCCGGCCGGGCAGCATGAAGACGGCCGGACCGGCCGAATCGCCATCGACCTCGACATCGCGACGGTGCGGGCAGACGTGTGATGGCGCGTTTCCGCGCCGGACATCGTCGGCTTTCCACCGCACCATCAGCCGAGGGAGACCTCAGACGAACACGACGTGTGGGTGCACTACGGCTTCACCGGCACCGGCACTGCGGCAACAGACCGGCTCAAGGGCACCAGGGCCTCGGTACACGGCGAGCGGTCGTCGTGTGGGTCTCGGCCCAGCGTCGAATGCAGCGGTACAGCCGGAGGCCGCGGCCGGGGTGGTTGCCTCTCGGGGTGCAACTGACACCCCGGAGGGGAACGCCCTGGCCGTGCTCGCCCACGCGTCCTGGGCCCGCCGTTCCAGCCTGGACAACCGAAAGGGGCGCAGAAGCGTCACCGGCACCATCCGCTTCACCGTGGCGGAGATCCGCAGACTCCTCGCCCACGCCCTGCCTCGGACCAGTCACCACCGAGTAGAAGTAGCTGTGCTTGTCGAAGCCTGGCGGGCGACCGCCGCGTGGTCCCCGTCGCAGGGGGCCTGTGGTGTTTGTTCTCCGGGTGGTCGCTGGAATCCGCCCATGTGCCGTTGTGTCCAGCAGTCACGCGTGATCGTGCACGTGATGTGCATTGCTGTGGTCTGACACGGTGTATGCGCAGGTCACACGGCTACCCGCGAAAGCGCCGATTGTCCCCGGCGTACAGGCCGACTCGTCCGGCACTACGGCTCTGACCGGGGTGAATGCCCCGGAAGGGGCCGTTCGTGCGTCCAGCCGGACTTCGTGCCCTGGCCTGCCGGGGCTCACGCCCAGGATGAGTCAGGGCGCAGCTCGCCGATTTTCCCTGAACTCAGCAAGTACTTTCCTGCTGGCAGTTGTAAAGGGGTGATCCGCGCCCAGGCTGTTCGTACGCCTTTCCGTGACGTCATTCATGAGGCTTACTGCGGCCTCGAAGTTTCCGAGTTCATGTTGAATTCGGGCATATAGCTGTTGTGCCGAAAGCGCGATGGGGTAATCGGGCCCAAAGCGACGTTCATATGTGTCTGCGACCAGTCGAATCTCCTCATCGGCCTCGTCGAAGTTCCCGAGTACGTAAAGCGCCCAGGCATGGTTGTGTCGTGCTCCCAGCGTGACCGTGTGGTCCGGGCCGAGGTGCCGCTCACATTCCGAAGGCAATGAGAGCAGTGCAGAGTTGTCTTCCCTTTCGAGTTCGGCCGCCGGCAGTATCGTGAGCAGGCTGGCCCGGGAACGTAGCGTCAATGGATGGGCAGGCCCGAGCGACGATTTTCGGCCCGCAATCGTGGCGTGGAGCAAGGGCAGGGCTTCCGCCTGTTTGCCGAGGTTACCCAGCACCAGCTGAAGACCGTGGCTGCTGTCCAGAGTGTCCGGATCGTAGGCTCCGAACAGCCGCTCCTGAGTGCTTCGGACCTGGCGCAGCAGCGGCTCGGCCTCGGAATACTTTCCCAGTCGAAACAGTGCTCGGCCGGCCCTGGAACGCGCGGCCAAAACCGAGCGGTGCTCCGAACCGAGGATTTGCTCCGAAAGCGCCACCGCATTGTGGGCGGTCTCCCAGGCGGAGAGGTAGTCGCCGGTACGGTGGAGGGCCGTGGCCAGGCGGGTCGCGATGCCCACGAAATCGGCCATTTCTGCGGAATTCGTGGCACGCCGCAGCAAGGCGATGGCATGGGGACTGAGAAGCCGTAGATGTAGGTCTTCCGGGCCGGCGTCAGGCAGTTCAGGGATCGCGGCGTCCAACAGCCGGCAAGCCGTCGAGTTGAGAGTGCCCAGCGAATCCGACGGCGTGGCGGAAGCGACGCTGTCGAGCAGTACGCCGTGGCTCTGCACACACCGCACGCCGACGTCAACCAGTTCAGCAAGTGATTGGTCGAGCAACGCTCGCAGGGCCGTTTCCGTGCGAGCCCGAGGGAGGACGCCACTGATTTCAGGACGATTCAGCAGGGTCAGCGGCAGTGGCTCCGAAGCGAAGCGGGCAAGCAGGCGAAGCAGTGACACTGCCTCGGGCAGGCCGCGAGCTTCGAATGCGTCGAGCGTGAGTTGCCAAGTACGCCCCACCAGGTGACGTGGATCTGCATCCGACAAGAGGTCAGCTCCTTGGTCGATGAGTTCGACACCCTCCCCTTCCTCGAGATGGCGTCTGTAGGCGTCCATCGTCCAGGGATCGAGCACTTGGTGGGACAGGAAGCCCCCGGCCAGCGTCAGCGCGAGCGGCAGCCGGCCGAGTCTGTCCGCGATCGCCGAAGCCTGCCTCAACGTGCCGCTCCGCGGCGCCAGGTCGCACAGCACCCGCGCAGCGTCTTCCCGCGGCAGCACCCCAATATGCTGCAACTCCGCTCCGGGCCACCAGCGAGCGGCCGCACGCCGTGTCGTGACGACCACGATGCCGCCAGGGCTGGTACGCAGCCAGCTTCCATCCCGCAGGATCTCGGGAGCATCTGCGTTGTCCAGTACCAGCAGCCACGGCTCAGCGGATCGGTCGAGCCGTTCCCACACGAGGTCGGCTCCAGGCCGCAGGCCGTTGCGCGCAGCCAAGAGTTCGCCGTCCGTGGCACCACGGTCGGCGGCAACGGCGAGCATGCCGGCGCGCAGGCCCGCACGGTCGGAGGCATTCACCCACAGGCCGACACGACCGCTGACCTCTGTGGCGAATTGAAAGAAGGCGTGCGCGACAGCAGTCTTGCCGCAGCCTCCCATGCCGTGAAGAACAAAGGCCTGACCGCCATTTCCTTCCGTGACACTCGCCCGTAAGCGCTCGAGCACTTCGGCGCGGTCGCGCAAAACAACGGGTGCTCGGCCCACTGCCGGGCGTCGAACTGAGTCCGGGCCGGCCAAGTCACGTTCATCGCTGCCGTGATAGTGGTACTCGCTGATGTGTTGGTCACGCGATGATTGGTAGACGCGGCCGGCATCTTCGGCATGGCCGTCCATCGCACCTCTCATCGTTCGTTGATGTGCATGTCCCGGCCGGCTTGATATATCCGTGCTTGCCCGGATGCAGTTCCGTGCTGAGTGATCCGTGCAGCGTGCGCCGCGGCTTCCGAACCGACCTCATCGAGCAACCTGCGAAGGTCCTCAACGGCCTCCGGCTGGGCGAGCACGAGCCGGCGGAGATACCCTTGCCACTGCAAGCGCAATTCACTCAGCATCTCTTGGTCAGCTGCCGAGTGGGCGCGCAGTACTTCTTCGCGGCTTGCGTCCAATTCATCGGCGACGGTTTGCGCTCGGTCAGGCTGCAGGCGCTGCCACAGACGAGTCACTCCGTCGCGGGTGTGTTGCCAGGCCTCAGTTGCCATCAGAGTGACCAAGGTGGTTCCAGCGGTCTGTGTGAACGATGTTAATTCCGGATCCATGGCTCCCCCAGCTGAATCGCCACTGCTCTGGATTTCTGCTACAAGTCCATAAATCAGACCATCGAGTTCGTGAGGGCCGTGCGGCGCTCAAGGTCAGCATCGTTGCACCGTCAAAGTGAACGGGCAAGCGAGCCTCGATGGGATTTTCCCATGGCATATGCCAATGTCCATTTTTCCTGCGTAGCCCAGAGTTTGCTCTGGCTGCATGGAGCTTCAGGCGCTATCCTCAAAGCGCTCTGGAACGTCTGAAGGAGAGGGGCGGTTGTGGCCAGGCCGTGGGAAGCTGACCCTGCAACGCGGTTCAAAAGGCGGCTGGGGAAATCCCCGCAGGAGTTAGGGCATACGACAGATAATCCCGACTGTCCCGACATCTGGGAGCTGGAGAATGGAGATGTCGCCATCATCGGCAGAGATCTGACGGACTCGCTCGGGAAAAGTCTTCCGGCAGGTGTATCGGTGGGCGCCGATGAGCGACTCGTGGTCATCCCGAGGAGCATGATGGTCGCGGCGAAGCCGGATATTCCAAGTGTTTGAGTCGTTCCAGCGAGCTACCTCAGAGTATTTGGATCGGCCAAGCTATCACGAGGACTTTCGCTGTCATTATGAGAGCGGTATCCGCTTCTTGAGTAAGCTCGAACGTGGGCAGAATTTCAAGGAGCGAGGTTTTCCCAGTTGGGAAGCTTTCGCCGCCGGCGAGTGGGATAGAGCGCTTTCCTTGGTTGAGGAGAAGCGTGAAATCTACGCTGCGCAGTTCCGGAAGGCTGCTGAGCTCGGCATTCTGGAGCGTCGGCTTCGCGTAGTGCAGTTCCCGGTCACTCCGTACGTGCAGTGGGAATTGTTCGTGCTTCGCCTGCGAGTGGAATTGGGCGACAGCATCCGGGTGATGGATGCCCGAAAAATCTCGGATATCGAAGTGGACCACCTTGTGCCGGAAGTTGTGATCCTGGGCGACAAGGTCATGTACGAGGTGGTCTATGACGACGACGGGAACGCGGCGGGAGCCAATCGGATCGCGGATCAAGTGGCGATTGAAGAAACTTCCGCAGGATTCGATGCGCTTTACCGTCGGGGGGAAGATTTCGCCGAGTTCTTCAATCGGGAAATTGCGCCGCTCGGCCCTCCGATGATCGCTCATTGAGTGATTCCTCCGGGGTGGGCATGCGCTGCGCGAAGGCGTGCCCGCCCGCTGGGGGAGGCCGAACGCCCCCTGGCCCATGAGCCCGCCGCTTCCCGGCGGCGGCCACGCGCCGCACCGCAGGCCGGGGTGTTCGCGCTGACATCGTTCGGCGCCTCCCGCCGAATCCGGCGGCGTGGCGCCTTCCCGTCCGATCCGCGATCGTATGCGGCATGGACTTCGACGAAGCCGAGATGCGTGCAGCGGTCCGCGAGTTGGCCGGGGCATTGGAGACGATGCTCAACCTGATCAAAGCGGACGCGCTTCCCGCAACCCCCGAAGCTCACCGCCGCATGCGTGAGGCGATGGCCTTCCTCGACGAGTCGACCGACCGGATCGCCGCCCCGGACAGGCCGGGCGAGGTCCTCGCGCTGGCCAAGGCCCTCAATGGACTGGTCATTTCGACGCGGGAGCAGATCCTCGCCGACGCCGTCGCCGCGTCGCCCGTGCCCGACCACCCGGGCATGTGAACACTCCGCGCCGGTCCTGGGGCGAACGGAGCCGCGGCCGGGGAGTCCGGCGCGGTGCGCATCGAGTGTGACCGGCAGCTGTGAGAGGGGTGGCTGCACCGGCGCGGCCCCCCGGTCCGGCGTTGTCGGCCGCTGAGCGCCGCACGAGACTCCGGGGCTGGAGGGCGCACGGCTGATCCCGGCTCCGCCTGGGAAAACTCCGGCCCTCGGTCATTGACACCCGTACGCCTCGGCCGGACACTCTTGCCACCTCAGAAGTGAATATGAGTTCACCAGGCGAACTTCCCGCCCCCCGGACATCTTCTTCTCCCTTCGCTCCCCAGGGACGGACATGACTTCCATCGGCACCCCACCCCGCTCCTTCCGCACGGTCTTTCCGGTGCTGGCCCTGTGCTGGCTGGCCGTGTTCTTCGACGGTATGGACATCAACATCTACGGCGCCGTGATGCCGCACATCCTCGATGACCACGGCTTCGGGCTGACACCGGACGGTGCCGGATCCATCGGCAGTTGGACCACCTTCGGCATGCTCATCGGCGCGCTGGCGGCGGGCAATCTGACCGACTGGCTCGGGCGCCGGCCGCTGCTGGCGGGCAGCGTGACGGTGTTCTCGCTCGGCTCGGCGGTGTGTGCGCTGGCCGGCAGTCCGGCGATGCTCGGTACCGGACGGTTCGTCGCGGGTCTCGGGCTCGGCGGGCTGATGCCGCTGGGGCTGGCCATGGTGATGGAGTTCGCGCCGCGGGGCCGGGTGGCACTGGCCACCGGCCTGTTGATGACCTCGTACCACGCCGGCGGCATGGCGGCGACGGCGCTCGGGCTGACCGTCGCTCCGGCGGCGGGCTGGCGCGCGGTGTTCTGGGCAGGGGTGCTGCCCGCCGTCGTTGCCGTACCGCTGCTGCTGAAGCTGCTGCCCGAGTCGCCCGGCGTGCTGCTCGCGCGGGGCAGGCCGGAGCGGGCCTTCGCCGTCGCGGACCGGTACGGACTGGCCCGGCCGGTGGCGGGCGCGGCTCCGGCGGCGGGGCCGAAGGGGCGGCTGGCGGCGGTCCGGGCGCTGTTCGCCCACGAGGCGCGGTGGGCGACGCCGCTGCTGTGGCTGGCCAGCTTCTGCGGGCTGCTGCTGGTGTACGGGATGAGCACCTGGCTGCCGCAGCTGATGCGGAGCGCCGGCTACGGCCTCACCTCCTCGATCAGCTTCCTGATGGTGATCAACGCGGGCGGGATCGTCGGCATGCTGATCGCGGGCCGGGCGGCGGACCGCTTCGGACCCGTGCGGGTGTCGGCGCTCTGGTTCGTGCTGACCGCCGTCGGTGCGCTGCTGCTCAAGTCGCCTCTGCCGCTGGGGGTGACGTACGCGGTCGTGGCGGTCACCGGGGTGTGGCTGTTCAGCGCTCAGGCCATGGTGTACGCCGCCACCAACTCCGTCTACCGGCAGAGCGAGCGGGCCGCCGGGCTCGGCTGGGTGACCGGGGTCGGGCGTACCGGTGCGGTCGTCGGGCCGTGGCTGGGCGGGGTCCTCGCGGCGAGCGGCAATCAGAGCTGGGGCTTCACCGCTTTCGCCCTGGCCGGTTTCCTGGGCGCCACGGCCATCGCGCTCGTCCCGCTCGTCGCCCGGGAGGGCACCGTGGCGGTCGCCCGGGCGGAGGCCTGACGCTTCCGTGGCGCAGCCGGGACGGCCGGGTGCGGGTGGCCGGTCACGCCCGGTCGCCCGGCTGCGCAGGGTGCGTTCAGGAGCTGGTGGAGATGCGTACGTGACGTCCGGCCGTGTGCAGGTCGTTCTCGATCCGGGCGGCGGCCGTGCGCAGGGCGGGGAGGAGTTCCTCCCGGCACTGTGCGAGGGTGCGGCGGCCGGTGTGCGTGGAGACGCCGACGGCGGCGACCACCCGTCCGGTGCGGTCGTGCACCGGGACGGCGACCGAGCGCAGGCCCTCCTCCAACTCCTCGTCGACAAGGGCGTATCCGTCCTGCGCGGTCCTCTTGAGCAGCTGGGCCAGCCGGGCCGGGGCGGTGACGGTGTGGTCGGTCAGGGGGCGGCGGTCGGCCCGTTGCAGCCTCGCCGTGCGCTCGGCGGGCGGCAGGCCGGCGAGGAGGACGCGTCCCATCGAGGTGGCGAAGGCCGGGAACCGGGTGCCGACGGTGATGTTGACGCTCATGACGCGGCGGGTGGCGATCCGGGCGGTGTACTGGATGTCGTCGCCGGTGAGTACGGCGAGGGAGGCGGAGTCCTGGACCTGGACGGCCAGGTCGGCCAGGTGGGGCTCCGCGATCCGGGACAGCGGTGCGCACGACAGTGGTGCGAAGCCGAGGTCGAGTACCCGGGGGGTGAGGCTGAACTCCCGTCCGTGCGCGGTGACATAGCCCAGGTGTGCCAGCGTGATCAGGGCCCGCCGGGCGGTGGCCCGCGCCAGTCCGGTGGCCTCGGCGACGGCGGTGAGCGGCAACGTGGCGCGTCCGGGCCCGAACGCGGTCAGCACGGTCAGCCCCCGCGCCAGCGCCTCCACGAAATCCCGGCCGAGCTCCTGTTTGGAGGCCTGTGTCCACGCCGCGGACCCGGCTGCGCCCGCCGGCCGCCGGACCGGCTCGACCGGCGGGGCGTGGCGCAGGTCGTCCTCCATGGCGGCCACCGTCTCGCGCAGCGTGGGCAGTACGGCCTCGCGCAGGGAGCGGGCGCTGTGCCGGCTGGTGTGGCTGACCACGCTCACCCCGCAGACCTGTCGCCCCCGGTCGTCGCGGACCGGCACCACGAGCGCGATCAGGCCCGGCTCGATCATCTGGTCGTCCAGGGCCCAGCCGCGTGCGCGGGCGGCGGCGGAGGCCTCGGCGAGGAAGCCGGGGGACTGGCGGAACGGCGGAACGGCCGGGAAGCGCAGGTTCTCCGGGTCCGCCGCCCACCGCTCGCGCCAGGACGCCCACTCCTCCTCGGTCCAGTCCGCGGCGAACACCTGCCCGTGGGCGGTCCGTTCGGCGGGCAGCAGGTCGCCGAGGCGGAAGGTGAGCGACAGTGCGCGGCGGCGGGTGGCCTGGTGGACGAAGCGGATGCCGTCGCGGTCCGGCACGGCGATCGACACCGACTCGTCGAGGGTGTCGGCGAGCCGGTCGGCGTGCGGACCGAGCAGGTCGGGCAGCCGGAGGGCGCCGAGGTAGGCGTTGCCCAGCTCCATCAGGCGGGGGGTGAGCGTGACGTCCCGGCCGGTCTGCCGGAGGTATCCCATCCGGGTCAGCGTGGCGGCGATCCGGTCCACCGTGGAGCGGGCGAGCGCGGTGCCGCGGGCGAGGCCGCCGAGGCTCTGGCGGCCGTCCGCCTCGGTGAGTTCGCGCAGCACGCTGATGCCGCGGATCAGCGGCGCCACGGCTTCGGCGGGTGCGCGGAGGTCGGTGGTCGGCATGTGGCTCTGCTCTCGGTAGCGGGCTTCGGGCAACCGTACTGGCCGGGCGGGCGCGGCCGGCGTTGACAGATGGCGCGCGCGGGCGCACACTCTCGGCCCCGCAAATTATGAACGAACATTCACTCTGCGAACAACCGGAAGGGTGCTCATGGACAAAGTCCGGCAGACCGCCGCCGAGGCCGTCGGCGACATCACCGACGGATCGTCGCTGGCCGTGGGCGGATTCGGCCTCAGCGGCGTGCCGAACGTGCTGATCCAGGCGCTGCACGACCGTGGCTCCGGCGGGCTGAGCGTGGTGTCGAACAACTGCGGGGTCGACGGCAGCGGGCTCGGCATCCTGCTGGCCGCCGGGCGGATCACCCGGGTCACCGGCTCGTACATCGGCGGGAACCGGGAGTTCGCCCGGCGGTACCTGAGCGGCGAGCTGGAGGTCGAACTGACGCCGCAGGGCACGCTCGCCGAGCGGCTGCGCGCCGGCGGCGCCGGCATTCCGGCGTTCTTCGTGCCGGCCGGTGTCGGCACCCCGGTCGCCGACGGCGGTCTGCCCTGGCGCCACGGCCCGGACGGCACCGTGACGGTGTCCTCCCCGCCGAAGGAGGTCCGCGCCTTCGACGGCCGCGACTACGTCCTGGAGCGCGCCCTCACCGCCGACTTCGCCCTGGTCCATGCGGCACGGGGAGACCGGCACGGCAACCTCGTCTTCCACAAGGCCGCGCGCAACTTCAACCCGTTGGCCGCGATGGCCGGCCGGATCACCGTCGCCGAGGTGGAAGAGCTGGTCGAGCCGGGCGAATTGGGACCCGACGAGATCCATCTGCCGGGCATCTACGTGCAGCGGGTCCTGCCGCTGTCCCCGGCCCAGGCGGCCGACAAGCACATCGAGAAGCGGACGGTCTCCGTCCGCGCGGCACGAGAGGCGGCACCCGCCTGATGGCCTGGACCCGCAGCGAACTGGCCGCCCGCGCGGCGGCCGAACTCGCCGACTGCTCCTACGTCAACCTCGGCATCGGACTGCCCACTTTGGTCCCGAGCTTCCTGCCCGGCGACACGGACGTCGTGCTCCAGTCGGAGAACGGGCTGCTGGGCGTGGGCCGTTACCCGTACGAGGACGAGGTCGACCCCGACCTCATCAACGCCGGCAAGGAGACCGTGACGGCCGTACCCGGGGCGTCGTTCTTCGACTCCGCGCTCTCCTTCGGCATGATCCGCGGCGGCCACGTCGACGCGGCGGTCCTCGGCGCCATGCAGGTCTCCGCCCGCGGGGACCTGGCCAACTGGATGATCCCCGGAAAGCTCGTCAAGGGCATGGGCGGCGCGATGGACCTCGTCCACGGGGTCCGCCGGGTCCTCGTCATGACCGAGCACACCGCCCGGGACGGCTCGCCGAAGCTCGTCGCCGAGTGCACCCTGCCGCTCACCGGTGCGGCCTGCGTCCACCGCGTCCTCACCGACCTCGGCGTCCTCGACCTCGCACCGGACGGCTTCGTCCTGGTCGAAACCGCCCCCGGGGTCGGCCCCGACGAGGTGCTCGCGAAGACGGCCGCGCCCGTCCGCGTCGCCCTCCCCACCACCCGCTGAGCACCGAGCCATCGGCGGAACGCGGGCCACTCACGCGCCCCGGAGCGGGCCCGCACAGCCACAGGAGCCTTCCATGACCGAGCGCCTCAACGACGTCTACGTCGTCGACGCCGTCCGCACACCCGTCGGCAAATACGGCGGAGCCCTCGCCACCGTGCGCCCCGACGACCTCGCCGCCGGGGTGCTGCGTGCCCTGCTCGACCGTACGCCGCGGCTCGACCCGGCCCGGATCGACGACGTGTTCCTCGGCAACGCCAACGGCGCGGGCGAGGAGAACCGCAATGTGGCCCGGATGGCGGTGCTGCTGGCCGGACTGCCGGTCACGGTGCCCGGGGTCACGGTCAACCGGCTCTGCGGCTCCGGGATGGAGGCCGTGATCCAGGCGTACCGGGCGATCGCCGTGGGGGACGCCTCGGTCGCGCTCGCCGGTGGCGTGGAGTCGATGAGCCGCGCCCCCTGGGTGCTGCCCAAGCCCGACCACGCCTTTCCCGCCGGCCACCAGGAGCTCGCGTCCACCACCCTGGGCTGGCGGCTGGTCAACCCGCAGATGCCGGACCGGTGGACGGTGGCGCTGGGGGAGGGGGCGGAACTGGTCGCCGACCGCCACGACATCACCCGCGAGGCCCAGGACGCCTTCGCGCTCGCCAGCCACCGCAAGGCCGCCAGGGCCTGGCGGGACGGCTTGTTCGACAGTGAGGTCGTCCCCGTCGAGGGCGTGGCCCCGGCCCGCGACGAAGCCATCCGGGACACCGCCTCACCCCAGGCCCTCGCCGCGCTCCGGCCGGTCTTCCGGCAGGACGGGTCGGTGACCGCCGGCAACTCCTCACCGCTCAGCGACGGGGCGGCCGCGCTGCTGCTCACCGACGCCGCCGGACTGGAGGCCACCGGTCGCGCACCGCTCGCCCGGATCAGCGCCTGCGCCGTCAGCGGCGTGGAACCGCAGTACTTCGGCACCGGCCCCGTCGAGGCCGTCCGCCGCGCCCTCGCGAAGGCGGGCCGGGGCTTCGACGCCCTCACCGCCTTCGAGCTGAACGAGGCCTTCGCCGCGCAGGCCCTGGCCTGTCTGCGGGCCTGGCCGGAACTCGACCCTTCGGTGGTCAACCCGCGCGGCGGGGCGCTCGCGATCGGCCACCCCCTCGGCGCGTCCGGCGCCCGGATCACCGGCGGCGCCGCCCACCAGCTCGCCGCAGCGGGCGCCGGCACCGCGCTCGCCGCCCTGTGCATCGGCGTCGGCCAGGGCCTCGCGCTCGTCCTCGAAAGGTAGGCCCCGCATGCCCCTCACCCAGCACGACATCTCCCGGGAGATCGCCCAACAGGCCGCGGCGGCCGCCGCCTCCGGCGAGGCCGCCGCCCACCCGGACCGCGGCTACGCCCCCTACCGCAGCAGCCGGCTCCGCCACCCCCGGCAGCCGCTCGTCACCGTCCAGGACCCGGAGGCGGCCGAACTCCGCGGCCCCGCCTTCGGTCTCACCGACGTCACCGAACTGGACGCCGATCTGACCCGCCAGCACACCGGCGAGCCGCTCGGTGAGCGGATCACCGTCACCGGCCGGGTCCTTGACCGCGGCGGACGGCCGGTCCGCGGACAGCTCGTCGAGATCTGGCAGGCCAACGCCGCCGGCCGCTACGCACACCGGCGCGACCAGCACGCCGCCCCGCTCGACCCGCACTTCACCGGCGTCGGCCGCTGCCTCACCGACGATCAGGGCCGGTACGCCTTCACCACCGTCAAGCCCGGCGCCTACCCCTGGCGCAACCACCACAACGCCTGGCGGCCGGCCCACATCCACTTCTCGCTCTTCGGCACGGCCTTCACCCAACGGCTGGTCACCCAGATGTACTTCCCCGGCGACCCGCTCTTCCCCTACGACCCGATCCTCCAGTCCGTCACCGACCCGGCCGCCCGCGCCCGCCTGGTCGCCACCTACGACCACGACCTCTCCGTCGCCGAGTGGTCGCTCGGCCACCGCTGGGACATCGTCCTCGACGGCCCCGCCGCCACCTGGACCGAGGAGGGCCGCTGATGCGACACCCCACCCCCGCCCAGACCGTGGGGCCGTTCTACGGCTACGCCCTGCCCTTCCCCGGCGGCGGCGAGATGGCCCCGGCCGGCCACCCCGACACGCTCACCGTGCACGGCCATGTCTACGACGGCGCGGGCGCACCGATCCCCGACGCCCTGCTGGAGTTCTGGCAGCCGGGACCCGCACGGGCCGGGAAGCCCGGCTCGATGCGCCGCGATCCGGTCACCGGTGGCTTCGCCGGCCGGGACCAGGTCACCTTCACCGGCTTCGGCCGCGTCGCCACCGCCGCCGACGGGCACTGGTCGATCCGCACCCTCAGGCCCGCCGGCGTGCCGTACCTGTCCGTCTGCGTGTTCGCCCGCGGTCTGCTCCACCACCTCTACACCCGCGCCTATCTGGACCCGGCCGCCACCGACCCGCTGCTCGCCGCCCTCGCCCCCGACCGCCGGGCGACGCTGCTCGCCGCCCGGGAGGACCCGCACCTCCACCGCTTCGACATCCGGCTGCAGGGCCCTGAGGAGACGGTCTTCCTTGACTTCCGATGACGCTCGCAGGCGACCGGCCGAGGCGTCCCCGGACGCCGTCGCGGACCTCGGCCTGCTCTCCCCGGTCCGGGTGGCCTCCGCCGTCGAAGCGGCCACCGGCGACCACGCGTTCCTCCAGGCCCTGCTGGACGCCGAGGCCGCCCTGACCCGGGCCCAGGCCGGGCTCGGGGACGCACCCGCAGGGGCCGCGGACGCCGTGACGGCGGCCGCGGACGCCGACGCGTTCGATCTGCGCGACATCGCCGTCCGTGCCCGCAAGGGCGGCAACCCGGTCATCCCGCTGGTCGCCGATCTCACCGTCGCGCTGCCCGCCGACGCCGCGCCGTATGTGCACCGCGGCGCGACCAGCCAGGACATCATGGACACCGCCACCATGCTGGTGGCGGCCCGCACCCTGCCGCTGATCGCCGCGGACCTGCGGCGGACGGCCGACACCCTCGGACGGCTCGCCGATGCGCACCGGCTCACCCCCATGCCGGGCCGCACCCTCACCCAGCACGCCGTCCCGACCACCTTCGGACTCAAGGCGGCCGGCTGGCGCCACCTCGTCCTGGACGCCCTGGAGCGGCTCTCCTCGATCAGGCTCCCCGCCCAACTCGGCGGGGCGGCAGGCACGTTGGCGGCGTACGAAACCCTGGCCGGAACACGGAGCGGCGGGCCCGCCCTGCTCACCGCCTATGCCAGGGAGCTCGGCCTCGCCGAGCCCGTCCTGCCCTGGCACACCCTGCGCACCCCCGTCGCCGACCTCGCCGCCGGGCTCGGCTTCGTCCCCGGTGCGCTCGGCAAGCTCGCGGCGGACGTCCTGGTGCTCTCCCGTACGGAGATCGGCGAGCTGGCCGAGGGCAGCGGCGGGGACTCCTCGGCCATGCCGCACAAGAGCAACCCCGTGCGGGCCACGCTGATCACCGCCGCAGCGCGCCAAGCCCCCGCCCTTGCCGCCGTGTTGACGTCCTCACTCACCGCCGAGGACGAACGGCCGGCCGGTGCCTGGCACGCCGAATGGCAGGCCCTGCGGGAACTGCTCCGGCTGGCCGGAGGGGCGGCCCGCGACGCCGCCGCACTCGTGAACGGCCTCCGGGTCTTCGGCGACCGGATGCGGGACAACCTCCACGTCACCGGGGGCCTGATCGTCAGCGAACGCCTCGCCGTCGAACTCGGCGCCCTGCTCGGTCGCCAAGCGGCCAGGGAACTCCTCACCCGCGCCGCCCGCCGGGCCACCGCCGAGCGGCGGAGCCTGCACGCCGTGCTGGCGGAGGAACCGGCGCCGGCCGGCCACCGCGACCGCATCCGCCGGCTCACCGACCCCGCGACCTACCTGGGGGCGGCAGCCGCCCTGGTCGACCGCGCCCTGACCCGCACGACCGGGTCCGAACAGGGGAACAGCTCATGAAGCACCTCCTGCACCACCGCCTCGACGGCCCCCCGGACGGCCCGGTGCTGATCCTCGGGCCCTCCCTCGGCACCTCACTCGCCGTCTGGGACGCCCAACTTCCCGCTCTGGCACGGCACTTCCGGGTGATCCGCTGGGACCTGCCCGGACACGGCGGCTCACCCGCCGATCTCCTCCGGCCGGGCGCCACCGTCGACGATCTGGCCGGTCTGGTGCGCGCCCTCGCCGACCACCTCGGTGTGGCGCGCTTCGCCTACGCCGGTGTCTCGCTCGGCGGAGCCGTCGGTGCCCACCTCGCCGTCCACCATCCCGAACGGGTCGAGGCCCTGGCGCTGGTGTGCTCCTCGGCCCGCTTCGGCGAGCCCACCGGGTGGCAGCGGCGTGCCGCCCTGGTGCGCGCGCAGGGCACCGAGGCGCTCGCCGGGACGGCCGCCGAGCGCTGGTTCACCCCGGGATTCGGCAACGCGGCCACCGCCGCGCTGGTCGCCGGCTTCCGCGCCACCGACCCGGCCGGCTACGCGGCCTGCTGCGACGCACTCGCCGGATACGACCTGCGCGCCGAACTGCCCCGGATCACCGCACCCACCCTGGTGATCGCGGGGCGCGACGATCCGGCCACGCCGCCCGCCCACGCCCGGGAGCTGGCCGACGGCATCACCGGGTCCACCCTGCTGGAGCTGCCCGCCGCCTCCCACCTCGCCCTCGTCGAGCAACCGCACGCCGTACTCGCCGCCCTCCGGGACCACTTCGCGGCCCCGTCCCACCCCGACGACCTCCGCCGCGCGGCGGGCACGGCCGTACGGCGCGCGGTCCTCGGTGACGACCACGTCGACCGCGCCCGGGCGCGCACCAGCGCCTTCACCGCCACCTTCCAGGACTTCCTCACCCGCTACGCCTGGGGCGAGATCTGGACCCGTCCCGGGCTGGACCGCCGCAACCGCAGCTGCGTCACCCTCACCGCCCTGGTCGCGGGCGGCCACCACAAGGAACTCGCCCTGCACATACGGGCCGCGCTGCGCAACGGGCTCACCCCGGACGAGATCCAAGAGGTGCTGCTCCAGACCGCCGTCTACTGCGGCGTCCCCGCCGCCAACGCCGCCTTCGCGGTTGCCGATCCCCTCATCGCCGACGGCCCCTGATGCCCGCCGACGAGCGGCGCCCGGCATTCCTCTGAGCCCATCGGGCCCATCCGAAAAGGAGTAGGTCAATGTTTCGCAGCCTCGTGCGAACACCGTTCCGCAGTATTCCCCTCCTCGTCCTGGTGACGGCACTGGTGGCCGTCGTGGCCATCGCCGTGGGAGCCAGAGACGTCCCGGCGGCCGCGTCACCGGGCGTGGACGTCACCGAGGACCTCGACTACGCCGCCGCCGAGCCCGCCGGTACCCAGGGCCACAAGCTGGATCTGTACGTCCCGGAGTCCCACCGCCCGCTGCCCCTGGTGATCTTCACCCATGGTTCGGGCTGGATGGCCGACAACGGCCGGATGGACGCCGACAAGGTCGCCGCACAGCTCAACCCGCACGGTTTCGCCGTGGCCGGTGTGGCGGTCCGCTCCAGCTCCCAGGCGCAGTTCCCGGCCCAGCTGCACGACATCAAAGGCGCCATCCGCTGGCTGCGCGCCAACGCGGCGAAGTACCACCTGGACCCGCGACGCTTCGCCATCATGGGCGAGTCCTCCGGCGGCTGGGCCGCCACGATGGCGGCGGTGACCGGAGACCTTCCGAAGCTGGAGGGCACCGTCGGCGTCAACGGCCCCTCCAGCGCCGTCCAGGCGGCCGTGCCGTTCTACCCGCCGATCGACTTCGGGCAGATGGACGCGCACATGCTCACCGACTGCACACCGCGCGAGGACGGTTCCGTACCGGGTGAGTGCCACGCCGATCCCAAGTCGCCCGAATCGCGGCTGCTCGGCTGCGCCCTCAACGACTGCCCCGCAAAGGTCGCCGAGGCAAGCCCGCTCACCTACATCGGAAAGCGGCGCACCCCGCCGTTCCTGATCTTCCACGGCAAGCAGGACGAGCTGGTGCCCTACCACCAGAGCCGTCTGCTCTTCGACAAGCTGGCCGCCACGCACCAGGACGCCCGGTTCTACTCCTTCCCGAACACCGGCCACGGCACGTTCCTGGACATGCTCAGTGACCCCGGCACCCGGCGCGGCGCCACCCGGGAAACCACCCGTCACGGCCACACCACCCGGCCCACCGCCGCCCACCCGACCTGGCAGACCGTCGTCTCCTTCCTCAAGCGCCAACTCCACACCACGGGGCGCTAGAAGCCATCCGGCCGACCGGCCGCAGGGGGGGGCCGCACGCACCGGGTCCGTGCGGCCCCCGAGGCCCGGGTCGGGCCGGGTGGGTCAGGTCAGGACCCCTGCGCCTGGCTGTACAGATTCTTGGCGTCGTCGCCGAAGTAGGGGCCGAACATGGTGTTGGGCAGGAACTGGTAGCCGAAGCTGTTCACCGAGGACTGGAGGCCGGTGCCGGTCTTCTCGTCGAACGAGGTGAACCAGGGGCCGCCGCTGGAGCCGCCGGTCATGTTGCAGGACAGGCCGTGGTCCTTGGAGAACAGCGGGTCCTTGAAGGTGGTGCCGCTGCAGTAGATGAGCTTGCTGCCGT
>NZ_JBHYPE010000071.1:0-26591 GCF_042746015.1 Streptomyces sp. NPDC058773
CCAACCGTACCAGATCCGTTTCCGTCTCTGGCCCCCTGTTGGAGCGGGGTCGGCCGTTCGGCTTTCGCTTTTCGGCCTTTCCGACTCTATCAGATCCGGTCTCGTTCGATTCCGGTCCTGATTTCCGTCGGGAATCCGCCGGGGAGCGGCGATTTAATCGCCGCCCTTTCGGCGGGTTACTACTTTAGCGGCTTTCCCTGGCGACCCATAATCGGGTCGGCGGGGGTCGAATTTCGGCAACGCGAAAGAGGACCCGTAAGGGAATCGTTGAGAGTAGTTGGTTGTGCCGCCTGGCGGTCTGCGCAGATGGCGCTGCCCGTCTCCAGCGGCTCGGGCTACGTTAGGCGGTTCCCGAGGCAGAGTCAAGAAGCCGTGGTGGTGCGGCGTCGCGGGACGTGGCGGCGGTAGGGACTGACCGTGGGGTCGTCCGCGATCCAGTAGCGCCAGGGGTGGTCCGCGCCGTCTCCGCCGACGCCGGTGCGCGGGCCGTTGCGTACCTCCTCGGGGGCCGGCGGCCGGCCGTGGAGCAGGGAGAGGGGGGCGTCGCCGCCGGTGCACAGGTCGGTGGAGTCGAGGGTGCGGTCGATGTCGAGGGCGGTGGCCAGACGGGCCGGGCCCTTGGCCAGCTCGTTGTTGTTGCGAGCCTTGGGGCGGCGGCCGGCGGCCAGGGGTGTGCCGGTGAGGACCTCGCCGGCGCGGAGCAGGACACCGCTCGCCCGGCCCTCGGGGCCGCAGACCACGTTGAGGCTGAACCACATCCCGTAGATGAAGTAGACGTACGCGTGGCCGGGCGGGCCGAACATGGCGGCGTTCCGCGCGGTGCGGCCGCGGTAGGCGTGGGAGCCGGGGTCGGTCTCGCCGTCGTAGGCCTCGACCTCGGTGAGCCGGAGGGTGATCGGACCGTCGGGAGTGTTGCGGAGAAGGGTGCGGCCCAGGAGGTCGGGGGCCACGTCCACGACGGGGCGGTCGAAGAAGTCGCGGTTGAGCGGCATTCGTTCCGGTACGTCGGTCATGCGGACCGAGCGTAGTGCAGCCGTTCGGGAAGGCGGCTGGCCATGGGGACGCCGAGGTTGGGAAGGTGTGGCGTGGAACCGGCTTGCGCGGTTTCGCGTTCGTAGGAATCAAGCCGAGATCTCGGCGCGCAATACAGAGCACAGGCGTTCCGCCTGGGGAGGACGACCATGGGATTCAAGAAGCTGCTGGCGAGCCTGGGCGCCGGGGGCGCGTCGGTGGAGACGGTGCTCTTCGAGGAGAACGTCGTCCCGGGTGGGGTCGTGCAGGGCGAGGTGCGGATCCAGGGTGGTTCGGTGGCCCAGGAGATCCAGGGGCTGTCGGTCGGGCTCCAGGCGCGGGTCGAGGTCGAGAGCGGCGAGGAGGAGTACAAGCGGAACGTCGAGTTCACCAAGGTGCAGCTGGGCGGGGAGTTCACGGTGCAGCCGGGGGCGGCGCACACCGTGCCGTTCGGGCTGGAGATTCCGTGGGAGACGCCGATCACCACGTTCCTGGGGACGCATCTGCACGGGATGAACGTCGGTGTGACGACGGAGCTGGCGATCGCCCGTGCGGTGGACTCCAGCGACCTGGACCCGGTGAATGTGCACCCGCTGCCGGCGCAGCAGGCGCTCCTGGACGCATTCGGGCGGCTCGGGTTCCGCTTCAAGGCCGCCGACCTGGAGCAGGGTCACATCCGGGGGACGCGGCAGCAGCTGCCGTTCTACCAGGAGATCGAGTTCTACGCGCCGCAGCAGTACCGCGGGCTCAACCAGGTCGAGCTGTCGTTCGTGGCGGACGACCGGGAGATGGACGTCGTCCTGGAGATGGACAAGAAGCCGGGGCTGTTCACCGAGGGCTCGGACACCTTCCGGTCGTTCACGGTCGGGCTGAACGACTTCGAGGGGACCGACTGGGCGGGATACCTCAACCAGTGGCTGGCGGAGGTCGGCGGTAAGCGGAACTGGCTCTAACCTGGCCGGACAGTGTCAGCAAGCGACCAGGAGGTGTTGCAGTGTCCGAGCTGAAGCGGCGGCCGCTCCCGCACGATTTCCATCCGCCGGTGCCGGAGTTCACGGTGCTGAGCGAGGAGGTGGAGCCGGGCGGGACGCTGCGGCCGGAGCAGGTCTTCGCCGAGGGGAACCGTTCGCCGCAGCTGCGGTGGGAGGGTGCGCCCGCGGGGACCAGGAGCTACGCCGTCACCTGCTACGACCCGGACGCACCGACGGGCAGCGGATTCTGGCACTGGACGCTGTTCGATATTCCGGCGTCGGTGACGGAGCTGCCGGCCGGTGCCGGGTCCGGGGAGATGAAGGGGCTGCCCGAGGGCGCCGTTCATGTCCGTAACGACTACGGGACGCGGGACTTCGGGGGCGCGGCGCCGCCGCCCGGGGACGGTCCGCACCGCTATGTGTTCACGGTGTACGCGGTGGACCAGGAGAAGCTCGGCCCGGACGCCGGGGCCTCGCCCGCGGTGGTGGGCTTCAACCTGCGGTTCCACACCCTCGGACGGGCCCAGCTGATCGCCGAGTACGAGGTGCCCGCGGCGGGCTGAGCGTCGTAATTCCGTTGCGCCCCGGCGCTTTCCGCACGCACAGTGGTTTCCGTGCCGCCGCCCTTCATCAGGGCGTCGGGCAGCTGGTACCGCAGTGGCGGGAGCGTCGGGGCGCAGGTGTGTCGTCCCCGGGCTCGCCGGAGCCCGCGTTCGCGCCGGGTGTCCTCGCCGGCTGCCGTTCGCTCCGGGTCCCGCGTAATTCACGGGGGCGGGACCCGGAGCGTACGCCTTTCCGCGCCCTGTGGGGCGCCTCGGAAGCACCTCCTTTTCATCTGCCGATCGTCTGCCATTTCCCTTGTGGCACGCGGAAATTGCGTTGTTCGGGAAATACCTGCCGCTGCAGAGTGGAGCAACTTCGCCACGGGGGCGGAGCGGGTCCGGGAGGTGGACGGGATGCGCGAGACACTGGTGCTGAATGCGAGCTTCGAGCCGCTGTCGACGGTGTCGCTGCGGCGGGCGGTGGTGCTGGTCATGCAGGAAAAGGCCGTCGTCGAGCATGCGCACCCCGGGCTGCGGATCCGTGCCGCTTCGGTGGACGTACCGGTGCCGCAGGTGATCAGACTGAGCAGATACGTCCGGGTGCCGTTCCGACAACGGGCGCCCTGGTCCCGGCGCGGGGTGCTGGTGCGTGACCAGCACCGGTGTGCGTACTGCGGGCGGCGGGCGACGACCGTGGACCATGTCGTGCCGCGGTCGCACGGCGGTGGGGACACCTGGCTGAATACCGTCGCCTCGTGTGCGGAGGACAACCACCGCAAGGCGGACCGTACGCCCGAGCAGGCGGGGATGGCGCTGCTCCGGCGGCCGTTCGAGCCGACACCGGCGGACGCGCTGCTGTCGACGCTGGGGGTGTCGGTGCGGGAGGGGCTGCCGGAGTGGCTGGCGGTGCCGGCCTGAGCGGCGCCGTTGTCCGTTCGACTCGCCTCATTTGAGGAGGAGTTGGACGATGGCCAGCAGGCCGACGAGCACGATGACGGCGCGCAGGGCGGTGGGCGGCAGACGGCGGCCCACCGTCGCGCCGAGCTGGCCGCCGAGGGTGGAGCCGAGGGCGATCAGGCCGACGGCGGCCCAGTCGAAGTGGGCGACGAAGAGGAAGAACAGCGCCGCGACGCCGTTGACGATCGCGGCGAGGACGTTCTTGAGGGCGTTGATGCGCTGTAGGTCCTCGTCGAGCAGCAGGCCCATCAGGGAGAGGTAGAGGACGCCCTGGGCGGCGCCGAAGTAGCCGCCGTAGGCGCTGGCGACCAGGAGTCCGGCCGGCAGGGCGAGGCCGCCGTCGCGGTGGGCGGTGGTGCCGTTGCGCTCGCGGCGGGCGCGGAGCGCGGCGGCCAGCTTGGGCTGGGCGATGACGAGGACGAGCGCGAGCCCGATCAGGGCGGGGACGATCGCGTCGAAGGCCTTCGAGGGCAGTGCGAGCAGCAGGATCGCGCCGGTCAGGCCGCCGGCCAGGGCGGTGAGGCCGAAGCGCAGGATGCGGCCGCGCTGCCCGGCGAGTTCGCGGCGGTAGCCGATGGCGCCGCTGATCGAACCGGGCACCAGACCAAGGGTGTTGGAGACATTGGCGGTGACCGGTGGCACACCGAAGGCGAGCAGCACCGGGAAGGTGATCAGGGTGCCGGACCCGACGACGGTGTTGATCGTGCCGGCGCCGACCCCGGCGGCGAGGACGGCGACGGCTTCCCAGATGGTCACGCTGATTCCCCCGTGCATGATCGGTGCGGTTCTGCCCGATCATGCACCAGGGGCCCGGCGCTGTCAGTCGATCGGGGGAGCTTCGCGGTTCGGGGAGCTGGGCTTGGGGATGGAGCCGCCGCCGGCTGCGGGGTTGAAGTTGCCGATGGCGCCGCCGAGGCCCTTGAGGGCGTCGCCGATCTCGCTCGGCACGATCCAGAGCTTGTTGGCGTCGCCCTCGGCGATCTTCGGGAGCATCTGGAGGTACTGGTAGGAGAGCAGCTTCTGGTCCGGGTCGCCGGCGTGGATGGACTCGAAGACCACCCGGATCGCCTGGGCCTCGCCCTCGGCGCGCAGGGCGGCGGCCTTGGCCTCACCCTCGGCGCGCAGGATCGAGGACTGCTTTTCACCCTCGGCGGTGAGGATCTGGGACTGCCGGACACCTTCGGCCTGGAGGATCGCGGCCCGCTTGTCGCGGTCGGCGCGCATCTGCTTCTCCATCGAGTCCTGGATGGAGGTCGGCGGCTCGATGGCCTTCAGCTCGACGCGGTTGACGCGGATGCCCCACTTGCCGGTGGCCTCGTCGAGGACGCCGCGCAGTGCCGCGTTGATCTCCTCGCGGGAGGTCAGGGTCCGTTCGAGGTCCATGCCGCCGATGATGTTCCGCAGCGTGGTGACGGTGAGCTGCTCGATGGCCTGGATGTAGCTGGCGACTTCGTAGGTCGCGGCGCGCGCGTCGGTCACCTGGTAATAGATGACGGTGTCGATGTTCACGACCAGGTTGTCCTGGGTGATCACCGGCTGCGGCGGGAACGGCACGACCTGCTCGCGGAGGTCGATGCGGTTGCGGATCGAGTCGATGAACGGGACAACGATGTTCAGGCCGGCGTTCAGGGTGCGGGTGTAGCGGCCGAAGCGCTCGACGATGGCGGCGCTGGCCTGTGGGATGACCTGGATCGTTTTGATGAGTGCGATGAACACGAGCACCACCAGGATGATCAGGACGATGATGATCGGTTCCACAGCGGCTCCCGTGCCCTTCGTTGCTGGTCCGCGCCGGCCGGCGACCGGCTTGCCGTTGATCAGTCTTTCAGAGACGTGGCTCGTCGCGCAGCGTGTTCGGGTCAGATGACGACAGCGGTGGCGCCTTCGATCTCGACGACATCGACCTGCTGGCCTGGTTCGTAGACCTGGCTGCCGTCGAGCGCGCGGGCCGACCAGACCTCGCCGGCGAGTTTGATGCGCCCGCCGCCACCGCCGTCGACCCGCTCCAGGACCGTGGCGCTCCGGCCCTTCAGCGCGTCGATTCCGGAGGCGAGTTGGGGACTCTGGCCGCGATGACGGTTGGCGAGGGGGCGTACGACCGCGATCAGCGCGACCGACACGGCGGCGAACACCAGGAATTGCGCGACGGTGCCGCCCCCGGCGCCTGCGGTGACGGCGCCGGCGACGGCACCGACCGCGAGCATCCCGAATTCGGGCATCGCGGTCACGACAAGCGGAATGCCCAGTCCTACGGCGGCGATCAGCCACCACACCCATGGATCCACGGCTTCATGGTAGATCGGTGCGGCGGCCCGGGACAGGGCACGATCGGTCAGCGAGGACGCGCCCGTGCCGGGGCACGGCTCCTGCGGGGCGGTTGAGGGGCGCTCAGGTCAGCGGCAGGCCCTGAGCCGTCCAGCGGTCGTTGCCGTTGCGCTCGACGATCAGCGGGAGGCCGAAGCAGTGGGAGAGGTTGCTGGAGGTCAGTTCCAGGTCGAGCGGGCCGGCGGCCAGGATCTTGCCCTGACGGATCATCAGGACGTGGGTGAAGCCCGGGGCGATCTCCTCGACATGGTGGGTGACCATGATCATGGAGGGGGCGTACGGATCACGGGCGAGGCGGCCGAGGCGGCGCACCAGGTCCTCGCGGCCGCCCAGGTCGAGGCCGGCGGCCGGCTCGTCCAGCAGGAGCAGCTCGGGGTCGGTCATCATCGCGCGGGCGATCAGGGTGCGCTTGCGCTCGCCCTCGGAGAGGGTGCCGAACTTCCGGTCGAGGTAGGCGGTCATGCCGAGACGGTCGAGGAAGGCGCGGGCGCGCTGCTCGTCGACCTCGTCGTAGTTCTCCTGCCAGCTGGCCGTCATGCCGTACGCGGCGGTGAGGACGGTCTGCAGCACGGTCTGGCTGCGCGGCAGCTTGTCGGCGAGGGCGATACCCGCCACGCCGATGCGCGGGCGCAGGTCGAAGACGTCGACCTTGCCGAGCTGCTCGCCGAGGATCGAGGCGCTGCCGGAGCTCGGGAAGAGGTAGCTGGAGGCGAGGTTCAGCAGGGTGGTCTTGCCGGCACCGTTCGGGCCGAGGATCACCCAGCGCTCCCCCTCCTTCACCGACCAGGAGACCTGGTCCACCAGAGCCCGTCCTTCGCGGACCACGGATACGTCCACCAGCTCCAGCACATCGCTCATGAGCGCGTTGTCTCCCATTGCTTCTCGGTCGTCGCGTACACCTGTAGGCGCAGCCCCCCTGCAAACCTACGCCACTCGTTGTCGGTGCTCTTCCCTAGGCTGGGGACCATGCTCGATGAACCTCGTTCAGGACGCCTGGCAGCATGGGGAAATGCCCTTTTGGCCGGACTTGTCTCACCTGATGAAGCCGCGGAGCGGATCGCGGACGACGATGCGGTGCACCGTGTGGAGGGCCTGCCCGGGGAGGCGGCGCCGGTCGGGCTGACGCTCGCGCTGGGGCGGCTGCGGGCACTGGGGGCGGTCGGCCTGCGGGTGGCGCTGCCGGTGCCCGGCCATCCGCTGGGGCTGTGCGGCCCGCCGGAATTCAACGCGCGGGCGCTGGAGGCCGGGGAGGCGGTGCTCGCCTCGGGGGCCGGGCTCGGGCTGGTGCCGGAGACGTACGAGGCCGGGCCGGAGGGCGGCACCGGGCCCGATGTGCATGTGGAGGTGGTCTGGCGCTGTCTGCCGGTGCGGGAGGCGCCGCCGGCCGATGTGCCCTCGCTGGGCGAGGCGGAGCGGGAGCTGGCGGAGGCGCTGCAGGAGGCGACCGCGCTGCTCTCCCGGCTGGACGTGGCCGGCGCCGGGCCGGTGGCACAGGCGGCGCTGTCGGCGTACCGGGCGCGGGCGGAGGCCGGGCGGCAGGTGCTGGCCCCGGGGTATCCGCCCCGTGCGGTGCGGGTGCTGGAGCTGGCGCAGCGCGTCGGTGCGCTGATCGCCATCGCACGGCAGACCGGCGGGGACGGCCGGGAGCACGGCGCGGCGGTGAGTTCGTCGGAGATCGCGGCCCGTACCGAGGCGCTGCGGCCGGTGGAGCGCACCGCCCGGCGGGCGCAGGTGGCGGCGTACAACTCCGCGGTGGAGGAGCGGGAGCGGCACCGGGGGTGAACGGGGACGGGCCCCGCCGGACCATTGTGTGGTCGACGGGGCCCTTGCCGGTCCGGGGTGCACGCCTCTGGGCAGGTGAAGCGGTGCACTCCGGAGCGGACAACCTCGGTTGCCCGAGCTGGTGTTGCCGAGGGGGTTGAGCGCCGGGGCGACCCGCGCGGACGATCGTGCCGCGCGGGCCGGGCGGATCCTGTGGGCAGGGCCCTTGATCAGGGGTTGAGGCAGGGGTTGCCGAAGACGGGGTTGAGCGCACCGACGGCGGTGACGGTGAGGCCGCAGGCGTTCACCGGGACGTGCACCGGGGCCTGGACGTTGTTGCCGGAGACGATGCCCGGGGAGTTCACCGACGCGCCCTGCGCCTGCGGGGTGTGCGCCGAGGCGATGCCGGCGCCCGCCAGGGCCAGACCGCTCGCCGCCACCGTGACGGCCATTGCGCGCTTGATGTTCTTCACTTCTCTGACTCCTCGTTGCCGTTGCCGTGGCCAGCCGCCACGACTGCACTGGACAACGGCCCGGCCCGGGAAGGGATACGCCAAACGGGCTACGGCTACACGACAGTATGAATCTCGGATCTGAAGACGACGTTCCGGTTGCTGTCGTTGTAGAGACCGGTTGCTGTCGTGGTGCGCAAGCGCCGCGGTCGTACGGAAGCGCCGTCGTGGAGCGGTGCGATGGAGCGGCGCTCCCGTACGGCGGTCAGGCCCCGATGCCGTGCCGTACGGCCCACAGGGCGGCCTGGGTGCGGTCGGCGAGGTCGAGCTTCATGAGGATGTTGGAGACATGGGTCTTGACGGTCTTCTCCGACAGCACCAGCGCGCGGGCGATCTCGCGGTTCGAGCGGCCGTCCGCGATCAGGCCGAGGACCTCGCGCTCCCGGTCGGTGAGGGAGGTACCGCGCCCCTGGCCGCCGTTGTTCTCCTCCTGGGCGAGCAGCGCACCGGCCACCTCCGGCTGGAGCAGGACGTGGCCGTGGTGGACGGAGCGGATGGCGGCGGCCAGTGCCTCGGGGTCGATGTCCTTGTAGACGTAGCCGGCCGCGCCCGCGCGCAGGGCCGGGACGACGGTGCGCTGTTCGGTGAAGCTGGTCACGATCAGCACCCGGGCGGCGTTGTCCCGTTCGCGCAGCGTGCGGAGCGCCTCGATGCCGTCCATGCCGGGCATCTTGACGTCCATCAGCACCACGTCCGGGCGCAGTTCCTCAGCGACGGCGATGCCCTCGGCGCCGTCGGAGGCCTCGCCGACCACCTCGATGTCCTCCTGGACCTCCAGGAACGTCCGCAGGCCGCGGCGCACCACCTGGTGGTCGTCGACGAGCACGACGCGGATGGCCCGGCCGCCGGCCGTCGCCGGACGGGCGGGGCGCCCGCTGGTGCCGCCCTGGGGGACTCCTCCCGCACCGACCCTGTCCATGTCAGCCACCGGGCACCTCCATCTCGACAGCGGTGCCCTTGCCGGGCTCCGACTCCACGGTGAGCTTTCCACCGACACCGCCGGCGCGGTCGTGCATCGAGACCAGCCCGAGGTGGCGGCCGGCCCGGCGGACCGCGTGGGGGTCGAAACCGCAGCCGTCGTCGGCGATCCGCAGCAGCGCGCCCTGGCCCCGGCGGTCCAGTGTCACGTCGACGTTCTTGGCGCCGGAGTGCCGCAGGGCGTTGTGCAGCGCCTCCTGGGCGACGCGGAGAAGGGCCTCCTCCTGGGCGGCGGGCAGCGCGCGGACGCGGTGGGCCTCGAAGGTGACCCGGGCGGAGTGGGCGCGGTCCAGGACCTGGGCCTGGGAGCGCAGGGTGGCGATCAGGCCGTCCTCGTCGAGGGCCGCGGGCCGCAGTTCGATGACGGCGGCCCGCAGTTCGTCGGCGGCCTCCGCGGCCAGCGCGGCGACCTGGTGCAGCTCGTCCTTGGCGCGGGCCGGGTCGCGGTCGACCAGAGCGGTGGCGGCCTGGGCGGTGAGGCGGAGCGAGAAGAGCTTCTGGGCGACCGCGTCGTGCAGCTCGTGGGCGAGCCGGGCGCGCTCCCCGGCGATGGTCAGCTCGCGGCTGCGCTCGTAGAGGCGGGCGTTGGTCAGGGCGATGGCGGCGTGCTGGGCGAGTATGCCGAGCAGCCGCTCGTCGTCCTCGGTGAAGCCGCAGCGGCCGTCCTCCTTGGGGCAGCGCTTGTTGGCCAGGAAGAGCGCGCCGAGGATCTCGTCGCCGTCGGCGACCGGGAGGCCGAGGAAGTCGGACATGTCCGGGTGTGCCGCGGGCCAGCCGCCGAAGCGCGGGTCCTCGCGGACGTCGGCGAGCCGCTCGGGGGTGGCGTTGTGCAGCATCGCGGCGAGGATGCCGTGCTGGCGGGGCAGCGGGCCGATGGCCTTCCACTGTTCGGCGCTGACCCCGTCCACCACGAACTGGGCGAAGCCGCCGTGATCGTCGGGCACGCCCAGGGCGGCGTACTCGGCGTCCAGCAGCTCGCGGGCCGAGGCCACGATCGTCTTGAGGACGTCGCGCACCTCCAGATGCCTGCTCATCGCCAGGATCGCGGTGCTCACCGCGGGGATTCCGGCTCCCGGTCCGTTGGTCATGGGCTCACCGTACCGGCGGTGCGACCAGCCCGTATCGGTCCGATGGCGGCTGCCGTCTACGCCCCCGGGACTAGTCCGAATGCCCTGGCCACGGCCGGTCCGGCGGCCGACGTCCGAGGGGCGGCGGCGTTCCTACCGTGAGGGCGAGGGCCGGGCTCCCGGTCCGGGCCGAAAGGGGACGCGATCATGCCGGTGGCGATCATCACTGGGGCATCGAAGGGGCTGGGCCGGGCGTTCGCCGCGGCGCTGGCCGGGCGTGGCTGGGATCTGGTGGTGGACGCCAGGTCGGCGGGACCGCTGGCGGACGCGGCGCGGGAGCTGCGCGCGGCGGGGCAGGGGGCGGGCCGCGGGGCGGCGCCGCGGGTGGTCGCGCTGCCCGGGGACGTGACGGATGCCGGGCACCGGGCGGCGCTGGTGGCCGCGGCCCGTGAGCTGGGCGGGCTCGATCTGCTGGTGAACAACGCGAGCGCACTGGGGGCCGAGCCGCTGGTGCGGCTGGCGGACCATCCGCTGACCGGGCTGCGGACGGCGCTGGAGGTGAATGTGGTGGCGCCGCTGGGACTCGTTCAGGAGGCTTTGCCGCTTTTGCGGACATCCTCCTATTTGTCGTCGTATGAGGAAGTCACTCCCGTCACGGAAGACGCCCTTTTCGAGGCCGGTGACGGAAAGGGGGAGGCATACGATTCGCACCCCGATATCGAGAATGCCCGAAATGCCGGATTGTCCGATTCGCCCCTTTATGCAGGGAAAGGTGGGGGGATTCTCACCATCAGCTCGGACGCGGCCGTCGAGGCCTATCCGACCTGGGGCGGCTACGGGGCGGCAAAGGCGGCGCTGGACCAGCAGTCGGCGGTGCTCGCGGTGGAGGAGCCGGGGCTGCGGGTGTGGTGGGTGGACCCCGGCGACATGCGGACCGATCTGTACGCGGCCGCCGTCCCGGACGACGACCCGTCGGGGCGCCCGCTGCCCGGGACGGTGGTCCCGGCACTCTTGCGGCTGCTGGACGGCGCCCTGCCCAGCGGGCGGTACACGGCGGCGTCCCTCTCGGAGGCGCCCGGCGGGGTGAGCTCCCGGTGATCGCGGACCTGCTGGCGGTACCGGACGAGCTGTCGGCCCGGGTTCCGGCCGAGCAACGGGGGCCCGGACTGGGCCGGGACGCCGTACGGCTGCTGGTGAGCCGGGGCGCGGCCGAGGCCGGCCATCACGCCTTCGGGGAGCTGCCGGATCTGCTGGCGCCCGGGGACGTCCTGGTGGTGAACACCTCACGGACACTGCCGGCGGCGGTGGACGGCAGGGTGGGGGACGGCCGGGGGCGCGGCGAGCCGGTGGTGGTGCACTTCTCGACCCGGGCGGACCGGTGGCATCCGGCGGGCCGGACGGTGGCCGGCCGCTGGGCGGTGGAGCTGCGCAGCCCGGACGGGCGCGGCAGCACCCGGCCGCGGGCGGGCGGCCCGGCGGGCACCGTGGTGCGGCTGCCCGGACGGGCGCGGCTCGTTCCGGAGGCCCCGGTGGACCCCGGGAGCGCACGGCTGTGGTGGGCGCGGGTGACGGGCGCGCGGGTGCCGGAGCTGATGCGGCGGTACGGGCGGCCGATCCGCTACGGCTACACGGACCGGGACCAGCCGCTGGCCGCATACCAGACGGTCTTCGCGGTGGACGCGCCCGGCAGCGGGAGCGCGGAGATGCCGAGCGCGGCCCGGCCCTTCACCGCGGAGCTGGTGGCGCGGCTGGTGAGCGAGGGGGTGCAGTTCGCGCCGGTCTCGCTGCACACGGGGGTCGCGTCGGCGGAGGCGTTCGAGCCGCCGTACCCGGAGCAGTTCGTGGTGCCGCCGGTCACGGCGTGGCTGGTGAACGCCGCGCGGGCCCGGCGTGCGGCGGCGCGGCGGCGTGCCGGGCGGGGCACCCCGGGCGGGCGGATCGTGGCGGTGGGGACCACGGCCGTACGGGCCCTGGAGTCGGCGGCCGGCACGGACGGGCGGGTGCGGCCCGCGGCCGGCTGGACGGATCTGGTGGTGACGCCGGAGCGCGGGGTGCGGGCGGTGGACGGCCTGCTCACCGGGCTGCACGAGCCCACCGCTTCGCACCTTCTGATGCTGGAGGCGGTGGCGACGGCGGACGGGGACGTGCTGGAGCGCGCCTACACGGCGGCGGTGCGGCAGGGCTACCTCTGGCACGAATTCGGCGATCTGCACCTGGTGCTGCCGGACTGAGCGGCGGAACGAGCGGCGGACGGGCGGAGGGACGCAGGGAGCGGTGAGGGCGGCGGAGCGGACCGGTCGGTGGGCCGGTGTGGGCGGTGATCCTGGGGCTCCACCCGGCCCGGAAATGCGAAATGTCCGAATTGAATGGAAAGCCCCTCGGCCGATTCACGGTCGCGTTCTCACGTATACAGACTGTGCATTTGCAATTACATCTGGCGAGACAAACCCCGCCCCACTGTGACGCCGCGCATAGGACGCAGGTCACTTACGAGCCGGGGTAGTGGAGCCGTAAATACGGCGTGAGCTGGGGTGCTTCTATCCGGGACGGAATATTCCGCATTGCGGTTCCACTAACTCGGATCGTACGTCACACCTTTGCCGGGGGAATTTCCGGCCGCTAAGAATGGCTCCCGTCGCTCGGCGCCGTGGTCGGAACTCGGCGTTCGCCCCGCTCAAGGCCCGTGCGGCGTCCCCCCACCGGAAGGTCTGTCCCCGCCATGCCTAAGCACGCCATTTCTGGTCTCCACCGCCTGACCCGGACGCACAAGCTGTCCGTCGCCGGTGTCGCCGCCGCCGGTGCCGCCGCGCTCGTCTTCGCCGCCGTACCGGGTGCCGATGCCGATCAGGGTCAGAGCCAGGCCACCAATGTCGAGAACGTGAAGCCGGTTGCCTTCAGCGCGGTCGGTACCGCCGCCCGGGCCCAGGCCGCCACGATCACCAAGCAGGCCGACAACTCCGCCGCCGAGGGCAAGGCCGAGGCCGCCGCCGCCAAGAAGGCCGCCGCCGAGAAGGCCGCCAAGGTCAAGGCCGCCGCCGCGGCGAAGGCCAAGGCCGAGCGGGCCGCCAAGGCGAAGGCCGCCGCGAGCCGCTCCAAGGTGCGCACCGCGATCCCCGCGGCCGCCCCGAAGCCGGCCGCGAAGCCCGTCGCCAAGCCCGCCAAGAAGGTCTACCCGGACAACCTGGACGGCTGGATCCGCGAGTCGCTGGACATCATGGCCAAGAAGGGCATCCCCGGCTCCTACGAGGGCATCCACCGCAACATCATGCGGGAGTCCAGCGGTAACCCGATGGCCATCAACAACTGGGACATCAACGCCATCAACGGCACCCCGTCCAAGGGCCTGCTCCAGGTGATCCAGCCGACCTTCAACGCGTACCACGTCGAGGGCACCTCCTGGAACCTGTACGACCCGGTCGCCAACATCACCGCCGCCTGCAACTACGCGGCCGACCGCTACGGCTCGATGGACAACGTCAACTCGGCCTACTGAGCCGGCGGTTCACGCAGTCCGCGGACGCACACACCGCCGAGGGGCGGCACCCGGAACCGGGTGCCGCCCCTCGGGCGTTGCGGGGCGGTGGTGGCGCTACTTGCGCATGACCTCCGGCTCGTGGCGGCGCAGCAGCCGCGCCACGGCGAAGGCCAGCCCGATACCCAGCGTGATCAGGATGATCATGTCCATCACGTAGACGCCGGTCTGGTGCTTCCACAGCGGGTCCGGGTTGCCCGGCTCCCACGGCAGCAGGGTGTTCATGTCGGCGGTCGCGCCCATCGCGCCGACGGCCCAGCGCGACGGCATCAGCCAGGCGAACTGTGCGACGCCCGGGGTGTCGAAGAGCTGGAAGAGCACACCGGTGAAGACGACCTGGACGATGGCGAACATGACCAGCAGCGGCATGGTCTTCTCGGCGGTCTTGACCAGCGAGGAGATGATCAGGCCGAACATCATCGAGGTGAAGCCGAGCGCGATGATCGCCAGCGTCATCTCGATCGCCGGGGCGTTCTCGACCAGCAGACCCTCGGCCGGCATGTTCCGGGTCGAGAAACCGATCGCCGCGATGATCACGCCCTGGATGGCCGTGACCACCCCGAGCACGATCACCTTGGACATCAGATACGCCGACCGCGACAGGCCGGTGGCCCGTTCGCGCTCGTAGATGACCCGCTCCTTGATCAGCTCACGGACCGAGTTGGCGGCGCCCGAGAAGCACATGCCGACCGCGAGGATCAGCATGATCGTGCTGGCGTCGCGGTTGGTGCGGTGCTTGACCAGCGGGCCGTAGCCGAGGCCGTAGTCGCTGGGGATCAGCATCGAGACCACGCCGAGCACCGCGGGCAGGATCAGCATCAGTCCCAGGAAGCCGCGGTCGGAGGCGAGCACCGAGACGTAGCGGCGCATGAGCGTCCACAACTGCGAGCCCCAGCTCTGGGACTTCTGTATCCGGGCCGGCGGCGCCTGGACGTTGACCGACTGCGGGGCGACGGAGTCGATGTCCGCCGCGTACATCTGGTAGTGCGGGGAGCCGCGCCAGCGCCCCATCCAGTCGTAGTCGCGGTAGTTCTCGAACGCCGAGAAGACATCCGCCCAGCTGTCGTACTGGAAGAAGTTGAGCGCTTCCTCGGGCGGGCCGAAGTAGGCCACGCCACCGCCGGGCGCCATCACCAACAGCTTGTCGCACAGCCCGAGTTCGGCCACCGAGTGCGTGACGACCAGGACCGTACGGCCGTCGTCCGCGAGACCGCGCAGCAGCTGCATGACATCGCGGTCCATGCCCGGGTCGAGACCGGAGGTCGGCTCGTCCAGGAAGATCAGGGACGGCTTGGTGAGCAGCTCCAGGGCCACCGACACCCGCTTGCGCTGACCGCCGGAGAGTGAGGTGACCCGCTTGTCCTTGTGGACGTCGAGCTTGAGCTCGCGCAGCACCTCGCCGATCCGGGCCTCGCGCTCGGACTCCGCGGTGTCACCGGGGAAGCGGAGCTTGGCGGCGTAGCGCAGTGCCTTCTGGACGGTCAGTTCCTTGTGCAGGATGTCGTCCTGCGGGACCAGGCCGATGCGCTGGCGCAGTTCGGCGAACTGCTTGTAGAGGTTCCGGTTGTCGTAGAGGACATCGCCCTGGTTGGCGGGCCGGTAACCGGTCAGCGCCTTGAGCAGGGTCGACTTGCCGGAGCCCGACGGGCCGATGACGGCGATCAGCGACTTCTCGGGGACGCCGAAGGAGACGTCCCTGAGGATCTGCTTGCCGCCGTCGACGGTGACGGTCAGATGGCGGGCCGAGAAGGAGACCTCGCCGGTGTCGACGAACTCCTCCAGTCGGTCGCCGACCAGCCGGAAGGTGGAGTGGCCGACGCCGATGATGTCGTTCGGGCCGACCGGTGCCTTGCCGGACTTGGGAACCGGCTGGCCGTTGACGTAGGTGCCGTTGTGGCTGCCGAGGTCGTGGATCTCGAAGCGGCCGTCGGGGGTGGCGCGGAACTCGGCGTGGTGGCGGGAGACCTGGAGGTCGGAGACGACCAGCTCGTTCTCCAGCGCACGGCCGATGCGCATCACCCGGCCGGTGTCGAGGCGGTGGAAGGTGGTCGGGCTGCGGTCACCGCGGGCCGGTCCGCCGCCCGCCTGCTGCGCGGGGCGCTCCTGGGACGGCCGGGCCTGCTGCGGAGGCACGGCCTGCTGGGCCTGCTGGGCCTGCTGGGCCTGCTGCGGCGGGACGTAAGGCGCCTGCTGGGCCTGCTGCGGGGCCTGCCAGCCCTGCTGGGCGGGCGGCTGCTGGGCGGGCGGCTGCTGGGCCGGCGGCTGCTGCGCGGGGGGTGCCTGCCAGCCCTGCGCGGCCTGCTGCTGCGGCGCCGCCGGCCGCGCGCTGAACGCGTCGGCGGCCGGGGCCGACAGGCTCACCCGGGGCCCGTCGGTGGCATTGCCCAGATGGACGGTCGAGCCGGGGCCGATCTCCATCTGGTGGATCCGCTGGCCCTGGACGTAGGTGCCGTTGGTGCTGCCCTGGTCTTCGATGATCCAGCTGCGGCCGGCCCATCTCACGGTGGCGTGCCGCCAGGAGACCCTGGCGTCGTCGAGCACCATGTCGCCCTGCGGATCACGGCCCACGTTGTAGGACCGGGACGGGTCGAGCGTCCAGGTCCTACCGTTCAATTCGAGTACGAGTTCAGGCACTCCACGCCCCATTACATAGTCCCCCGAGTGACGCCCTGTATGGGAAGTCCAGGGATGGCGAACATCGTGGGGAACTATTTCAGGCTCGGCCCACCGACCGGAAACCGGGACGGGACCGGGGTGCGCGGGTCTCGCGACGGTGCCGCCAAACACTCCCGTGACGGGGGAAGAACCCATGGATGGGCAGGGATCACCAGATTCCGGGCGATCCGGACGGACCGGGTGGCGCGGGGTCCGGCGGCGCCCGTCGCGTACGCCATGCACGTCCGCCCCGGAGGCCGCATTATGGGATGAAGCGGATGAATGCCCGCCCGGCGGCGGGACCCGCCTCGGTCACGCTCCGCCGACCTGCCGAACACCGCGGCCCGGCACGGGTGTTGGCATACCGCGCGGAACCCCCGGCCAACCGTCCGGGGCGGGCCGGACACGACTCCATAACGATCACGGCGGCGGCCGGGGCCGGGAGCGACGGGGGTGCGGGCGCGCGGCACGGGGCCGCGCCGGTCCGAACCCCGGACACCCGTACGGAAGCCTCCGCCCGGCGGTTACCGTAAGGGGACCATGAGCGCATCGCAGACCCCGCCTGCCACCGCCGTAACGGGCGATGACGTACCGACCCTGCTCGTCAAGATCTTCGGGAAGGACCGGCCGGGCATCACCGCAGGTCTCTTCGACACCCTCGCCGCCTACTCCGTCGATGTCGTGGACATCGAACAGGTGGTGACCCGGGGCCGCATCACGCTGTGCGCACTGGTCACCGCCCCCTCCCCCGCCCAGGGCGCCACCGGCTCCGCCGAGGGTGACCTGCGGGCCACCGTGCACAGCTGGGCCGAGTCGCTGAACCTCCAGGCGGAGATCATCTCCGGCCGGGGCGACAACCGTCCGCGCGGCACCGGACGTTCGCACGTCACCGTGCTCGGGCATCCGCTCACCGCCGAGTCGGCGGCCGCGATCGCCGCCGCCATAACGTCCACCGGCGGCAACATCGACCGTATCTTCCGGCTCGCGAAGTACCCGGTGACCGCCGTCGAGTTCGCGGTCTCCGGTGCCGCGACCGAGGCGCTGCGTACGGTGCTGGCGCCGGAGGCCGCGCAGCTCGGGGTGGATGTCGCCGTGGTGGCGGCCGGGCTGCAGCGCCGGGCGCAGCGGCTGGTCGTCATGGACGTCGACTCGACGCTCATCCAGGACGAGGTCATCGAGCTGTTCGCGGCGCACGCCGGCTGTGAGGCCGAGGTCGCCGCGGTCACCACCGCCGCGATGCGCGGTGAGCTGGACTTCGAGCAGTCGCTGCACGCCCGGGTCGAGCTGCTCGGCGGGCTGGACGCGTCCGTGGTCGAGGCCGTGCGCAAGGAGGTGCGGCTCACCCCCGGGGCCCGCACCCTGGTGCGCACCCTCAAGCGGCTCGGCTACCAAGTGGGCGTCGTCTCGGGCGGCTTCACCCAGGTCACCGATGCGCTCCAGGAGGAGCTGGGGCTGGACTTCGCCTCGGCCAACACCCTGGAGATCGTCGACGGCAAGCTCACCGGCCGGGTCACCGGCGACATCGTGGACCGGGCCGGCAAGGCCCGGCTGCTGCGGCAGTTCGCCCATGAGGCGGGGGTGCCGCTGGACCAGACCGTGGCCATCGGGGACGGCGCCAACGACCTCGACATGCTCAACGCGGCCGGGCTCGGGGTCGCCTTCAACGCCAAGCCGGTGGTGCGGGAGGCGGCGCACACCGCGGTGAACGTGCCGTTCCTGGACACCGTGCTGTATCTGCTGGGCATCACCCGCGAAGAGGTCGAGGCGGCGGACACCCACGCCGAATGATCCGGCCTTGATCCGGCCGGCCGGGGTGGCCCGGCCCCGGGCCGTCGGCCCGGCCATCAAAACGATCGGCATCGCCTGACGGGAGACCCGTCCCGGCGTGGCCGAGGGCCCCGGCAGAATCTCTGCCGGGGCCCTCGTCGTTCCGCGCTCTTCGCCGCCCGCACGCACCGGGCACGCAAAAGCGCGGGATCAGTCGTGCGGTGTCCAGTACGCGACGAGTCGTCCGACGCCGTGCTCGACGGACTTCCAGGAACCGTTGAAGGTCAGCACGGCCACCGAGGAGGTCGGGAAGCCGCTGCGGTTCATCCGCGGCAGCAGATCGCCCTCGGCCTCGCCCGAGAGCGCGTCCGCGAGGGCGTGCACTCCGGGGTTGTGGCCGACCAGCATCAGGTCGTTCACCTCGTCGGAGGTCTCGTTGAGCAGCGCGATGAGCTCGCCGAGCGAGGCTTCGTAGATCCGCTCCTCGTAGACGGTCTTGGGCCGCTGCGGGAGCTCATGGACGGCCAGCTTCCAGGTCTCGCGGGTACGCGTCGACGTCGAGCACAGGGTCAGATCGGGGGTGATCCCGGCTCCGGCCAGCCAGCGGCCGGCGACCGGGGCATCCTTGCGGCCGCGGTCGGCGAGCGGACGCTCATGGTCGCTGCTGTCCGACCATTCGGCCTTGGCGTGTCGGAGGAGGACAATCCGGCGGGGTGTATCGGCGCTCATGCGTCCCAGCTTCGCACGAAAGGCGGCACAGGGCGCGGGGTGTTGAAGCGATCGTTCCGCCGGGCGGGACGCCGGCACGGCCGGTCACCAGACCTTGCCCTGCACCAGCCCGGCCAGGAATTCCAGCAGCCGGGCCAGGCCCTGGGGGTCGCTCGCGGCGCTCGCCTCGGGGGATCCGGCGACGAGCGCCAGCAGGGCCAGGAAGGAGACCACCGCCAGGGCCGGCGCCCACCACGGCAGCCGCGGCCGCAGCCGGGACGCCTTCGCCGCGGGTGGCCGGCGGAACGCGGCGGACATGGGGATCGCCTCCGTGATGCGTCGAGGGGGCCGCGCACCACGGAATGCGGTACGCCCACCGCGCTCCGCGGTGTACTTCGACGCTACGGACCACCGGCGGCCGTTCCCACCCGGGAAACCACCCACTTACCCCTGAGACCCGTCCCCTAGGGGACGGCGGGAGCCCCGGAGGAGCCCACGAAGATCCGGCGGGCGGCCCCTAAGGCGCGATGACGCTGGCGATGATCGCGACCACGACGGTCACGCCGAGCATGGCGCCCAGGACGAGCAGCAGCTTCTTCTGTCCGCCCTGCGGATGCGGTTCGAGCACTGGCATGGGCCCAGTGTCGCACTCACGCCTCGTCCTCGATCCGGCGGTCCCGGCCGGCCAGCACGCCCACCGCGATCTGCGGCACCATGAGCCCGGCCATCAGGGCGATCGGCAGCCCCCAGCCGCCGCTGTGCTGGTAGAGCGTGCCGACCAGCAGCGGCCCGGGGATCGAGATCAGATAGCCGACGCTCTGGACGAAGGCCGAGAGCTTGACGACGCCGGCCGCGCTGGTCGAGCGCATCCCGATCATCGTCAGGGCCAGCGGGAAGGCGCAGTTGGAGATGCCCATCAGCAGTGCCCAGGCCCAGGCGCCCGCGGCCGGCGCCAGCCACAGTCCGGCGTAGCCCGCCAGCCCGCAGAGGCCGAGCAGTACCGCGAGCGGACCCTGATGCCGCATCCGGGACGCCAGCCGCGGCAGGACGAACGAGAGCGGGACGCCCATCGCCATGGTGACGGCGAGCAGCACGCCCGCGGTCCCGGCCGAGACCCCGGCGTCGCGGAAGATCTGCGGCATCCAGCCCATGGTGATGTACGCGGCGGTGGCCTGCAGACCGAAGAAGACGGCCAGCGCCCAGGCGGTCGGCGAGGCGGTGATCCGTACCGGGGCCCGGGCGGGCCGGGCCGCGGCGGGCGTGGCCGGTCCGGCGGTGGCCCGCCGACGGACCACCAGCAGCCAGGGCAGCACCGCGACCGCGGCGAGCGCCGCCCACACCGCCAGGCCGGTCCGCCAACTGCCGCCCAGCGCCTCGGTCATGGGGACGGTGAGCGCCGCGGCGAGCGAGGTGCCCAGGGCCAGCGCCATGGAGTAGAGCCCGGTCATCGTGCCGACCCGGTCCGGGAACCAGCTCTTGATGACGACCGGCATCAAGACGTTGCTGACCGCGATTCCGGCCAGGGCGAGCCCGCTGGCGGCGAGGAAGCCGCCGGTGCCCCCGGCGTACGGGCGCACCGCGACGCCCACGGTGATCGCCACCATGCCGGCGCAGACGACCCCACCGGGCCCCCAGCGCCGGGCCAGCCGGGGGGCGGCGATCCCGAAGGCGGCGAAGCACAGGGCGGGGACGGAGGTCAGCAGCCCGGCGACGGTGCCGCTCATGCCGAGGCCGTCCCGGACCTCCTCCAGGAGGGCACCGAGGCTGGTGATCGCCGGGCGGAGGTTGAGCGCGGCGAGGACGAGACCGGCGACCAGGATGCGCGGCAGCCAGCGGCCCGCCGCTCCGGCCGCCGGGACGGCTTCCGCCGGGGCCGGCTGCGGGTGGTCCGGACCGTCGGCCGGGCTGTCGGTGAGAGTCGTGCGGGGCTCGGCGGCGGGGCCGAGGGTCGCGAGGTCGTCGTCTGCCATAGACCCATCATAGAATCATGGGATGAATCCTTGTCCAACCGATACAGCCGATGCCGATAGCCTCTGCTGTCCCGGGGGGCGCCGGGAGCCGACAGGGTCCGGCGGGCGCCACCCCTTCGCCGTCCGTCCGCACCTTTCCCCCGGAGTGCAGCCATGCCTCTGACCTCGCCCCGCCGGTCCGCTCTGGCGGACCAGGTGATCGCGCAGCTGCGCGCCCAGATCACGTCCGGTGAGTGGCCGATGGGATCCCGTATCCCGACCGAGCCGGAACTCGTCGAGCAGCTCGGGGTGGCCCGTAACACCGTCCGCGAGGCCGTCCGGGCGCTGGCCCACAACGGGCTGCTGGACATCCGCCAGGGTTCGGGTACGTACGTCGTGGCGACCAGCGAACTGGCCGGGGTGATGAACCGCCGGTTCGCGGCGGCCGAGCCCGGTCATGTCGCCGAGCTGCGCAGCGCCCTGGAGGCATCGGCCGCCCGGCTCGCCGCGGAGCGCCGCACCGCACAGGACATGCGGCAGATCGATGCCCTCCTGGAGCGGCGGGAGCGGGCCTGGGAGTCCGGGGCGGCGGAGGCCTTCGTGGAGGCGGACGCGACCCTGCACATGGCGATCGTGTCGGCCTCCCACAACGAGGTGCTGGCCGAGATCTACGCCGACCTCGGGGGCGTGCTGCGGGACTTCCTGCGGGCCGACGTGGGCGAGGAGCTGCGGCCCGAGGCGCACATGGACCATGCCCGGCTGGTGGAGGCGATCCGGGCGGGCGACGCCGACCGGGCCGCCGCGGAGGCCGGTGCGCACCCCTTCGGCTGCCGGCCCGGCCTTCCGGAGCGTGGCTGACCCACGGATCTACGGCCGGCTCCGGGGCCCGGCGGGAAAACGCGTACCGCCCGCCCCGGCGACCGGGACGGGCGGTACGGAGGTGCTGCGGGCGTCAGGCACCCATCATGTGCACACCGCCGTCGACGTGCACGATCTCGCCCGTCGTCCGCGGGAAGAAGTCGGACAGCATGCCGACGACGCCACGGCCGGCCGGCTCCGGGTCGGCCAGGTCCCAGCCGATCGGGGCGCGGTGGTTCCACACGTCCGCCAGCTCCTCGAAGCCGGGGATGGACTTGGCGGCCATCGACTTGATCGGGCCGGCCGAGACCAGGTTGCAGCGAACGCCCTTGGGGCCCAGGTCACGCGCCAGGTAGCGGTTGGTGCTCTCCAGCGCCGCCTTGGCCACGCCCATCCAGTCGTACTTCGGCCAGGCGATCTGCGCGTCGAAGGTGAGGCCGACGACCGCGCCGCCGTGCTCCATGAGCGGCAGGCAGGCCATCGTCAGCGACTTGTAGGAGTACGCCGAGACCTGGACCGCGGTGCCCACGTCCGACCACTCCGCCTTCAGGAAGTTGAAGGCGCCCTGCGGGCCGAAGGCGATGGAGTGCACGATGCCGTCGAGGCGGGCGCCCTCGCCCTGGTGCTCGCGGATCTTGTCGGCCAGACCGTCCAGGTGCTCCTGGTTGGTGACGTCCAGCTCGATGACCGGGGCTTCCTTGGGCAGCCGCTTGGCGATCCGCTCCACCAGGGAGAGGCGGCCGAAGCCGGTGAGGATGACCTCGGCGCCCTCGTTCTGGGCGACCTTGGCCGCCTGGAAGGCGATCGACGACTCGGTCAGGACACCCGTGACCAGGATGCGCTTGCCTGCGAGGATTCCACTCATGCTGATCAGTGACCCATGCCCAATCCGCCGTCGACAGGAATGACGGCTCCGGTGATGTACGCGGCCTCGTCGGAGGCCAGGAAGCGGACCGAGGCGGCGATCTCCTCGGGCTGCGCATACCGCGCGAGCGGCACCTGCTTGACGATGCTCTCCCGCTGCTCGTCGCTGAGCACCCGGGTCATGTCGGTGTCGACGAAGCCGGGCGCGACGACGTTGACGGTGATGTTGCGGCTGCCCAGCTCGCGGGCGAGCGAGCGGGCGAAGCCCACCAGACCGGCCTTGGAGGCGGCGTAGTTCGCCTGCCCCGGGGCGCCCATCAGACCCACCACGGACGAGATCAGCACGACCCGGCCCTTGCGGGCCCGCAGCATCGCGCGGTTGGCGCGCTTGACCACCCGGAACGTGCCGGTGAGGTTGGTCTCCAGGACCGAGGTGAAGTCCTCCTCGGACATCCGCATCAGCAGCTGGTCACGGGTGACGCCGGCGTTGGCCACCAGCACCTCGACCGGACCCTGCTTCTCCTCGATCTCCTTGTACGCCTGCTCGACCTGCTCGTTGTCCGTGATGTCGCACTTCACGGCCAAAAATCCCGCGGGGGGCTCGCCCGAGCGGTAGGTGATGGCGACCTTGTCGCCTGCCTCGGCGAAGGCACGGGCAATGGCGAGGCCGATGCCGCGGTTACCTCCGGTGACCAGAACCGAGCGGCTCAAGAGATCACCCTTTCCGTTTCTGTCCGTCCTGCGTTCGATACGAAACTATCGGTCACGGCGCCCTTCCGGGGAATCGAGCACGGACAGGCGCGTGCGCCGGTCACTGTCGGGTCTCCACAGAACCACGGCGGAATCCCGCACCCCGGTGATCCCCGCCGGCCGTGTCGCGCCGCTCCCCCGCGCACCCGTCACCCCGGGCGACGGGCGGTGCCGCACCCCGTTGCGCTCTGGGCCACGGGCGCGCCACAGGGCATGATGCAGGCGCCGACCACGGGAGGACTCCTTGCCTGCACCCCACGCCGTTGACGAGACATTCCTGGCGCTGCCGCTGCATGCGCTGGCCGATGCCGCACTGGCCCGCGCCCGCGCGCTCGGCGCCGACCACGCGGACTTCCGCCTGGAGCGAATCCGCAGCGCGTCCTGGCGGCTGCGCGACGCCCGGACCTCCGGGACCTCGGACACCACCGACCTGGGGTACGCGGTGCGGGTGGTGCACGGCGGGGCCTGGGGGTTCGCGTCCGGGGTGGACCTGACGATGGACGCGGCGGCACGGGTGGCCGCGCAGGCGGTGGCGATGGCGAAGCTGTCCGCGAAGGTGATCAAGGCGGCCGGCTCCGACGAGCGGATCGAGCTGGCACCGGAGCCCGCGTACCCGGACCGCACCTGGGTCTCCTCGTACGAGATCAACCCCTTCGACGTGCCGGACGCCGACAAGACCGGGCTGCTGGCGGAGTGGAGCGCGCGGCTGCTGGCCGCCGAGGGCGTGGCCCACGCGGACGCCTCGCTGCTGACCGTCCAGGAGAACAAGTTCTACGCGGACACCGCGGGCACCGGCACCACCCAGCAGCGGGTACGGCTGCACCCGCAGCTCACCGCGGTCGCGGTGGACCCGGCGAGCGGCGACTTCGACTCGATGCGCACCCTGGCCCCGCCGGTCGGGCGCGGCTGGGAGTATCTGACCGGCGGCCACTACGACTGGGACGACGAGCTGGCCCGTATCCCGGAGCACCTCGCGGAGAAGATGCGCGCACCGACCGTCGAAGCCGGTGCGTACGACCTGGTGGTGGATCCCTCCAACCTCTGGCTGACGATCCACGAGTCGATCGGGCACGCCACCGAGCTGGACCGGGCGCTGGGCTACGAGGCGGCGTACGCGGGGACCTCGTTCGCCACCTTCGACCAGCTCGGGAAGCTGGCGTACGGCTCCGCGATCATGAATGTGACCGGCGACCGGACCGCCGAGCACGGGCTCGCGACGATCGGCTACGACGACGAGGGGGTGGCCGCCCAGTCCTGGGACCTGATCAAGGACGGGACCCTGGTCGGCTACCAACTCGACCGCAGGATCGCCGATTTGACGGGCTTTTCGCGCTCCAACGGATGCGCGTACGCGGACTCGCCGGGCCATGTGCCGGTCCAGCGGATGGCGAACGTCTCGCTCCAGCCGGCCGCGGACGGGCCGTCCACGGAGGAGCTGATCTCCGGGGTGGAGCGCGGCATCTATGTCGTCGGCGACCGCTCGTGGTCCATCGACATGCAGCGCTACAACTTCCAGTTCACCCAGCAGCGGGCCTATGCGATCCGGAACGGCCGTCTGGGCGGGCAGCTGCGGGACGTCGCCTATCAGGCGACCACCACCGACTTCTGGGGCTCGATGACCGCGGTCGGCGGCCCGGAGACCTATGTGCTGGGCGGCGCCTTCAACTGCGGCAAGGCCCAGCCGGGCCAGGTCGCCGCGGTCTCGCACGGCTGCCCGTCCGCCCTCTTCGAAGGCGTGAACATTCTGAACACGACGCAGGAGGCCGGTCGATGAGCGCGCGCAGGCCGCGTACGAACAGCCCGCACGAGATCGTCGAGCGGGCGCTGGAGCTGTCCCGGGCCGACGGCTGTGTGGTCATCGCCGACGAGCACTCCAGCGCCAATCTGCGCTGGGCGGGCAATGCCCTCACCACCAACGGCGTCACCCGCGGGCGCACCCTGACGGTGGTGGCGACCGTGGACGGCGGACAGGGCACCGCGTCCGGGGTCGTCTCGCGCTCCGCGGTGACCGCGGACGACCTGGAGCCGCTGGTCCGGGCCGCCGAGACGGCCGCCCGGGAGGCCGGGCCCGCCGAGGACGCCCAGCCGCTGGTTGCCGGCGGGCAGGTGTCGGCCGACTTCACGGCGGCGCCCGCCGAGACCTCCTCGGAGGTGTTCGCGGCGTTCGCGCCGGCGCTCGGCGAGTCCTTCCGGCAGGCCCGCTCCGGCGGCCGGGAGCTGTACGGCTTCGCCCACCACGAGGTCGTCTCGTCCTATCTGGCCACCTCGACCGGGCTGCGGCTGCGGCACGACCAGCCCAGCGGAACGCTGGAGCTGAACGCAAAGGCGGCCGCCGGCGGGCCCGTACCCCGCTCCGCCTGGACCGGCCGGGCGACCCGCGACTTCACCGACGTCGACCCGCGGGAGCTGGACACCGAGCTGAGCCGGCGGCTGGGCTGGGCGGCGCGGCGGGTCGAGCTGCCCGCCGGGCGGTACGAGACGCTGCTGCCGCCGACCGCCGTCGCCGACCTGCTGATCTACCAGATGTGGTCGTCGGGGGCCCGGGACGCCGCCGAGGGCCGTACGGTCTTCTCCCGGCCGTCCGGCGGCGACGGCGGGCCGGGGGCGGGCACCCGCCTGGGAGAGCGGCTCAGCGAACTGCCGCTGACGCTGCGCAGCGATCCGCGGGCGCCGGGCCTGGAGTGCGCACCGTTCGTCCTGGCGCACTCCTCCGGCGACGATGCCTCGGTCTTCGACAACGGGCTGCCGCTGACCGCCACCGACTGGATCCGCGACGGGGTCCTCCACCGGCTGCCGACCACCCGGCACAGCGCCGGGCTGACCGGTCTGCCGGTGGCGCCGGGCATCGACAACCTCCTTCTGGAGGGCGGTGGTTCGCGCTCGCTGGACGAGATGGTGGCGGCCGCCGGCCATGACGGTCCCGCGCTGCTGCTGACCTGCCTGTGGTACATCCGCGAGGTGGACCCGGCGACGCTGCTGCTGACCGGTCTGACCCGGGACGGGGTCTATCTGGTGGAGAACGGCGAGGTGGCCGGCGAGGTCAACAACTTCCGCTTCAACGAGTCGCCGGTGGACCTGCTGTCCCGGGCGGTGGAGGCGGGCCGGACGGAGCGGACCCTGCCGCGCGAGTGGGGTGACTACTTCACCCGCGCCGCGATGCCGGCGCTGCGCGTGCCCGACTTCAACATGAGTTCGGTGAGCCGCGGGGTGTGAGGCCCCTCGCCGTGGGCCGGCCGGCACGCCGGGGCGGGGCCGGCGGGGGGGCCCCGCGGGGGGGTGGTGGGCCCCCCCCCCCCCCGCCCCCTGGCCTTTCATGCGCTGGCCCCGACGCTCTCGCGGATGCGCTCCGCGCCGCGCAGCCGGGCCGGGGCGGCGCGGCGGTTC
>NZ_JBHYPE010000072.1:0-25852 GCF_042746015.1 Streptomyces sp. NPDC058773
CGTGCTGTGGGCACTCTTGCGTGACGGACGGATCTTCACCTCCGCCCCGCCGGTCACGCAAGCGGCTTGATTTCATCATTGAGACTCCTTAGGTGGACCTGTACGCCCCCGACATTAGCCAGCCGGGGTGTGGCGCGGTGCCGGGGCCGCCTCGGGGGCGCGAAACGGGGGTGCTGTGGGGCGTGTGGGGGGCCGAGCTGACAGACTGTCCATGACGAATCGGCAGTCAGTGGTGTGGCCGGTTCCGTACGGGGCCTCGTGCCCGGTCCCGTACGCAACGGCACGAGACGACGGAGGCAGCGCGGTGGCGGAGGCCAGGACCCCGGCGCAGATCGAGGCGGACATCGTCCGCAGGCGGCAGGAGCTCGCCGTCACGCTCGACGAGATCGGTGTGCGGCTGCACCCGAAGACGATCATGGATGACGCGAAGGCGAAGGCCGCGGCGGCCGTCGACCGTACGGCGGGGCGGGCCTATGTGGCCGCCAACCGCGCGGTGACGGACGTCCGGGCGCAGCTGGTGTCGGAGGACGGAGTGCCGCGGCTGGAGCGGATCATTCCGGTGGCGATGATCGGCGTGGCCGTGGTGGGCCTGCTGACGCTGCGCGCCAAGCGGCGCCGCTAGGGTTCCCGGGCCCCGGCGCGGCCCGCGGTGCGTGCCGGGCGTCGCCGGGCAGGTACGGTCGTGCCGTGAGCCCGAATAACGCCAAGGACACCCACGACAAGCTGCCGATCCGGATGCTGCACGACCGTGTGCTGGTCCGGACGGACATCCCCGAGGGCGAGCGCCGCTCGACCGGGGGCATCGTCATTCCCGCGACCGCTGCGGTCGGCCGCCGCCTGGCCTGGGCCGAGGTGGTCGCCGTCGGGCAGAACGTGCGGACCGTGGAGGTCGGGGACCGGGTGCTGTACGACCCGGAGGACCGGGCCGAGGTCGAGGTGCGCGGCGTGGCGTACGTGCTGATGCGGGAGCGCGATCTGCATGCGGTGGCCGCGGAGCGGCTGGAGGGCGCGGAGGACTCGACCGGGCTGTACCTGTAGCCCTGTCCGTAAGTCGTTGACCGTTCCCGTAGGGGGGTCTCGCGGGCGGTGACCGGGGTCACCGCCCGTTTCGCTGCCCTTTGCTAGCCTCGGGACACACCCGACGAGACGCGCCGTACCGGGTCAGGACAAGACGACGCACCCCTGTTGAAGCACGTTTCGCGGAGGTGCCGTCATGGCCTGGATGCTGCTGTTGGTCGCCGGTCTGCTGGAGGTCGGCTGGTCGGTCGGGATGAAGTTCACCGACGGTTTCACCCGGCTGTGGCCCAGTGTGTTCACCGGCGCGGGCATCGTTGCCAGCATGCTGCTGCTCTCGTACGCGGCCCGGACCCTGCCGATCGGTACCGCCTACGGCGTGTGGGTCGGCATCGGGGCGGCCGGGGCGGCGGTGCTCGGCATGACGGTGCTCGGCGAGCCGGCCACCACGGCCCGGATCTTCTTCATCGTGCTGCTGCTCGTGGCGGTGGTCGGGCTCAAGGCGACGTCGGGGCACTGACGGAGGGCGGACGGCCGGACGGCCGGACGGCCGGAGTGCCGGTCCCCGTCAACGAGTGCGCCGATCACGGCCGCGCGCCGCTATCCGTCCCATCGCCACAGCTGCCGCTCCAGGTCCTCGCTCTGCGGCTGCACCGTGGGGAAGTCGTCGGTGGGCGGGGTGCTCGGCGCGGGCACGGACGGGAGAGTGGGGGTGGGCGGTTCGGCGGTCGGCCGGGTGGGTGCCGCGGTGGGCGGGAGCGGGCCGGTGGGCGCGTCGCTCGGGCCGTCGGACGGGCTGCCCGAGGCGCTGGGCGACAGCGAGTCGCTGCCCGACGGCTCGGGCGACGACGGCTCGGCGCCCTCCTCCAGCCGCAGGTCGAAGTCGCGGACCGGGCGCCCGTTCAGCGCGGCCGCGGTGTAGTCGGCCCAGATCTGGGCGGGGTAGTCGCCGCCGTTGACCCGCGACAGGCCGCCCGCGCCGTACAGCGGCTCCTGTGCGGCGGTCTCCGGGTTCTGGCCCAGTACGGCGACCACGGTGGCGAGTTCGGGCGTGTAGCCCGCGAACCAGGCGGCCTTGTCCTCTTCGGCGGTGCCCGTCTTGCCGGCCGCGGGCCGCCCGGCGCCCTGGGCGGCGGTGCCGGTGCCGCCGTCGACGACGCCCCGCAGGATCGAGGTGGTGGTGTCGGCGGCCGTCCTGGGCACCGCGGCGGTCTCCTCGCGCTCCGGCAGCTCGACTTCCTCGTCGTCCTTGGTGACCTTGTCGACCAGGGTGTAGGGGCGGTGGGTGCCGTGGCCGGCGAGGGTGGCGTAGGCCTGGGTCATGCTCAGCACGCTGGGGGTGGCGGTGCCCAGCGAGACGGCGCCCTGGGAGGAGGCGAGGCTGGGGGTGTCGGCGGGGATGCCCAGGGCGACGGCGGTGGCCTTGACCTTGGCGGGGCCGACGTCGATGCCCATCTGCGCGTAGACGGCGTTGACGGACTTGTCGGTGGCCTCGGTGACGGTGATCGGGCCGTAGGAGCGGTCGTCCTCGTTGGCGGGCGCGAAGCCGGTGGGGCGGCCGTGACGGACCGTCATCCGCTTGTTGGTGCCGTCGTAGACGGTGTTCGGGGTGATCCGGTCGCCGTCCTGGGTGGTGGAGCGGTGCTGTACGGCGGAGGCGAAGACGAGCGGCTTGAAGGTGGAGCCGACCTGGTAGTCGCTGCGGGTGGCGCCGTTGACGTACTGCTTGGCGTAGTCGATCCCGCCGTAGAGGGCGACGACCCGGCCGGTCGCGGGGTCGATGGAGGCGCCGCCGGCCCGGACGGAGCGGTCCACCTCCCGGGAGTCGTCGAGCCGGTCCATCACCCGGGTGTTGACCGCTTTGACGAAGGCGTTCTGGCGCTTCTTGCTGATGGTGGTGGTGATGCGGTAGCCGCCGCCGCGCAGGGTGTCCTCGTCGAGGACGTGGTGGCCGGTGAGGTAGTTCTTGACCGCCTCGACGAGGTAGCCGCGCTGGCCGGAGAGGCCGGGGGACGGCTTGGCGGGCCGGGTCGCGGGGAATTCCAGCGCGGCCCGCTCGCCGGGGTCGAGCCACTTCTTGGTGACCATGCCGTCCAGCACGTAGTTCCAACGCGCCAGTACCCGCGCCCGGTTCTCGGGATGGGCGGTGAGGTCGAAGGCGCTGGGGGCGTTGAGCAGCGAGGCGAGGTAGGCGCCCTGGGCGGTGGTCAGCGCTTCCGCGTCGCGGCCGTAGTAGGACCGGGCGGCGGCCTGGATGCCGTAGGCATTGCGGCCGTAGTAGCTGGAGTTGAGGTAGCCCTCCAGGATGTTGTCCTTGCTCACCTCGCGGTCCAGCTTGATGGCGATGAAGAACTCCTTGGCCTTGCGGGTCAGGGTCTGTTCCTGGCCGAGGTAGTAGTTCTTCACGTACTGCTGGGTGATGGTGGAGCCGGACTGCTTGCCCTTGCCGGTCAGGGTGTTCCAGGCGGCCCGGACCATCGCGGCGGGGTCGACCGCGGACTCGGAGTAGAAGTCGCGGTCCTCGGCGGCGAGTACGGCCTGCTGGACGGCCTTCGGAATCCGGCTGAGGGTGACGTTCTGCCGGTTGACCTCGCCGTCGTGGGCCAGCTCGGAGCCGTCGGAGTAGAGGTAGACGTTGCTCTGGGCCTTGGCGGCGCTGTTGGCCGGCGGGATGCCGACGAGCAGATAGCCGGCGATCATTCCGCCGACGATGAGCAGCAGGAACAGCAGCACGGTGCCCAGCACCGCGCGCCAGGTGGGGAGGACACGGCGCCAGCCCGTGCGTTGTCCGCTCATGTCGGTATGGACTCCTCGGCCGCCGCCGGGGGTTGTACCGCGGCGGCGGATGCGTGTCGGGGTTGCGCGCGGTACGCCGGAAGAGCAACTGCCGCCCGTGGGCAAACTCTCGCATCATGCGTCCCGGTCAGCGGGGGTGGCGCGCACCGCGGACCGCCACCTGACCGGCTGAATGGCGCCCACGGCTCACCCGAAACGGTGATAATTCGATGGTGCCCGTCGTGCCCGGGACCTAGGCTCCGGTGTTTTGCGCAACCGGCGAGATCGGGCCGGTGCGCCCGGAGAGAGCGGTTTTCGCGCGTCCGGCGACAACGGGGCTGGGGGGAACGCGGCGTGGTGTACGCGGCGGTGGCGGCCGGCAGCTTCCGGCGGTACGCCACCTATCGGATCGCCACCGCGGCGGGGGTGTTCACCAATACCGTCTTCGGCTTCATCATCGCCTCCACCTACCTCGCGCTGTGGCACGAGCGGCCGCATCTGGGCGGCTACGACCAGGCGCAGGCGCTGACGTTCGTGTGGACCGGGCAGGCGCTGCTGGCCACCGCGGCCATGATGGGCGGCGGTGTGCTGGACGAGCTCCAGGAGCGGATTCGCAGCGGCGACATCGCGGTGGACCTCCACCGGCCCGCCGATCTCCAGCTGTGGTGGCTGGCCGCGGATCTGGGGCGGGCCGGGCTGCAGCTGATCGGCCGCGGGGCCGTGCCGCTGGCGGTGGGCGCGCTGGCCTTCCCGCTGGCGCTGCCCGGCGACGCGCTGACCTGGGGCTGCTTTCTGCTGTCGGTGCTGTTCGGGGTGCTGGTGAGTTTCGCGCTGCGGTACCTCGTCGCGCTGGCGTCGTTCTGGCTGCTCGACGGGTCGGGGCTGGCCATGATCAGCGGGCTGGCCGGGATGTTCTTCACGGGGATGGTGCTGCCGCTGCGGGTCTTCCCCGGCGGCTTCGGGGAGGCCGTCCAGCTGCTGCCGTGGGCGGCGGTCCTGCAGGTGCCGGCCGATGTGCTGATGGGTGTCCGCACCGGGGACGGGCTGGTGCGGGGGCTGGTCTTCCAGGCGGTGTGGGCGGCGGCGCTGCTGGCGCTGGGCCGGCTGGTGCAGTCGGCGGCGACCCGCAAGGTGGTGGTGCACGGTGGCTAGAGCACGGACGGCGGTGCGGTCCGGGCGCGGCCGGGCGGTGGTGCAGGGGCTGGCCGCGTACGGGCTGATCGTACGGATGTGGGTGCGGGCCACCCTGGCCTACCGGGCCTCGTTCGTGATGATGGCGGTCGGCAGCTTCGCGGCGAACGCGCTGGACTTTGTCGCGATCATGCTGATGTTCTCGCAGATCGACGCGCTCGGCGGCTTCTCGCTGCCCGAAGTGGCCTTCCTGTACGGGACGTCCGGGATCGCGCTGGGCCTGGCGGACCTGCTGCTGGGCAGCATCGAGGGGCTGGGCCTGCGGATCCGGGACGGCACCCTCGACACCCTGCTGCTGCGCCCCGTACCGGTCTTCGCGCAGATCGCGGCGGACCGGTTCGCGCTGCGGCGGGTGGGCCGGATCACCCAGGCGCTGCTGGTGCTCGGCTGGGCGCTGCCCCGGGTCGAGGTGGACTGGACGGCGGGCCGGGTACTGATGGTGCCGCTGATGGCGGTGTGCGGTACGGCCATCTTCGCGGCGGTCTTCACCGCCGGGGCCGCCTTCCAGTTCTGGGCGCAGGACGCGGCCCAGGTGCAGAACTCCTTCACCTACGGCGGCAATGCGCTGCTCCAGTACCCGCCGACGGTGTTCGCCAAGGAGCTGGTGCGCGGGGTCACCTACCTCGTGCCGCTGGCCTTCGTGAACTGGCTGCCCGCGCTGCGGCTGCTGGGCCGCCCCGACCCGCTGGGGCTGCCGGGCTGGGTGGACTTCCTGGGGCCGGTGGTGGCGGCGCTGATGTGTTCCGGGGCGGGGCTGGCGTGGCGGACGGGGCTGCGGGCCTACCGGAGCACGGGCAGCTGACGGCGCCTCATGGGGCGGGCGGCGGGCACGACGCGTACGGGACACGGCCGGAACGGGAGAGGAGTGGGCGTGATGAGCGGTGGAGCCGCTGCGGAACAGCTGATCGAGGTCGACGGGGTCGAGAAGGTCTTCTCGGTACGGCGCCGGGCGGGCCGGCTGCGGCGGGTGCGCCGGGAGGTCCGGGCCGTCGACGGTCTCTCCTTCCGGGTGCCGCGCGGCGAGATGGTCGGCTGCATCGGGCCGAACGGCGCCGGGAAGTCCACCACGATCAAGATGCTGACGGGCATCCTCGTGCCCAGCGGCGGCCGGCTCCGGGTCGCCGGCATCGACCCGGCGCGGGAGCGGACCCGGCTGGCCCGCCGGATCGGGGTGGTCTTCGGGCAGCGCACCACGCTGTGGTGGGACCTGCCGCTGCGGGACTCCTACGAGCTGGTGCGGCGGATGTACCGGGTCCCGGACGCCGCCTACCGCGCCAATCTGGAGCGCTGTGTCGAACTGCTGGACCTGGGGCCGCTGCTGGCCGTGCCGGTACGGCAGCTGTCGCTGGGCCAGCGGATGCGCGGCGACATCGCGGCGGCGCTGCTGCACGACCCGGAGGTGCTGTACCTGGACGAGCCCACCATCGGGCTGGACGTCATCAGCAAGGCGAAGGTCCGGGAGTTCCTGCGCGAGGTGAACGCCGAGCGGGGCACCACGGTCCTGCTGACCACCCATGACCTGACCGATATCGAGCAGCTGTGCCGCCGGGTGATCGTCATCGACCACGGTCACTCGGTCTACGACGGCGGCCTCGACGGGCTGCGGGCGGCCGGCGAGGGCGAGCGGACGCTGGTGGTGGACCTGGCGCGGGAACTGCCGCCGATCGAGGGGGTACCGGGCGCCCGTACGGTCCGGGTGGAGGGGCCCCGGCAGTGGCTGGCGTTCCCGGCGTCGCAGAGTGCGGCGCCGCTGGTCGCGGCGGTCGCCGCCCGCTGTCCGCTGGTGGACCTGTCGGTGCGGGAGCCGGACATCGAGACCCTGATCGCCGAGCTGTACGCGGGCGGCGGGGCCCGGCGGGATGTCGCCGGGAGCGGCCGCAATACGGGCGACGCCCTCTAATCTGTCGGTATGGCTGAAGACCTCCCGGATTTGCGCGCTTCCGACACCGACCGTGAGCGGGTCGCCGAGATCCTGCGGGACGCCCTGGCGGAGGGGCGGCTGGCGATGGAGGAGTTCGACGAGCGGCTCGACGCGGCGTACCGGGCCCGCACGTACGGGGAGTTGGAGCCGCTCACCGCCGACCTGCCGGCCGCCGCGCAGGCCCCGGCGCCCCTGTCACTGCGCAAGGAGAGCGGGGCGACGGCGGCCTGGTCGGAGCGGATCGTCAGCGGCACGGACGGTTCCACGGCGGGCATCGGCATCCTGGGCGGCTTCCAGCGCAAGGGCCGCTGGACGATCGGCCGTCGCTTCACGGCGGTCTGCTTCATGGGCGGCGGCGAAATGGACCTGCGCGAGGCGCAGTTCGCCGGCCCGGAGATCGTCATCACCTGCTGGGCGCTCATGGGCGGGGTGAACATCGTGGTGCCGCCCGGCGTCGAGGTCGAGATGCGCGGAATCGGCATCATGGGCGGCTTCGATGCCCGCGAGGACGAGACCCCGCTCGAACCCGGCGCGCCCCGCCTCATCGTCAAGGGCCTGGCCCTGATGGGCGGTGTCGGCGTCGAACGCAAACTCCCCCGCGCCGAGCGCCGCCGCCAGAAGGAGGAACGCCGCCGCCTCAAGGAGGAACGGCGGAGGGAGCTGGACTAGACAGGCCCCGGGCTGCTCCGTCAGGGTTACAGCGCGGCCGGGGCCGACTGCTTGAGGTGGGTGAGGTTGACGGCGTTGGCCATGGCGCGGAAGCCCTCGTCGCTCGGGTGGAGGTGGTCGCCGGAGTCGTAGGAGGGGCGCAGCCGTACCGGTGCCGTGGGGTCGCGGAGGGCCTTGTCGAAGTCCACGACCTCGTCGTAGACGGTGCCGGAGCGAATGATCCGGTTGACCTGCTCCCGTACCGAATTCAGCTGGTCGGAGTAGCCGCGGTGGCCACCGAACGGCGTAAGGGTGCTGCCGGTGACGCGCAGTCCGCGGCCGTGTGCCTCGCGGACGATCTGCCGCATACCGGCGACGATCTTCTCCGGGTCGAGCTGGCGCGGGGTCTTGAACAGGTCGTTCAGCCCGATCTCGACGATCACCGCCTTCACCCCGGTACGGGACAGCGCGTCGCGCTCCAGCCGGGACAGCACGCTGGGCCCGTTGTTCGGGGAGAACTTGCTGCCGTTGACCAGCAGCCGGTTGCCGCTGATGCCCTGGTTGAGGACGCCGTAGCGGGGCGCGCCGGGCTCGTTGCGCAGCCTGGCCGCGAGGAAGTCCGTCCAGCGGTGGTTGGCGCCGGCGGTGGAGGTGATGCCGTCGGTGATCGAGTCGCCGATCGCGACGACCGAGCCGCGGGCCTGGGTGCTCCAGACGTCCACGCCGGTCAGGTACCGCCAGTACGGGCTCTGCTCGGTGTAGGCGGCGCCGGTGGCGTCCTCGGCCCGGTCGCCGCGCGCCAGGTAGGACGTCTGCCGGGCGTACGGGTGGTAGGTGGCGGGGCCCGAGGGGGACGGCGAGTAGGTGGTGACCAGCAGGTCCGCGTCGCCGGGCACCTTCAGCCGGGTCGGGTCGCTGGTGACCGCGCCGCCCGCCGGGATGGTCACCGCGGGCTTCCCGCCGAACGACAGCCGGCGCATGGTGCCGCTGGCGGCGGTGGGGTTGCTGGGGGCCGCGGCCAGCGCCAGCGAGGCATGGCTGACCACCAGCGGGCGGGTGCCGTAGAGGTTGGACAGCTGGATGCGGACGCCGGAGCCGCCGACGCTGGTGTGCACGACGTTGCGGATCGACATCCCCGCGTAGCCGTTCAGGGTGCCGGGCTCGGCCGCCGCGGCGGCCGCCGACCAGGTACCGACCCACTGGCCGGAGACCGCGGGGGCCGCGGGGTCGCGGGGCTTGTGCGGGGAGCTGCCCGGACCGCCGCTCTCGCCGCCGAAGCCGACGAATATCGCGGTCGAGATCAGCACCACCACTGCTGCCAGACCGGCGAGCAGGGAGTAACCCACACTTTTCTTCATGCGGGAGGGGTCTCCTGGGTAAAGCGGAGCAGCACGCTCCGGGCGGGCAAGGGCAGCGGATGATCAGCGGCACCGTTGCGGTCCGATCGGTCCTTCATGATCCCACGGACCTCGGGAGCGCCGCCCGGCGCCCCGCTCGATGCCTCCACGTCATGGACGCGGGGAACTCGTGGTTCGTTCCAGGAGTAGGTCACAGTGGGATGACGGCCTGACGGTGGCCGACGTGCGGAGCAGGATAGGCCGTAGGAACGGCGGGGGCACGGTGGGAGCGGTGGAGCGGATGGAACGCACAGGAGCGGACACGGCGCCGAAGACGGAGCGGGCGCCGGTGGCGGCCGGGCCGGTGCCGGGCGGGTTCGCCGCCGGTGTCGCCGACGAGGAGCGCCGGCGCGCGGTGCGCCGGATGAAGGCGCTGGCCACGGGCCTGCTGCTGGCCGTCGCCGTGGTCTATGTCCTGGCGAAATGGGCCGGATCCGCCGGGGCGGGTGGCTGGACGGGATATGTCGCGGCGGCGGCGGAGGCCGGGATGGTCGGTGCGCTGGCCGACTGGTTCGCGGTCACCGCGCTGTTCAAGCGGCCGATGGGGCTGCCGATTCCGCACACCGCGATCATTCCCACCAAAAAGGACCAACTGGGGCAGAGTCTGGGTGATTTCGTCGGGGAGAACTTCCTCTCCGCCGAGGTCGTCCGCCGCCGGCTGCGCTCCGTCGGCGTCGGCCGGCGGCTCGGCGGCTGGCTCGCCGAGCCCAGGAACGCCGACCGGGTCACCGCCGAGCTGTCCACCGCGCTGCGCGGCGCGCTGACCGTGCTGCGCGACTCCGATGTGCAGGCGGTGGTCGGTGAGGCCATCACCCGCCGCGCGGACGCCCAGGAGATCGCGCCGGGGCTCGGCACCCTGCTGGACAAGGTCGTCGCGGAGGGCGGCCACCGCCGGGTGGTGGATCTGCTCGTCGCCCGCGCCCACGACTGGCTGGTCCTGCACGGCGATTCCGTCATGAGCGCGGTCTCCGGCGGCGCACCGGGGTGGACCCCGCGGTTCGTCGACCGCAAGGTGGGCGACCGGGTCTACAAGGAGTTGCTGCGCTTCGTCACCGAGATGCGGGACATGCCCGAGCATCCGGCGCGCGGCGCGATCGACCGCTTCCTGCGGGACTTCGCCGACGATCTGCAGTCCGACCCCGGCACCCGGGCCAAGGTCGAGCGGCTGAAGTCCGAGGTGCTGGGGCGCGCCGAGGTGCAGGATCTGATCGCCTCGGCCTGGGGCTCGATCCGCGCGCTGATCGTCGCCGCCGCCGAGGACGAGCGCAGCGAACTCCGGCTGCGGGTACGGGCGGCGCTGCTGTCCCTGGGCCGGCGGCTGGCCGGCGAGGAGCGGCTGCAGGCCAAGGTGGACGGCTGGCTGGAGGGCGCGGCCGTCTATGTGGTGACGACCTACCAGAGCGAGATCACCTCCCTGATCAGCGACACCGTCGCGGGCTGGGACGCCGAGCACACCTCGAAGAAGATCGAGGCGCACATCGGCCGGGACCTCCAGTTCATCCGCATCAACGGCACCGTCGTCGGCGCCCTGGCCGGGCTGTGCATCTACGCCGTCTCGCAGGCCTTCGGCGGCTGACCCCGACCGGCCGGACGGTGCCCGCACGCCTCTGGAGACCTGCGCCCGCAGGGCTTACCGTGCCCGCGTGCGGGAGCGGATACCGGTAGTCGTGCAGGGGCGGCGCCCCCGCCGCTCCGGTGCCGTGCGGGCGCTGTGGACGGGGGCGGAGCTGGCGGTGACGCTCGGCGCCGTCCTGCTGCTGCTCGTCGTCCACCAGCTGTGGTGGACGAACCGTCAGGCGCAGGACGCGGCGCGGGACCAGGTGGGCCGGCTGGAGCGGCAGTGGGACGCCCGGCCGCCGGCGCCCGGCCCGGACCCGGCGCCCGGGGACGCCCGCACGGGCGCGCGGACCGCCCCGAGCACCCCGCCGTCCGGCCCGCCCGCCCACCGCGCCGGGAGCCGGACACCGGCGCCCCCGGAGAACCGCGCCTACGCCGTCCTGCGCATCCCCCGGATCGGGCTCACCGCCCCCGTCGCCGAAGGGGTCGGCAAGTCCGCGGTCCTCAACCGGGGCTACGTCGGCCACTATCCGCACAGCGCGCAGCCCGGCCGGGCCGGCAACGCCGCGCTGGCCGGGCACCGCAACACCCACGGCGAGCCGTTCCGCCGCCTCGGCCGGCTGCGCCCCGGCGACACCGTCCTCGTCGACACCGCCGAGGCCCGCTACACCTACACCGTGCGGCGCACCCTGCCCCGGACCACCCCCGGCGACGGCACGGTCCTCGCCGCGGTCCCGTACAGCGCCGTGCACCCCGCCTACCGCTTCACCGCCCCCGGCTCCTACCTGACCCTGACGACCTGTACGCCGGAGTACACCTCCACCTACCGGCTGGTGGTCTGGGCCGTGTTGCGGTCGACACAGTCCCGGTGAGCGCGGCCCGGCGACCCTGCGCAACGCCCTAGGCTCTCGACTCGTGCGAAATCAGACCTCCGGTGACCGGCCCCCGGGTTCGAGAAGGCGTCCCGCGCTGCTGTGGCTGCTGCTGCCGTATGTGCTGTTCCTGGTGGTGCTGCCGCTGGTGAACCGGGTCACCCCGACCGTGCTCGGGCTGCCGTTCCTGTTCTTCTGGATGCTGCTGGCGACGCTGGCCACGCCGCTCGCGGTGTGGCTGGCCCGGCGCGGCGACCGGGCGCGGAGTCGGATATGAACGCCGCCGTCTCCACCGCCGTCTTCGGCGGCTTCATGGTGCTCACCGTCGTCCTCGGCCTGCTCGCGGTGCGGGGGAAGCGCACGGAACGGGGGAGGCCCGCGGGGCTCGCGGAGTGGTCGGTGGGCGGCCGCAGCCTGGGCACCGTCTTCATCTGGGTGCTGATGGCCGGTGAGAGCTATACGAGCTTCAGCTATCTCGGCGCGGCCGGCTGGGGCTACCGGTTCGGTGCCCCGGTGCTCTACGTCCTGGCCTACATGTCATGCGGCTATGCACTGGGGTACGTCGTCGGGCCGATGCTGTGGGCCTACGCCCGCCGGCACGGACTGGTCGGGATCACCGACATGATCGCGCACCGCTACCGCGCGCCCTGGCTCGGCGCCGCCGTCGCCCTGCTCGCCACGGTCTGTCTGCTGCCCTACATCCAGCTCCAGATCACCGGCATGGGCGTGGTCGTCTCGACCCTCTCCTACGGCGCCATCAGCATCAACTGGGCCTATTTCCTGGGCTTCGCGGTCACCACCGGCTTCGTGGTGATCAGCGGGCTGCGTGGCAGCGCCTGGGTCTCGGTGCTCAAGGACGTCCTCGTCATCGGCACCCTCGGCTTCCTCGCGGTCTATGTGCCGCTGCACTACTTCGGCGGCTACGGGCCCTTCCTGGACCGGATCGTCGCCGAGAAGCCGCAGTGGCTGACGTTCCCCGGGCACGCCTCGGGCGGACTGGGCCAGGTGTGGTTCGTCACCACCACCCTCGTCAACTCCCTGACCGTGGTCATCTTCCCGACGACCGTGGCCGGCTATCTCGGCGCCCGCAACGCGGAGGCGCTGCGCCGCAACGCCCTCTGCCTCCCGTTCTACAACGTGTTGCTGTTCGTGCCGATGCTGCTGGGGATGGCGGCGCTGTTCGTGGTGCCCGGCCTGGCCGGCGCGGACTCCGATCTGGCGCTGTTCAAGATGGTGGTGGACTCCCTTCCGGCCTGGGCCGTGGGGTTGGTCGGGGTGGCCGCCGCCCTCTCCTCCATCGTGCCGATGGCCGTGTTCATGCTGGTCATCGGCACGATGTGGGGGAGGAGCGTGCTGGGCGCGATCCCTCGTCTCAACAAGGGCGCGGCCGGGGCGGCCCCCGCGGACGGGGGAGGGGGGACCGGCGGTCGCCAGAAGCTGTGGTCGCAGCTGGTCGTGGTGGTGGCCGGGGCGCTGGCGCTGCTGCTGACCTACACCGCCCCCGAGACCCTCGTCCGGCTGTCCCTGATCTCGTACGAGGGCATGGCGCAGCTCGTGCCGATGCTGCTGCTGGGGCTGGTGTGGCGGCGGCTGACGCTGCACGCCGCGGTGAGCGGCCTGGTGGCGGGCTTCACGCTGGTCTGTGTCCTGGTCTTCGGGGGACACGACCCGGTGTGGGGGATGAACGCGGGGCTCGTCGGGCTCGCCGTGAATGTGGCGGTGGCGCTCCTGGTCACCTGGCTGGGGCCGCGCGCCGCGGACGCGCGGGCGGACGCCGAGGTGCTGGCGCTGGAGGACGAGTTCCCGTGCGACGGGGTGCCGTCGCGGGGCGGTCCGGTCAGCCCTCCGGTGTCGTCGTGACCTTCTTGCCCTCCTTGGAGACCGCGAACCACAGGCCCATCTTGCCCTGGCCGTTGATGTCCCCGGGCTGCTCGTCGCCGGTGAACCAGTAGACCGGCCAGCAGTCGACGGCCAGCTGACGGGTGCCGTCGGGGCGGGTGACGGTGGAGATGAGCTTGGGGGCGATGCCCTTGAGCTTGGAGCGGTCGGCGGGCTTGGCGGGCTTCCAGGTGTCCAGACAGGCGTCGTTGCAGCCGAACTTCATCGGCCAGGCGCTGTCCTTGTTGAAGCGGTAGAGGGTGCGGCCCTTGCCGTCGACGAGGATGCCGCCGAGGTCGGGGTGGTTGAACACCGAGACGTCCGAGGGCTCCTGGGTGCCGGCCTTCTTGCCGTCGGGGGCCAGCGCGTTCCAGGTGCCGCCGACGCCCTGGCCCTTGGTGTCACCGGCCTGGGTGTCCTTGATGTAGCGGTAGGCGGGCCAGCCGCCGATGGTGAGCTGCTTGACGCCGTCGGCGCGGGTGACCGAGCCCAGCTTGCTCTTGTCGATACCGGCCGGGGCGTTGGCGCCGTTGGCGGGGACCGGGGGCCAGGTGGTGGCGCAGGACCCGTTGCAGTTGGACTTGGCGGGGTCCGGGGTGTCCTTGTCGAAGCGGTAGAGGGTCATGCCCTTGGCGTCGGTCACGATCGTGCCGATCTTGGCGTCCTGGTTCAGTTTCAGCTTTCCGGCGGCGGGCGCGGCCTTGGGGGCCTTGCCGCCCGCCTCGGTGCCGCCCGCCTGGCCGCCGTAGCCGTTGTCGCCCGAACCGCCGGAGGAGCCGTAGGCGTTGGTGCCCTGGCCGGCGGGCTGGACGTTGTCCGCGCTGGTGGTGCCGGGGGCGCTCTGGGTGCCGCTGCTGCCGCAGGCGGTGGTCAGTGCCAGGGTGGCGACCGCGGCGGCCGCGAGCGCCGCACGACGTCGATTGATCATGATGTCTCCTCTGCCGATGGGTGGTTCCGTGGCTTGCTGAGGTGGTGACCGAGTTGCCCGTCCGGGCGCCCGCTCCGCTCCCGACCGGGCGCCGGCGGGGTGCCGTCGCCCGGGGAATACGCGCTGCGGGGGGCCGGGCGTTCAACGGCACCGAAGAATTTTCTCCGGGCGCAAAAGCCCTGCGTGGTACGTCAGTTGCCGCCCTGTACCCGCATTGCGAGCGCGGGGCAGCGGCGCACCGCGAGCTGGGCGCGGCGCCGCATCCGGGCCGGCAGCGGCATGCTGGCGGACTGCGGATAGCCGTCCGCGCCGAGCTTCACGACGCCGGGCACGACGTCGGCGCACAGGCCGTGGCCGCGGCACAGCGTCCAGTCGACCAGCAGCCGTTCCTGCGGCGGCGCGGGCGCCCGCTCCGGGGCGGGGGCGGGGGCGGTGACGGCCAGCGGCGGATTCCCCGTGACCGGCAGGGCCCCGGTCACCGGGCGGCCGCAGCCGAACCCCTGCGCATGGCGCTCGAATTCCTCCGGGAAGGACCGGAGCGCCGACGCGACGAAGCGTGCGGTGCCGTCCGGGTGGCTGCACGCGCCGCGCTTCTCCACGGCCCGCATACGCGCCTGTACGGCCTCCAGGGCGCTCTCCCCGCCGCCCCGTACGGCGCGGTCGAGCTGGTCGGCGAGCGCGGGCAGGCCGAGCACACAGGGCCCGCACTGGCCGGCGGACTCGGCGGCCATCCACTGCGCCACGCGCACCGTCTCCCCCGCGGGACAGGTGTCGTACGGGATCGGCAGCACCGCCCCGGCGCCGAGTACCGCGTTGTACTCGGCCAGCGACTCCTTCGACAGGTTCGCGGTCAGCGCGTCCGCCGGGGAGATGAAGGTGCCGTGGTAGCCGCCGATCAGCACGCCCTGCCCCTGGTCCATGCCGCACAGTGCCAGCACCCGGGCCAGCGAGACGCCGTAGGGGACCTCCACGACCCGGTTGCCGGCGACGGTCAGCAGCAGGGTGCCGGGCTCGGTGGGCAGGCCGGTGGTGCGGTAGCCGAGCGCGCCGAGGCGGGCGGCCACGGCCAGTTGGGCGTAGGTCTCGGTGTTCGACAGCAGGGTCGGCACACCGTTCAGGCCGCGCTCGCTGGAGCGGATCTTGCGGCCCGAGGGCAGGCCGGGGCCGCCGCCCAGCCCGTTCGTCATGGCGGAGCCCTCACCGGTGACGAACCGCTCGGTGAGGAGGGTGACCCGTAAAGCCGGCCGGACCGGGCCGCGTTCGTCGATGGCGCGCTGCACGGAGGTCAGGACGTCCGTACGGGTCACCCCCAGAGCGACCTCCTGGGCGCCGAGCGCGTCGGCGGCCAGCAGCGCGCCGTCCAGCACCAGATGCGGGGCGTGCAGCAGCAGCGCGGTGTCCTTGAGGCAACTGGGCTCGCCCTCGCTGCCGTTGACGACCACCGCGCCCTTGCCGTCCGCGCGCTGCATCCCGTCGAGGACGGCCGTCAGCTTGCGGGCGAAGGGGAAGCCCGCACCGCCGCGGCCGCGCAGATCGATGTCCTCGGCCAGCGCCACCAGCTCCTGGGAGGTGAGCTGGGGGAGGCTGCCGTGCCGGGACAGGTGGGCCACCCGGTCCATCCGGGGTATCTCGTCGAGGCCGGCCAGCAGCCGCGGCGGTCCGAAGGACGCCAGCGTCGGTACGGGCTCCGCCTCGGCGAGGGCCGGCAGCAGTTGGGTGGGGGCGGGGGCGGTCATGGGAGTTCTCCTGTGTTCCTGCGTGCGTCGCGCAGCCGCAGGGCGAGTCGTACGGCCACCCCCGTGAGGCAGATGGCATATCCGGCGACGGCCCAGCCGGCCGCCGCACGGCCGGACTTGAGGCCGTGCACCAGGGCGAGTCCCCAGGCGAGGTAGGCGCACATGTGCAGCGCGCGCCACCAGCGGGCTCCGGTCAGTCCGGTGAAGGCGCCGCGTACCGCGCCGGTCACCGCGACGGCGATGAACGTGTAGGCGGCGAGCGTGCCCAGGCCGATCAGCCCCGGGCGGGCAACGTCGGTGAACGGCACCGCGGCGGCCGCGGTGCTGGTGTGGTCCTCGGCTATCTTCACCCAGATGTGCAGGCCGAGGAAGCCGAGGCCGGCGACGGCGGTGCCGCGGTGCACGGCCTGGGCGAGCAGCCGGTGGCCCGAGTGCAGCACCATCCGGTCGGTGGCGGCCAGGCCCCACAGCACGGTGACCGACAGCGAGACCAGCGCGAGGACTCCGGCGCCGAAGTCCAGGAAGCGCATGAGGGTGTCCGCCGCGCCGGAGTGCAGCGTGACGGCGAGGAAGAGCAGCAGTGCGGCCGGAAGCGCCGGACGGAGTACGGCGGTTCCGGCGAAGCCGCCGCCGGGGGCCCGCCGGTCCGGCGGGCCGGGTTCGTTCGGAGGGCGCCGGGGGCGGGGCACAGAAGGCGAGGGCCGGGCGCGGTGTGCGGCGCGGCGGCTCTGCAGACGCGGTGCGGACATCGGACCTCCCGGTGTCGGGGCACGGGTGCGGGATGCGAATTTCTATGAAATCTCCCGGGGGTGCTATTTGCCCGTCGCTTTTGTTCGGGTGACCCCCGGTAACACTGAACATTCTGTAACCGGCTGGATACGCAGGGCCGTAATCCGGATGTGCAAAAGCATCTCCGAACGCGTTCAGGCTTTCGTAAGGTTTATCGCGCTGTGACAAATTCCTGCACTGGCATCGCGGTCGCGCGGGGGGACTCCGGATGATGCCGACTCAGGCGCACGGGGAAGCGCCAATCCCCTGTACCAGCCGCATCCCCGCCAGGATCGAGGTAGCGATGTGTGATCTCCTGAACCGCATCTGGTCGCGTCCCCGCGGCGAGTGGAACCGGGTAGTGAGAAATGAACTCCCGGATCTCGCCGAGAAGTTGGTCGCGGAGTTGCAACGCGGATTTCCCGCATTGTCCGCACTTCTCGGGGATACTCCCGTAGAAGACGCACATTGGGCACTTGAACAGGCCTTGCTGACAGTTCTGGGGTACCAAAAAGAGTCGGAAAGTAAACCTCCGGCAGTGCCCTCGGTTGTCACACCGATGCCCGTGGCCCGGGCGCGACAGGACCTGTTCGATGTGCTCGCCGGCCAACGAGAGGTACCCGAGGAGGGGTTGCACGAACTGGCCCGTGCGGCGGGCTGGCCGGTGCCCGACACCCTCCAGGCCGTCGTTCTCGCGACCCCCGCCGAGGCGGCCCAACTCGCCGCGGCGCTGGGCCATGCCCTCATCGGCAACGTCGAGGGCTACACCTGTCTGTTCGTGCCCGACCCGGCCACCCAGACCCGGGCCCGCCTGGAGGCGGCGCTCAAGGGCCGCCCCGCGGCGGTCGGTCACGTGGTGCCGGCCACCGACACCGCCTCCTCGCTGCGGTGGGCCCGGTATCTGCTGACGCTGGCCCCCAGCCGGGTCGGCCCCGAGTCGCGGCCCGCGTTCGTCGACGACCATCTGTCGGCGCTGCTGCTGCTCCAGGACGAGTCGCTGGCGGACGCCCTGACCTCCCGCTGGCTCGGCCCACTGGAGGAACTGACGCCCCGGCAGAGCGAACGGCTCGAAGTCACGCTGCTGGCGTGGCTGGAGGGCGGCGGCGCCCCCGAGGCGGCCAAACTGCTGCATGTGCACCCCCAGACGGTCCGGTACCGCTTGCGGCAGATCGAGAAGCTCTTCGGGCCGGTGCTGCGCGATCCGCGCACCCGCTTCGAGCTGGAGATGGCGCTGCGCAGCCGGCGTCTGATGGCCCACGTCCGCAGCTACCGCGCACGGGCCGGCCGCCGCGCCCGCGCCGTCGCGTCCTCCATACGCCCGCTCGGCATGGCCCGTGAGGCCCGCGTCAACGGTCTTTGAGGAAGCCGACGGATGAACCACCGCGCCCCTTGAGCTGACCGCCGTACGGTCCGGCGACGCACCGCCGGCACTCCGCCGGCACCACGGCGCACCCCAGTGGCCCCGCCCGGGAAATCCGGGTCGGGGCCATTGGGTTGTCCTGGTGGGGAAGCCGGGGGAACCGGGGGAGCCGGGGTGGAGGCGCCGGGGTGTCCGCCGGTCCGGGGAGCCCGGACCGGAGCCACTGCGCCGACCTGCCCGGGGAGCCCGTGGCGGGGCCACTGCGTCCTCCCGTCCGGGTCGCCTGGGGCGCACTGCGTCCTCCCGTCCGGTGAGCCCGGCGTGTGCCCACCCGCTTCGTCGCGTCGGGGAAGTCCGGGCCGGTGCCTTCGCATTGCCGCCCCGGGAGTCCGGCCCCGGCCGTCGCGCGGCCCGTTCCGGGAGTCCGGAGCGGGCTCGACTGCGTCCTCCCGCCCCGGACTCCCGGAACGGGCCTCTGCGCCGCGTTCCTCATCCCCCGGGAATTCCCCCCGCCCCCACCGCGTTGGCCGGTCCAGGGGGCCCACAGGCCCCTTAGGGGACGTACCCCCAAGGGGCCCCAGGGTCCATCAGGGAAGCCACCAGGGGCTGCCGGCGGCTCCGTCAGGTGCAGTCGCGGCCGCCGTTGATGCAGTCGACCGCCTTGCTCATCAGGTTGTCCGGCATCACGTTGATGAAGTCACCGTGGTCGGTCACCGGTTTGTGGAGCTGTTCGGGGAAGCTGTCCACCGCGAAGCTCTGGCCCTGCGGGACGTCGTAGGTGATCCGCTGGACCAGCTGCGGGACCGCCTGGAAGCCTTGCGGGCAGGTGCCGTTCTGGTCGGAGAACGCCATGTGGTCGCGGTGGTTGCCGCTGTCGATGTCCCGGCCGTTCCAGCAGTTCTGGAACGCGAAGGTGCGCACGACCTGCGAACCCTCCGGGCACAGCGGGTACTTGTCCTTCAGCTGCCGGTCCTCGAAGCCGGTGCAGCTCCAGGAGGCGTTGGCGTTCTTGGTGCCGTTGGTGAACGCCTTGGCGTCGCCGGTGATGATCTTCAGGAAGCGCGGCATCGCCTGGACCTGGCCGGCCTGGCTGCCCCGGAAGGTCAGGGTCACCGTCGCCGGGGTCAGCGTGGTGCCGACGTTGGCGTCCTGCGCGGCGCCCGGCTTCTGCTCCGCGTTGCCGTCCAGTTTGCGCAGCACCGGCCAGTAGTGGGTGGACTGGTCGCCGTTGTTGCAGGTGGTGTCGGAGGCGGCGAGCTTGTTGTCGTCGGCGAAGGCGTCGGTGGCCTTGTTGCCGACGTAGTCGTGGGTGTGGTGGGCGCCGTTGCTGACGCCCGGGGTCACGATGACGTTGTCGGAGTTGAAGTGGCCGTCCTCATTGCGGCCGCACTCGGTGGTGAAGGTGCCGGTGGAGGCGTTGCCTCCCTTGGGAGCGGCGAACGGCGGGGCGTCCGCGTTCGGCTGGACGTCGTTGATGTCGACGAAGTCGTCGGGGGACGGGCCGCCGGGCTGGCCCTGCTGCTGCCCGCCGTCCTGCGCCTGGCCCGGGTCCTGGCCCTGCACCTGCCCGGGGTCCTGGGTCTGGCCCTGGGTCTCCCCCTGCGTCTGGTTCTGCGGGGTCTGGCCCTGGTACCAGCCGTCCTGCACGGACTTCGTGGAGTCGTTGCCGCCCTCGCCCGCGCCCTCGCTGACGGGCTTCATGGTGCAGCCGCTCATCTTGAGCAGGTAGGCGGGCCGCTTGGCGTCCTTGGCGATCGCGGTGACCATCATCCTGATGGTCCGCTCCCGCTTCGTCTTGAGCCCGCTGAGGACGTTGTCGCCGCTGCCGCCCATCATCGAGTGGTACGCGTCGTGCACCTGCTTGTCGAGCGACGACAGCCCCTTGGAGACCGGGAGCTTGGCGCTGCGGGGCACCTGGCGCAGCCGTTCGCCCACATCGGGGCAGGAGAGCGTGAAGGCGCTCGCGGTGCGCTGGGAATGGCCGGTGGACGCGTCCGGGGCGTTGCTGCCCGCCAGCGCCGTGGTGGCGTAGGCGGCGAGACCGCCGCCGCCGAGCAGCAGGGCGGTGGCGCCGATCAGCATTCTGTTCGTCAAACGCGAGCGTTTATGGGCCTGTTGCCGTTGCCTCATGGGATCACTTCGCTTCGTCCGATGTGAGGGGTGTCGGTTGGTGCGGGTGTCGTGTCTTCCGGTTCGCGGGGTGGTGGGCGCGGTGCGTCCCCCGCCGTGGGCGGGGGTGTCCGCCGTCGTCCGGGCCGGCGACGCCGCCGTGACATGCGGGGCTCCGTGGCCTAGCTGCTGTGCAGGGTGTTGAAGTCGACGCCGCCGGTCTTCTCCAGCGCCGTGATGTGCTGCAGGACGACGTCGTTGGCCCGGTTCGCAAGGGAGCGCACCATCGAGTTCTTGGTCTGGTCGCGGACCAGGGCCACCAGGCCGAAGACCTTGCCGTGGGCGCGGCGCAGCAGCTCGGCGAAGGTCGGGGCGAAGTCGTCGCCCTGGGCGGCGTTCATCTGCGCCAGCCAGCCCTGCTGGTCGGTGTTGGGCTGGTTGGGCAGGGAGATGCCCAGCGCCCGCCCGGCCTCGATCGACCTGCGGTCCAGCTCGGTGTGTCCGGCGACGAGGATGGCGCCGGCCTTGCGGACCGCCGCGGTCTGCCCGCGTTCCTGCGCCTGGCGGCCCGCGGGCAGTTCCCACAGGCCGGCCAGTCTGACCTTCCGTACGAAGTCCCGGTCCATCGCGGTCAGCGGACCGTAACGGGTGTTCACCGTGCCGCCGCCGTCGTCGTCGTAGGTGACCGTGTTGGTCGCCGCGGACGCGGTCTCACCGAAGAGCTGAACGGGCAGCAGCAGCGCCGCGAGCGTGGCCACGAGCGCGGCGACCACCAGTCCGGTGGCGATGGTCCGCCCGGATGTTGCGGAATTGCTGAGGATGGACCGCACAGGGCCTCCAGGATCGTCCGTACTGGAATGCCACCGGACGCTAAACGCCGGGACGGCCCCGTAGTCGTGGGTCCTCACCCCTGGACAAATAACGGCCGGGCCCGCCGCGGCACTGCTACGGTGCCGCGGGCGGGCCCGGCCGGATGCGGGTGACGTGCGCCGGCTTCCGTATGCCCGGCCGGGCCCGTCCAGAGGTGGCCCGTGCGCGTCCTCAGCGCGCGAACAGGCTCTCCGCCGCCCATCTGCGCCGGTCCTGCCGGCTCTCGGGCTCCTCGCGCCGCCCCTGGGCGTACAGGGCCTCGATCTCGGCCGCGTAGCGCCGTACGATCGCCGCCCGCCGCAGCTTCAGCGAGGGCGTCACCAGCCCCGCTTCCTGGCTGAACTCGTCCGGCAGCACCCGGAACGCGCGGATCGACTCGGCCCGGGACACCGACGCGTTCGCCCGCGACACCGCCCGCCGCACCTCGGCCTCCAGCTGCTCCTCCGGTGTCGGCGCGCCGCTGTCCCGGCCGGGCTCCTCGCGGAGCTTGTGCCAGTGCTCCAGGGCCTCCGGGTCCAGCGTGATCAGCGCGGTCACATACGGCCGGTTGTCGCCGACCACCACACACTGCGAGATCAGCGGATGGGCGCACAGCCGCTGCTCCAGCCCCTGCGGGGCCACGCTCTTGCCGTTGCTGGTGATGATGATGTCCTTCTTGCGGCCGGTGATGACGAGATAGCCGTCGTCGTCGAGGTGCCCGAGGTCGCCGGTGGGCAGCCAGCCGTCGTACAGCCCGCTGCCCGGCCCGTCGTCCTCGTCGAGGTAGCCGGCGAACACCACCGCGCCCCGCACCCACACCTCGCCGTCCAGCGCCAGATGCACCGCGCTGCCCGGCAGCGGCAGCCCCACCGTCCCGAACCGCACCCGGCCGGGCGGCTGCACGGTGATCGCGCCGCTGGTCTCCGTCAGGCCGTAGCCGTCGTAGACGGTGATGCCGGCGCCGGAGAACAGCAGCCCCAGCTCCCGGAAGAGCGGTGAACCGCCGGAGACCGCGGTCCGCACCCTGCCGCCCAGCAGCTCCCGGATGCGGGAGTACACCAGCCGGTCGTAGAGCGCGTGCCGGGCCCGCAGGAACGGGTCGGGGCCGCGCCCGCCCTGTGCCTGTGCCGCGAGGGCCTCCGCATAGCGCACCGCCACCGTCATCGCCGCGTCGAACGTCCGCCGCCGGCCCGCCTGTTCCGCGGCCTGCCGGGCGCGGGCGCAGATCTTCTCGAAGACGTACGGCACCGCGAACAGGAACGTCGGGCGGAACGAGGCCAGCGCCGGCAGCAGTTCGTCGGAGGTCACATCGGGCTGGTGGGCGAGCTTCACCCCGCCGCGCAGACACGCCACCTGCACCATCAGCCCGTAGATGTGCGCGAACGGCAGGAACGCCAGCAGCGACGGGCGTTCGCCGGGCGCGGCCAGCAGCCCGCCCCAGCCCGCGTAGAGGGTGTCGCAGCCCGCGGCGAGATTGGCGTGGGTGATCACGCAGCCGCGCGGACGGCCGGTGGTCCCCGAGGTGTAGACGATCGCCGCGATGTCGTCCGGGCCGACCGCGTGCCGCAGCCGGTGCACATCGGCTTCGGTCAGCCGGGTGCCCTCCTCGGTCAGCCGCCGGACGCAGTCCAGGTCCAGCTGCCACAGCCGGCGCAGCGCGGCCCGTTCGTCGCAGGCCTCGGCCACGGTCATGGCCTGCGCCTCGTTCTCCACCACGACCGCGGTGACCTTCGCCCCGGCGAGGATGCCGCGCAGCTGCTCGGCCGAGGCGGTCGGATAGACCGGGACGAGCTGCCCGCCGATCGCCCACACCGCATAGCTGAACAAGGTCCACTCGTACCGCGTACGGGACATCAGCGCGACCCGTGCGCCGGGTCGTATCCCGTCCGCCAGCAGCCCCCTGGCCAGGGCCATGACTTGGTCGCGGAATTCCGCCGCCGACACCTCTTGCCAGCTGCCGGGTGTCTGGTCGTCGCGGCGGGCGAGCTGAGCGAAATCCGGCTGGTGGGCGGCGGTGTCGAAGACCGAGTCGGCAAGACCGCCGGTCCGCAGTGGAGCCGCCAGGGCCGGGACGCTGATGTCGCGCACAGCACCTCCTAGGTGTTCCCCCTTGGTCCCCCTGGTCCGCCGCCGTCCCGGGCGGCAGGGAGGGCAAGTTACCCACCGGCCCCGCGGCTGCCCAGAGTTGTGGCTACTCTTGAGCGGAAGACGACAAGTCTTGACGACCGGACAACCTGAGGAGGACGCCGGATGTACCGCATCGTCGACTCCTGGCGCCTGTACACCTCGGCGCTCCTCTTCGTCCTCGCCGGCTTCCTGCTCAACCAGACCGGTCTCACCACGGCCCTGACCGCCGTCGCGACCACCACCGCGCTGCTGCTCCTGTGCCGCGCCTTCCTGATCGCGGCCGTCGCGCGGCCCGTACCACCGGGCCGTATCCGTACGGCCATCCGCGACCGCGAGCGGCGCACGGCGTTCCTGCCACAACGCGATCCCGACGCGGCCGGCCGCCCGCGTCCCCGGGCACCGGGCCGTCCCCTCCCGACGGCCGCGTAGGCGCACCGGTCCCCGTACCGTCTCCCCGCGTCCGCGCGGCTCGTCACGCCGAATCCACATCCCGGCACGACGAGACCCGTGGAGGGCTCACCCATGTCCATGTTCGGCTTCCTCGGCGATGCGCTGGCGCACGGCGCCGAGTTGATCGCCCCGCTCTTCGGCACCGCGGCCATGGCCGCCGCCATCGTCCTGTTCACCCTGGGGGTCCGCGGCGCACTGCACCCCCTCGCCCGCGCCGCGGCCCGCGGTGAGAAGGCCCGTACGGCGCTCGCCCCACAGCTCGCCGCACTCCAGCGCAAGCACAAGGGCAACCCCGAGCGGCTGCAGAAGGCGACGGCCGACCTCTACGCCGAGACCGGCTCCTCGCCGCTCGCCGGCTGTCTGCCGACCCTGCTGCAACTGCCCGTCTTCTTCGTGATGTACCACCTGTTCTCGACCGGGAGCGGCGGCCTCCTGGACCACACGCTGCTGGGCGCCCCGCTCGCCGGCCACTGGACCGAGGCGCTCGCCGACGGCGGTGTCCTCGGTCCGCAGGGGCTGGTCTACCTGGGCCTGTTCGCGCTGGTCGCGGCGGTCGCCACCTGGAACTACCGGCGTGCCCGCGCCACGATGGCGAAGACCCCGCAGCCGGCCGCGGGCGGCGCCGCGGTGCCCGGGATGGCCTCGATGGCCAAGGTGATGCCGCTGCTGTCCTTCGGCACGCTGATCACCGTGGCGGTGGTGCCGCTGGCCGCCGGGCTGTACATGGTCACGACGACGACCTGGACGGCGTGCGAGCGGGCGCTGCTGCACCGGGCGCGGGGACGTGACCGCGGGGCGGCGGAGGCCGGCACCGGCCCGGCGGGCGGGAAGCCGGGCGCCGCTGGGCGCAAGGCCCCGGGTCCGGTGGTCACGGCGGCGACGGCCGCGACCGGGACCGCTGACGGGGCGCCGGGCGAGCGTGCCGCGCGGCAGCGTACGGCAGCGCAGCGGGCGGACCGGCGCGCGCCGAAGAGCCGCGCGGAGCGTCAGCGGGCGGCCCGCGCACGGGCCAACTCGCAGGCGCGGGGCGGCTCCCGGGCCGGGGCCGACTCCCCTGCCGGAGCCCCCTCCCGCAACGGCTCCCGCCCGTCCGCCGCCCCGGGCACGCCGCCCGCCGACCCGGCTTCCGAGCAGATCAGCACTACCTCTCGGTAACGGTCCAGTCCGTGAACGGGGTCTTGCGGGCTGGACCCCGTTCTTGGACGATCAGCCAAATCGCTCGATGGCCGTCCCCCATCGGCCGGCCCGGACGATCCCTTCCGGGCCGACCTACGACCACGGGAGTTGAACCGATGAAGCTGCTGCGTGTCGGACCGGTGGGGGCGGAACGCCCGGCGCTGCTCGACGGGACCGGGGTCCTGCGGGACCTGTCGTCCCTGGTGCCGGACATCGACGGAACACTGCTCGCCGACGAGGAGAAGCTGACGCGGCTCCGTACCGCCGCCGCCTCCGGCGAACTGCCGCGGCTCGATACGGCCGGGCTGCGCACCGGCCCGCCGCTGGCCCGGATCGGCAAGATCGTCTGCATCGGGCTGAACTACCACGACCACGCCCGGGAGACGGGGGCCACGCCGCCCGACGAGCCGATCCTCTTCATGAAGGCCCCGGACACCGTCGTCGGCCCCGACGACACCGTGCTGGTCCCGCGCGGCAGCGTGAAGACCGACTGGGAGGTGGAGCTGGCCGTCGTCATCGGCCGGACCGCCCGCTACCTGGAGACCGACGCCGAGGCGCTGGCCGCGGTGGCCGGCTACACCGTGGCGCACGACGTCTCCGAACGCGCCTTCCAGATCGAACGCGGCGGCCAGTGGGACAAGGGCAAGAACTGCGAGACGTTCAACCCCCTGGGCCCCTGGCTGGTGACCCCCGACGAGGTACCCGACCCGCAGAACCTCGGCCTGCGACTGTGGGTCAACGGCACGCTGCGGCAGGACGGCACCACCGCCGACCAGATCTTCCCCGTCGCCGAAGTGGTCCGCTACGTAAGCCGCTTCATGACCCTCCACCCCGGCGACATCATCAACACCGGCACCCCGGCCGGCGTCGCCATGGGCCACCCGGAACCCAAGCCGTATCTGCGGGCCGGTGACGTGGTGGAGCTGGAGATCGAGGGGCTGGGGCGGCAGCGGCAATCCCTACGCGACGCGTAGGTTTTTCTTCCCACGTTTTCGGCTTTCCCGCCGTGGTGGTTGCTCGCCGTTTGTGGCCCGCTTCGCGGTGCCCTCGCCGTGTCGCCTGCGGCGGGCGGGGGTCCGCTGCGCGGGGCTGTGGT